>NZ_JBSGEQ010000060.1:0-34382 GCF_053602975.1 Nocardia sp. NPDC004278
GATCACCGGTCAGCGTCGCCACGGCGAACATGATGCACGACCTGCCCCGCTCCGCGGGGCCAATCGGTCAACACCATTAGGAGACACGACCTAGTTCTTGGCCGGTCGCCGCTCGCACGACGACCAGTCAATAGCTATCTCCCCGGGGCCGAGAAACGTATATGCCAACGTGCGCTGATTCTCGAAGTGCGGCAGCATGCTCTGCCGCTATGCGCCGGTGGACAACGACCAGCTGGCAATCCAATGATTGGTTTGATGCTGGTGGCAACCCTGGCACTCGTGCTTCGGCCCGGCCTGCTGCCCAGTTTCCATGAGCTGCTGTGGAGTTCGCAGGGAAGTGCAGTTTTGGCGCTGAGCGCAGGGGCCGGATGGTCGCTTGTGTATGTCCACGAGCTGGCTCACTTCATCACCGCCCGGGCCGCAGGCGTGCACGCACGGATTCAACTGGGTACGCGGCTGCAGTTCCTGATTGCCGAAACCGACATCAGCGGTATCGAATTCGCCCCGCGCAGGCATCGGCTTACCGCATATCTGGCAGGTATGGCGACGAATCTGTCGGTCGCGGCGGTCGCGGTCCTGATCCAGGCGACGACGAGCCCGGCGACCACCGTGCACAGGATCCTGGCCGCGACAATGGTGATCGCGCTGATGTCGTTGCCGTTCGAGTTCATGGTCTTCATGCGCACCGACATCTATTACGTGCTGCAGGACGTCCTCGCCTGCCGCAACCTATTCGGTGACGGCACCGCGTCGTCCTGGTCGTCGGAACGGCGCTCTGTCTCGGCGTGATGGCCATGTTCACCGTCCCCGCCGAGCTGACGTTGATCTCGCGCGCGATCACCCGCATCGGCCTGGGCCAATCGCTGATCACCAACCTCGACAGCGTCGTCGTCTTGCTCATTCTCGGCAGCGTGCACGCAGTGTGGGTGCTGACGTGGTGGCGACGGCACCGCAGGTGGGTCGCATGCTGGCGCGGTCGTCGGAGACTGCGCGACGCCGGACCGCGGCGCGACCTCGGGCCGACCAGACCCAGCCGACGAATCTAGGTATGTTCGCGGATGTTTCGGCCTCCGCCTCGCTCATAGCATTTGCAAAACCGTCCATGAACCGAGAATTGCGATGCCAGGTCTCCCAATCACGCCAGCAGACTCCGCGCTACCAGCGCCCCAGCCGCCCTGCGCAGCGCGACCGGACAACTGGGATCTCGACGTCGGTTCGAAGAAGGCCTGGCATATGGCCATCAGCATCTGCCTCAACTGCCCGATGCTGGAGTCGTGTCGGATGTCCGCGAAAGAACTGACCGCACAAGGAATAGGTCCTCGCTCCATGATTTGGGCCGGGGTCGCATATAACGCGGTCGGTCGGATTGTCGACGACATCGACCACTATCACCCACCGTCGAGGACGAAGCCCAGCATCCTCCGGATCGTGCGCACCGCCGCGGCGGACTCGAACCTTCCTACATCAAGTCCCGCGCAGGCCGTCCGCAGGCATTTCGTGATCGGCCACCGCAACCCCCAGTCGACCTCGCATAGGTCCGCACCAGCCGACCAGCTCCAACCAAACTGATTGTGCGCTGCTGTCAAAAACTCTCACTGAGGATGCAGCAAGAGGTCTGGGGCGGGGCCGCCGTCGTCAGGCGCTGACGAGGCCGGGCAATCACTCCGGCCCAGTGTGGCAGTCGCATCACCCACTCCCCCGCATCGCACGAGTGCGCGACCCCTGGCCAAGAACAACATCCGCTACCCACCGAGAAGGACGTCCGACCCCGCCGAGCGAATCCCCTTCCACGACACGGGATCTCCACACATACGAACACAGGCACTATGGCGGATATTCGGTTTGCCCCGGCACGGTTACGCTCTGCGAAGTCCCCAGACGTCCGTCTGCACCGCCAACTACCGCGGGTATCACGCGGCTTGTGGTCACCGCGATTCCGATCGCCCCGTCAACTGTAGGAGAACACCATCGTCGCCCCGGGTACTTGGTCCGATCGGAGCGGGGCTCCTGCTGGCCTGTACTACAGGGCGGCCCGAGCATCTGCGTGGGCGGGCTTGCGCCGCAGGCGATCTCGATTCATACAATTGACCGTCTGGTGGCTCGAATACGACCGGCCCTGTCCCCCGACCAGATCGCCGAGCAATCCGCCCACATATTCGCGATTGGTCGGGCGAATTACGAGCTCTGCCCGGCCAAGCCGATCGCCACCTGGACCCGCGACTGCAGATTCAGCTTCGACAGAATGCTGGAGACGTGTGACTGCACAGTGCGCGGGGACAGGAACATCCTGGTCGCGATATCGGAATTCGACCGTCCCTGCGCCACCAGCGCGACGACCTTCCGCTCGGTTGGCGTCAGCGCATCCCAGCCCGTCTTGGGCCGGTTGCGGGGGCCGCGGCGACCGCGCCGTATCCCGAAATCGCGTAGACGTGCCTCGGCCCGCGCAATGTCCCATTCGGCCTCGAAGCGGGTGTACAGTTCGATCGCCCTTTCCAGTGCCGACCGAGCCTCGTCCAGTCGGCCATTGCTCGCAAGCAAGACGGCGAGGTTTTCGTTCGCCTGTCCTTCATACCAAGGCCGACCGGCACACCGAAATGACTCTACGGCCTCGGCTACAAGTTCGATGCTGCTCTCGGCCAGCCCACGGCACAACACCGCAGTCGCGTGGCGACTGTGTGTGAAGTAACGCGCCTCCAGCGCTTCCGCAGCGGCAGCGACCTTGCTGGCAATATCAAGCCTGTTGGCCACAACTGCCAGCCGCGCCAGATCCGGATACAGCGGATACACCGCGACGGAAGCCGCCGGTTCGACGAGTTGATCGCAGATGTCCGACGCCGCTTCCAGCGCCTGATCCGGACGGCCTTGGGCTTCGCACACCAGCGCATGGACCCAGGGACGCAGATGGCGAGAATTGCGACTGCCCAGCCGGTCGTCTGGTGTAGGCAGCGACTCGGGAGCACCGGTGAAGGTGCCACGGCGCACTGCAACGAGAGCGACAAAGCACTCGGCGGTCGCGGCATATCCGAAGATGTCCGTTCCGTCCTGGCAGATTCGGACATCGGCGAGCGCGTCGTCCCAGCGGCCTTCCAAGTAGTGCATGCGCGCCAAATCCAGCCGAATGGACCCGAGATACATCCCGGAGGTACTTTCGCTCAATCGAATTGCCAGTGTGAACGTCTTCTCTGCCGCCGCGAACTGGTCGAGCTCGGTCAGGCACCGACCGCTCAGCGAGTACGGGTCGATGTGGGAAAGTCGCCGGCGGCCACCGTGTTCGTAGCTTCGAACCAGCCGATCGCCGAGTTCCTGCGCTTCACCGAGAAATCCTTGGTGATACCGCAGTAAGCCCAGCGCGAAGGCACCCAGTCCCCACGCGATGGGATCCGCGCAGGCTTCACCAGTCGAAATCGCCCATGCCGACGCCTCTACGACGACATCTCGGCGCCTGAGAAGCAGGTAGGACAAGGCGCGGAACCCGTGATACTGGCCCTGTTGTATCGGCGTGAGGCCAGGCCGGGCAAGGACGGATTCGGCGACAGCGACGGCAGCGGCCACGTTTCCTTGGGCGAAGCACGCGTGAGCCAACAGCCAGTGGAGCTGATTGCTGGCCGCTGGTTCCTGACCTGCCGAGGCGGCATCGTCCGACAATGTCCGCCGCGCTACTGCCTCTGCCTTGCCAGGATCTCCACTCCACAACAGCGCCCTGACATGCCACAGTCGCAGCACATCGCAGCGTGCGGTGTCCAGTGTCGCAGACCCGATGGCCCGATCGAGCAGACCTACTGCCAGCTCGGGAGCGCGAACCGTCAGTCTCTCCGCAACATCGATCAGCCAGTCCAAACTGGCACTATCCAGCGGCGCATCGCCTGCCAGCAGATAGGTCGCGACGCGCTCGACCGGCGCCTCCATCGACATTAAGACATGCGCCGCCCGCAACTGCAGCGTCGTGCGTGTCGACGGCGGGAGTTGATCGGCCAGAGCTTGGCGGATCAGATCGTGCCGGAATACCAAGTCCGAACCGGCACGAACCAGGATTCCCGCCTCGACCGCCACACTGATGACGTTCCACACGTCGATGAGTGCCGCTCCAAGCACCGACGACAGCTCGATCGCCTCGACACCTGGCCCCAAGGCCGCCGCCATAGGCAGAATCTGCCTTGACTGCGCAGGTAGATAATCCAGCCTCCGCACAATCACATCGGTCAGCGATTCGGGCAGCCGGATTTCACCAGGCCCTTTTGCCTTGAACGTCGCTGGGTCGGGTCTGATCTCGCCGAGTTCGATCAAGCCGGCCTGCATCAATCCAGCCACCAGTTCGATGACGTACAGCGGATTTCCGGCAGCACCCGAGACAGCGGCGGACAACCGCGGTCCGGCGGGCAAGCCGAGGGAGTCTTCCACTAACGCGGCCACTTCCGCATCGTTCATCGGACCGAGCCGCAGCTGCTCTGCACCCCACGACTCGAATTGACCGAGCACGCATGACAGACTCTTATCGCGCGGTAGCGGCCGAAGCGCGAGAATTATCGAAAGCGAAAGCTCACCAACGGATTCGCCTAGGCGCTGCAACGTCAGCAGACTCGACGGATCGGCCCATTGCACATCGTCCAAGATCAACACGGTGGGCCCCGACATGCAACTGTCCTTGAAGGCCGTGACCAAGGACTCGACCATCGCCATCTCTTGACCGATCGCCACGCTGTCGGGGTTCATGTCCGGTCGTACAGTTATCGGGGGCCGCTCGTCCGTAGCCGCTGCGATGGCGCTCAGAGTGGCGAACGGTACGCGCTGTTCGAGCTCTTTGGCTTCGCCGCGAAGAACTCTCACACACCGCGCGGTCGCCACTCGCGTGGCCGCCGCCAGCAGCGCAGTCTTGCCGATGCCTGGTTCGCCTTCGAGAATGACAATCCCGCCACGCCCCGTCGTCGTATTTGGCAGACACCGGTCGATCCGGTCTAGTTCCTCCTTGCGACCGATCAGCTGGCCGATCAGTCCGTGCTTGCGAGTGGATTCGCGAGACACCCCGACGTCGGACTGTCCCATTGGTTCGACCTGCGACGCGGTCTCGAAGTGCATTTCCATCATGTCTTCTGCCTGGGAATCGAGAGGCCAATCAGCTTCTTGTGGGCAAAATGGGCCTGCCCGTGGGCAACCCTGACCTGTCCGCGGCCGCGACCTGTCGAGAACATCACGGTCACGTGAATGCGATTGGCGGAGAGGACAATTCGATCAGGTCCCCTACTTCACCGACATCGGCTGCCTCCCCCTCTTCCCGCTCGGTTCATTCTGGTTCGCGACCATGACCCCCGAGCGGCACTTACAACACCGAGCTTCGCGCTCGAACGGAATCGCAGTGGGCCGGGCAAGCGTCCAAGTGTCTCGCAGTGGCATCGATGGCGCTGCGACACCATTGCGGCTTCTATGCCAAATCGGAAAGGACCTGCGTCATTTCTGATCCCGCCGGAGGTATGCTGATCTACTAGTAGGTCAGATTCTCATCAGTACTCGCCCGATAGTCAAGGGGTCACCGACGATGACGCCACGCCCCGTGAGCGGCGACAGCAGCACCAGGTCGCACATCCTCGACGCAGCCGAACGACTCGTGCAGAGTCGCGGGTTCAACGGATTCAGCTACGCGGACATCGCCGCCGAACTGTCGATCTCCAAACCCGCCCTGCACTATCACTTTCCAGGTAAGGCGGAACTCGGCCTGGCACTCATCCGACGGTACGAGCGCCGCTTCTTCGAGGCACTGTCGGCCGTCGACGAGCAGAGCGCTCCTGAGCGGCTCGAATACTATGCGAGCCTGTATCTCGGCGTCCTGCGCGAACAACGAATGTGCTTGTGCGGCATGCTCGCTGCCGAGTACACGACGTTGTCCGGTCCGATGCAGCGGGCGGTGATCCACTTCTTCGACCGGAACGAAGCATGGCTCGCCGAAGTTCTGACGCAGGGCAGGAGAGAAGGCACACTCACCTTCGCCGAATCGCCGCACGAGAGGGCGCACGTCATCATCGGCTCTCTTGAAGGAGCGATGCTCGTCTCCCGACTATACGGCAATCTCGACATTCTGCAGACGACAGTGACTCACCTGATGATGGGACTTGCACCCGGCACTACGGATGAAATCACCAGCTCCACAATGTGATTCGTGCCAATCCCAATGATGGGGCGCCCGGTCGTCACTCGACCGGAGCCTCCCGCAGGCAAGGGCCGAAACTGATACGTTGAAGGCCAAGGGTGGGATCACCTCCGCCGGACCATCATGACGTGTTCAACCTGCCACGCGCCGCGCCAGACTCATGCAGCCCTCTCACACCAGCAGCCGAATCGACGGAGGCGGGCTGCCAATACGTCTCAGAAGCACGCACTTCGGCGAGGGTCCGGCTACGACGTCGCCGAAAGAGTGCGCGCAGCGTGCCGGCGTTGAGATAACCAACCTTGGTTGCAATCGCGCCCACTGTCAGAGACGTCGTCCGCAAGAGTCGCGTTGCTCGCTCCAACCGAATCTCGTCGACAAAATCTCTCGGGGACATGCCCAACTCGGCCTGGGTCGCGCGCTGCAGACTGCGAGGGGTAACGCCAAGAGCCTTGGCCGCATCAGCGATCGAGAACTGATCGGCAATGCGATCGCGCACCCAGCGCTCGAACGATGCCACCAATGAGTCGCCTCGGGCAATTACCTCTGGTATCGCGAACTCGATTTGCGTCTTTCGGCTGCCGACCGTCATGTATCTCGCGACCAGTTCCGCCACCGCCGGACTGATCGCAAGGATCAGCGACAGCGCAAGATCCAGATGCGACAACACCGCTCCCGCGGTGGTTACCCCATTCGCGCGGCACAGCGTGAGGCCTTCGTGCACATCAACTCCGGGATATCTGCGCCGGAATGTGGGGCCAAGCCACCAGCTCGTGGTCGCCTGTAGGCCGTCCAGCACACCAGCCTCGGCCAGGAAGAATGTTCCGGTACACGCAGCGGCAAGGTGTGCCCCGTTCTGCCGTGTGGCCGAAATTCGTTCCAGTATAGGGCGACTCGCGGGGGCCGAGACCAGATCGATCAGGGCCTCGGCGTCGAGGACGCCGACCGCGGGCACGATCATCACATCAATTTCGGTGCTCAGATCGTTAAGTGATGTGGTCGGTATCAGGTGTCCGTGACCTGACCGAACGCCGTGACCAAGTGACACCGTATGGACGTGCCAAGGTGCCGGCGGGCATTCCAGGTCGTTCAGTACGGCGTTGGCCATATTGAATGTCTCGAGCACAGCAGCAAATCCAAAATCGGCCACTCCATCGACGACGAAGACCGCGACTTCCATGTCGCAAACAGTACCAATTCTGTCCATCGCGACACCAGCAATTGCACTGCTGTCGCTCTAGAGTTCGGATACGGCTCCTCGCGACATCATAGCTTTGGAGTCGTAGGAAACCTGAACGGTGCGGCGCATTTTCACCGATAAAGCGGAGGTTCGCATGTCCCTCGTCGAGCCCGCCGGTATCCATCATCTGCGTCTGACCGTTACCGACCTCGATCGCTCGTGCGTGTTCTGTCAAAACTTGCCGGGGTTTGCGGTCGCGGTGGAATCGGAGGGCCCTGCATATCCGGTATGTACCGATCCGGCACGGCTATGCGACGGCGTCGCATTCGAGACCAACGGGATGCTCTTCGAGCTACATCCCGTCGCCGCTGCGACTAATTGGTTCGACGCAGAACGAGTCGGTCTCGACCACTTCAGCTTCTCGGCACCGTCGACCGATGAATTGTCGCTGATGACAGGACGTTTGGATGACCTCGACATCGCCCATGGCCAGGTCGCCGGACTCGATTCGCTCGGTATCGCGATGCTGTCGTTCAGCGACCCTGACAAACCCACTCGGAATTGACCGCACCTCTGAGTTAACTCGCAGCAAGGGACAAAGAGAATGCGTATCTACTGCAGCCACTGTCGCACAGTCGAATACACGATAGCCGTCACAGCCACGGACTCAGGCGCGGTCGAGTTCGAGCCAGGGGCCTTGTCTTCGACCACACGATTCTCCGACTGTCTTCTTGTCAGAGTCGGTGTGGAACGCGGAGACATCATGCTGGCCGATACAGCCGCGGAGATAGTCTACCGGATTGCCCGCGAAGCCGACGCGACGATCACGGTCATCGACGGATTCGCCCATCGCTCAGCTGTGTGGACGACCGTCCGGGAGTATCCGCCCTCCCCGGCCATCGAGACGACGGATGCGCTGTCGCAACTGGCGAAACGCTCGAGGAGACATGATGCACATGTCCATCTCGTGCCGTTCGGCTGGAGCAAGAGCTGGGAGGCCGATCCTCTCGACGATCCGGGATCTCAACACGTCATCGACCTCGCGATCGGTAATGAGCCGGTCGTTTGGAGCGCTGCCGACATCGACGGCTGGAACTCGCGTTGTGGCTTACTGTTTCGGCCTTAGGCCGTATCGCATGTCGCTGATTTCGTCAGTTTCTTGTAGCAGATCAGCGCCGCAGCGCGGGCGGGGAAGCCGAGAGCCCAACGTAGATTTCGTGCTGGCGTGCGCCCGAGCTGTGGGGCTACGATCTGCGGTTTTTCTCGTTGTCGGGCGGGAATTCCGCTAAACCCTCACCGCCGCGGACCGTCTACCCTCCGATCTCGCCGAGGTCCACTCTCCCCACGGAGGTCCGCACCCCGCAGGCCGCCGCAGCCACCGCCCGACGCGGTGACAGCATGTGCTGGCGCGGAGCTGCGTACCGCGCCGACGATTGCCGCCGCCAGCACGGCCAAGTGCAGAACCGGGTTTCCGAATCGAAACCGTCATCAACGTCCTTGTCGAGATCGCGCGAGAGACGAACACTTTGTCCAAATGTCCAGTTAATCCGAATTATCTTGCGAGGACCGGGGTTTGCCCGCTGCATGAGTTTTCCGGCTCCGACCGGGTGCGCCGAAGCACGGAAGGCGATCATCGCTGCGATCAGGTCGAGTCAGCGGGCGAACATGGCATCGCGGCGGATGTCAGGCTCAGGCGGACAGGCAGCGCCGAGCCAGCCGCGGGCGAGGCGGGCAGGTACCTCGCCGCGCAACGACTCGGAGAGTTCGGCGCAGGCATTGATGCCCATGGCACGCACGCAGTCCGCCAGGTACCGGACGGCGTACGGCACCACGTTCAGCTCCTTGAGCTGATACGACGCGACGATAGCGGCGACGGTGAATGACGGGTGCGGAGCATCGCCGGGTGCGAAAGCGCCGTCCGCGATGACGGCGAGCACGTCCAGGTCGCGGAGGGCGTCGTCGGGCCGACCTGCCGGGGCCGCGGAATTCATCCCGCGGCGTTCTTGGCGCCTGCGGCATTGTTGCCCTCGGGGTTCTTGGAGCCGCTGGCCCCCACACCCGGATCGATGATTCGAGCACCCTGCATATCGGTGTCCACATAGGCGTTGGTCGTGTCGGCCATCGCGTGCACGAGTTCGGCGAAAGCCCCTGCCGTTGTTTTGATTTCGGTCGACCAAGCAGCTTGGAACGACGTCCATGCCTTCCCGACGTCGGGATCGCCGGGCTGCGCCGCGGTCACCTCCGGGAATGTCAACGGCAACACGGCGTCATTGAAGTCGTCTGGCCCGTTCCCAATGAATGAGACCGCCCGGTATTAGAGTCCTGTTGGCCCTGGTGAGGGCTGGAAGGGACACTGAGGGACATGGCAGGACGTAAGCGGCATTCCGCGGAGGACATCGTGGGCGAAGCTGCGCCGTGCCGACGAGCTCGCCGCCGTCGGGCAGACGGGTGAGCAGATCGCCGCCGAGCTGGGTGTTTCGGCGGCGACGTTGTACAACTGGCGCCGCCAGTACGGCGGGGTGGACACCGATGCCGCGAAGGAGCTCAAGGAGCTGCGGGAGCAGAACGCCAGGTTGAAGCGGCTGCTGGCGGACGCGGAGCTGGAAAAGGACGCTCTGCGGGAGATCGCGAAGGGAAAATTTTAGGCCCGGCCAGCAAGCGGCGCGCTGTTGACATGCTCAAACAGGTGATGGGCATGTCGGAACGGTTCGCGTGCAAGGTGGTTGGGCTGCACCGGTCTACGTATCGGCGGCTGCCGGTCGCGCTGACCCCCGCCGATCCGGATGCCGGGTTGCGGGTCTGGCTGCGTTCCTACGCTACGAAACATCAAGGGCACGGGTTCCGGCGCGCGTGGGCGGCGCTGCGGTTCGACGAGGGCTCGCAGGTGAACAAGAAGAGGGTGCACCGGCTGTGGCGGGAGGAAGGCTTGCAGGTGCGGGCGCACTCGCCACGCAAGCGGGCGGGCTGCTCGACTGCGCCGCTGGTTGATGCGGATGCACCGAAGGTGGTGTGGGCGTTGGATTTCCAGTTCGACTCCACCGTCGACGGGCGGGCGGTGAAGATCGCTTCGATGATCGACGAGCACACCCGCGAATCGCTGCTGCACCTGGTGGAACGCTCGATCACCGCCGAGCGGCTCGTGACCGAGCTGGAAACGGTGTTCACCGCGCGCGGTGGGCCACCGAAGGTGCTGCGTATGGACAATGGTCCTGAAATGATTTCCCATGCGCTGCAACAGTTCTGCACCGACCGGGTGGGGATCGTCTACATCCCGCCCGGCACGCCGTGGAACAACGGCCATATCGAATCGTTCAACCGGCGGTTACGCAGCGAATGCCTCAACCGCAACCACTGGACGAGTCTTCTCGAGGCCCGGGTCGTCATCGGCGACTTCAAGGACGAGCACAACAAGCGGCATCGGCATTCGGCGCTGGGCTACCTGACCCCGGCCGAGTACGCTGCCCGCTGCAGCCACACCCACCACCCAGTGGCCTGCAGCATCAACTGAATCCGGATCGAATCAACCCCGGACTCCAGTACCGGGTGGTCGCCTTATCGGGGACTGGTCACCAGAACTGGGAACACCGGACTGAAATCGCTACGCGAGAGGTGCCCGCGTTACGTCACTGGGCTCCCAAGCGGTCTCGCGAATCCGCGCAGCCCAAAATTTCCGCATTTGTGCGCATGTCTTTTCGCCCCGCGTGGCCGACCATACGAAGTTGCGGTGGAGAGCGGGCAGTTTTCCGTTTGTTCACCACTGACCGGAGTTGACGCTGAATCACTCAGGGCTGCGAAGCGAAAGGCTGCAGAGCGTGGCGTATCGGCTGGCTGTCGACCTGGACGACGTGACATCTACGCCAGCAATCCGGTCGCAGCCACCTAGATGGTGGTTCACATGTGCAGCGATGCGCGGGAGGTGATGGTGACGAGCCAGACCCTGTACGTCGACCCGCCGGCTTTGCGGGCGAGGGCGGCGGCGTTCCGCCGGATCGGTGCCGCGGCATTGCAGCGACTGGGTGAGCTGCAGACCGAGTTCGCGGCGAAGGGGCAGCCCTGGGGTGGTGACGCGGCAGGCCAGCAGTACGAGAAGGACGTGTTGCCCCAGATCAGCCAGAGCTTCTCGGTCTGCGACCAAACAGCGCGCGCAGTACTGCACCTCGCCGACCAACTGGAGCAGATGGCGGATCAATACGAGGCAGCGGATCTCGCCGGAGCCAGAAAGATCGCGAACGCTGGCGACGTCGAAGGCCCCTCCGTTGATGTGCCGACTCCGACAACACCACAGCCTTCACAGTCTGTCCCGCACGAGTCGATGGCATCGACCTCGCCGGCTCCCGTCAGCGCATCGCCCGCCCCAGTCGAGTCTCCTGCCCGAGTCGAATCGCCCGTCGGTCCCTCGCATCCAGGTGTCCCCCGCATCCCATCAACGCAGACTGGTGGCAAGGGAGGGCCCGCAAGCACGCCCTCCCGAAATACTGGGGACGGCACCGGGCCATCGGCGAACACTGGTGCGCCCAACGGCCAGAACCCACCTCGATCGCCCGTGAGCGCACCGGATGGCGGTCGCTCCGGTGGACCCGCCACAACGCCCCCGACCACACCAGACCAGAAGGCGCCCCGTGCCGTGGATGAAAAGTCGAGCGCGACATCTCCCCGGCGACCGGTCGATAAGGGCTCAGGTCCGGCATCGCTGTCCAGCACGCCATGGTCGTCCTGGTCCAAAGTCAGTGCGCCACAATCGACGCCACCGCAGCCAGCGAGCGAGCAGCCACGGCGACCAACCCCTGCTCGACCTCAGAAGGCGGAGAAGAAACAGACCAAGAAGCAGGCAAAACCCGGCCCGAGTTCGGATCTTTTGCGGCTGGGACGCGAGCTGGCCGACAGACACGGCCTGACCGTAACCGGCTTCGACACACCGGATCTCGACCCGGCCTCCGTCAAGGAATTCGTCGCGGCCATCGATGCCGTCCTGCCGCACTACCCGGAGATCGACCTCCGCTCGGTGCGGATCGAGCCCACAGCAACGCATTTGGTCGAGTTCGCAGAGCCGGACGATATCTCTGGGCGGGTGCTGACCTTGAACAGCATGCTGGTGATGGCAGCGGCGCCGCCGCGCACCGGCGCCACGTTCGACGCGACCGTGCGTGCACTGGGCCGAGCGCTGATCGCCGCGGGCGGCGGCCGCGCGGCGGCATCGACACACCGCGTGTTGATCGGGCTGTATTTGGATTCCTTGAATATCCGCCAACGCTACGACACGATCGCGCGGGTTGGGTGGAGGTACCGGGCGTGGCTGACTGACGAAGGCATCCCGACCAGCGAAGGTCGACTCGATGCGATGGCCGCGCTGGAGGAGGCATTCCTCGCTGTGGTGCGTGATGGCGGCAGCGCAGGCAACACGGCGAAAGCTCTGCATCAGGCCGTTGTTTCGGCCGCACGTGTGGTCGGCTGATCGGCGAAGGATCTCTGTCTAGTGATCAACGATGACCACATCGTCGAGCTGATGGACTCGATTCCGACCCCGCTCCAGTTGGCGCTGCTCGCGGGTCGGTTCCCGGAGCAGAAACCCGGGGCATTGAGCGACGTCGGCACAATCGTGAGCAAACTCGGCGCCCACGTCGCACAACTTTCTGCCGACACCCAGCAGCAGTGGGCGTTGACACAGCAAGCGTTGCAAGGTGTGGCGCAAGAGCAGGCCGAACAATTCGTCGACCAGGTGACGGCGGCCTCCCATTCGATCGCGGAGGCAGCTCCCAAGATCGGCGAGGCGACACACAAGTTCGCCAACGAGTCGTTGGCCTCCCAGCTGGCCATGATCATGATGACCCTGCGAGCCGCATGGACTGTGATGGCGGGTTTGGGGAACCCGGTCGCCGACGCCGCGGCAATCGAGGAGACCCTGCCCCAGATCGTCGCGGAAAAGGCCGCGTTCGACGCCACTGCCGATGCGACGATCCGCGGAATGTCCGGCCTGGTCCGAAATCTGGGCTCGCTCGTGAGTCATGGCGCGATCGGGTCGGCTCGGATCGGCGCCGAGCAAACGGCTTTCACGCTGGCCGCCGATCTCTTGTCCGGTCAGGATGTCGATCCCAAGACGCTGGGTACGGCGTTCCTACAAGGTTCCGGGTCGGCATTGGTCAGCCACCTGGCCACCGGAGCGGCGGTGCATTTCGTTCCAGAGCTGCAGAATTCGGCGCTGGGTCGGCTCGGGGTGGGATTCGGGTCCGGCGCCGTCATGGTCGGGACCGGAGCGGCATTCACCGGACACTGGGACTGGTCGGGATTGCTCGGCGGTGCGCTCAACGGAGCACTGCTGGGCTTCGCCGGAGGACACAAGGCCCCGGAGGCGGAGGCACCGGACACCGCCGCCGTGCGTGAGGCTGGAGACCAGCTATCCGAAGCCGAACGGGCGAGCTCGGTGGCAAACATGCTCGCCCAGGCGAACAAGCCGCCCCGGGAGGTCACGACAGCGGGCGCCACCGGAAGCTCGGTGGCCGACGTGGCTGCGCTGGCCGAAAAGCGGCTGCCCACAAAGCGGCTGTCGCCACCCGAAGTCACAGGTTCGGAGGCCGAGGTTCGTTCGGGCGCGGGGTTTTTGGAGTCCGTCAACGGAAATGGGGCCGAGCGCGGACAGACCTTCGAACCGTCGCACGGGGAAGTGGGAAGGCCCAGCCGCCCTCCAGGTGAGTTTCGGGGCGCCGAGGGTGGGGAGAAGCCGCATACGCAGACGGCAGGGGGAGATCCGGCGCGGCTGGCCCGATTGCAGGCGCGGGTGGAGGCCGCACGGGTCCGGGTGGAACGTGCGGGGTCGCTTGGTGAGCGGATATCCGCAGAGATGGGGGAATTACGGGCGAAGGTCGAATTGCGCGCGACAGAGCGCGCGTTGGGGCGATCCGCGGCGGCAGCGGGGGAATTGGCCCAGGCGCTGGATCGGGCGGAGCGGCTGCACGAGACGGGGCGACCGGAGGCTATAGCCGAGGCGGATGCCCGGGTGGCGGCGGCGGAGCGCGCGTGGGAGCGGGAGGCGGAGCGGGCGGAGCGGTTGGCGGATGCGGTCGCCGCGCACGTGGAGTTGCTGGCGGTGGATATCGCACCGGATGTGGAGGTCCGGGGGCGAACGTTGTGGGAGGGGTATCTGTCGCGGCTGGGTGTCGAGCATCTCCCAGACGAGGCGCCACCGCCGACCTGGTGGCAGCAGCGGCCGTGGCCTCCCGAGCCGGATGCTGATCTGCCGCAGTGGGATTCGATGTCGCACCGGGACCTCGAGGCGCGGTTGCAGGGTGCGCTCGGTGCGGACGAGCAGATCGGCGCGTTCTTGGAGGTGCTGCGCCGCGAGAGTGGTCAGGTGATTCGCCCGAATCAGTTGATGATGGCATTGCACATGAGTGACGGCGGGTTCGTCAATTTGCGGGCCGGAGGCGGCAAGACGTTGCCGTTCCGGGAGGCGGCCGCGTTCATGGCGTTGAAACATGGTTCGGTCGTGCAGTTGTCCAGCCATGAGTATCTCGCCGACCGGGATATGGAGGGATTCGTCAAGGCGTTCGGGAAGTACGGGTTCAAGACGGCGCGGCTGAACCCGGACGCCGAATATGCCGAGTTGGACGGTCCGACAGTGTTTTTCGGCACCGATGGCGAGCTGGTGCACGGTGATCAGCGCGGCAATATCGTACCGGCGCGGGCATTGCTGGCCGATGAGGCGTGCGAGGTGCTGGGGCTGACGCACGAGAACGGCAAGACGTACGCGATCGTCGACGGCGATGACCATGATCTCCCGGGTCCTGAAGCCGACAAAGTGATCAAGGCACGTGACTTCCTGGACGGGGCGCTGGCAAACGGAGTCCTGAAAGAGGCGGATTTTCGGCCGTTGAGCGCGGTGCCTGCCGAAGCAGGTGAGCATGGTGGGGCGCGGCTGAATCCGGTGGGATTGTCGAAAATGCACGCCACATTGGGGCGAGCACCGACCGAGGAGGAATTGCACCGGCTGAACAACGCGGCGACCGCGCACTTCGACTACCCGGAGAAGGACACGTGGTTCAACTCCGGTGGCGAGGATCCGCAGGTCGTGTTGATCAGCCGCACCACCCATGAGCCCGAAGGCAATGCCGGTTCATCGGGTGCGGAAGCAGTCCATATGAACCAGCCCGACCCGAAGCAAGCCGAAGGGCAGGCACCCGAAAACGCCCAGCGCGGTGCGACATTGAGCCGTGTCGAGAATGGCATCCATCAGGCTTTGGAGGCGATCGCGCAGAAGTCGGATCCCAGCATGCGTATCCGCGCCGAGCACGACAAGTCGCAGCAGATCAACTCGAAAGAGTATTTCAGCCGGGAATCCGGCCGATTCGACGTGGTGTCGGGCGCGTCCGGAACGTTGAGCCATGTCCCGTCCGAGCGGCTGGAACAGTTGGGTTGGGGTGAGGTTTTCGAAGCCCCGGACTACTACGAAGACGTGCTGGTCCAACTCGACGATCACGAATCCGCCGAGACTCCTGCGGCGAATCTGCAGCAGGTTTTCGACGCGGCGTTGGCCGACTACCAGGCCGGTCGCCCGGTAATCGTGGGCGCTGTCCGCAATGGCGAGGTCGAGCAGCTGGTCGCGATGGCCGAAAAAGCCGGTATCCCGTTCATGTACATCGACGCGCAGGAGCAGTGGCGACTGAACGCCACCGGCAGTTTCCACGCCCACATGACCGAACTCGCCGGCAAACACCAGAAGATGGTCATCGGCAACTTCGCAGTCGGTCGAGGCTTCGACCGACACGTGTCGCAAGACACCTGGGAAACCGGAGGCCTCGCACTGCACGGCACCGCCCGCCCCGACGACGTGGCGTTCGAGCAGTTGCGCCGCCGCGCCGCCCGCGGCGGCGTCCCGGGATCCGCCCGCTTCGGCGGCACCACCGCACTCGCACCCGACCCACACTCCCACGTCTCCGTCCACCATGTCCCCCGCTCCGGCGAGCAGAATCACGCCCCCGGCAAGCAACCGTACGGCCTCAAACGCCTCGGCGCGCCGGCCCAACCGCCACCAGACGAACAGGCCGCCGGGTCGCACCACGACCAACAACAGTACGCGGCCGCGGCGGCGCCGAAACCCATTGCTCTCCATACAATTCCGCATTCGCCGACTGACATCGACGTCCGCGATTCGGCTCAGCCGCAGCGGTTCGGCGATCAAGCCGTCGTAGCGCGGCGCGATGCGGAACCAGCGGCGGGGCGGCAGCACACAGCCGATCAGGATCCCGCAGCTAGCGGACGCCACTCGAGTCCAGCCGCGTCGATACCGACGCATACACCGTCCACGACGCCACAAACTCCCACCACCCCGACCCCAACCAGCGCACCAGTAGCAACGAACGCACCCACCGCCAACCACACCGCGACCAGTCCACAAACCCCGAACCATCAGGCACCCCACGCTCCCGTCACACCCGGGAACGCCGCTGCACCGCGGGTCACGCCTCACCCAGCGGATCCGCAGTCTCCGCTCACACCACAGGCCTCATCTGGGAACTCTCCCGACGCCTACGGCGGGTCTGTGTCCTACGCCGAGCCAGCGTCGACCTCTACCTCGAGCCAGGAACACGAAAGAGCGCGGAGGGTTTTTGCTATCTGCGGTCTCAGCGAGTTGGCCTACATTCAGGCCCGCTACGGCGGATCGACGCCGGTGCAGACGCCGTACGATATTTTCGGCGACCTGGAGGGCGACGAGATCGTCGACATCGTCGTGGCGAACGGCCTCGGCCGCCGAGAGTTGGCACAGTACGCGCACGGTCAATGGCAGGCCGGCGACCTCGCCGATTTCGAGTTCTGGGTCCAGGCGAGCGAACACAAACCCGGTGTGAATCCCAGACATGCACTGATCACCTACCAGGAGGACAGCGCGGCGCATGAGGTGAGCGATGATGCCGCCGGGGAGCGGCTTCGGTTCAAGCACGCGATCACTCTTACCCGCAAAGACAGCCAACCGACTGTGCACCACTCGGTGATGCGACCGGACGGGACTGGGTACGACGAACAGATCCTGATCGGGGCCGATGCCATTGAATTTCTCGAACAACTCAGGGACAAACAGGTCGAAGCGCTTCTGATCGACGAGAATGGGCTGCCGATCGAGTTCCTGGGCCCGAGAACCGAGAATGTCGAGTGGGATGACGAGCCGTTCGGCAACGAACGTATCGGCCTGGCGGTGTCCCCTGATGCCGCTCCACCTGCCGAGTCCGGACTGCTTGCGCTTCCAGGCGATATCCAGTTGGTGCGGCTGCTACTGAACCAGAACATGCGGCTGGCGAGGAAAACGGCGTGGCGAAAGCTGACTGCGGCGGTGCGGGAGCAGCGGCCGGATGACTCCGTCACCGTCGAGCCGACCAAGGCGCTATTGCTGGTGGCCGACCCGGCCAACACCCAGGCTGCAGCATTTCTCGCGAGCGAAGCCGCACGGCTGGCCGAAGTCATCACCCACTGTGTACTGGACGTGCTCCGTTATCCCGAGCTGGCGGCGGCGTTGACCGCGGCCGGGGTCCAGGTCGTACCGTTGATGCCGGGCGGGCGTGGCCGGCCCGAAGCAGTCGCGGCCACCATCGCGGCGCGACTGGGCGCGGAGGGGGCAACGGTGGCCGCGGTGGTGTCGCCGTCGGATTTCGCGGGTAGCTCCGGTCGGGACCTGGCCGCGCGCCTGCGCGGTGACCATCACCGTACGGTCGTCGTATCGTTGACCGGTGGCGATACCGCCGGTCGGCCTGACCCGTTCAACACGGCGGCACGGGAGGCGGGCCTGCGGAGGACGACCTTCGTCACCAGCACGCTGCCGCTGGACGACGATCGTCATCTCCATCTCGGCTGGAGGGACGGCCATCGAGGTCCCTATCGCGGGGTACGCGCCGATGCCGTAATTCACCTCGCCGAGACTCCGAAGTCCAGGGAATCCGACAACGCGGACCGATCGCCGGGCTACGGGCTGTCGGCCGCGGTTGTGGAGTCACGCGCCAAGGCCCAGGATCTGAACCGCTCTCAGGGCAGTTTCGTCGCCCGGAATCTCCTGTGGGTTCTGCATGCCGGTTTCGACAAGGAACTCGGCCACGGCAATGTGTCAGTGAGTTTCGGGGAGTGGGTGGCGAGGCTGCCCGCGAGCTGTTTCGTGGACGGCTACCTGGATCCGCAGGAAGCCGTCCCCGCCGCGTACGCCGACACGACCGCCGGTCGTGGCACACCGCAGTGGTACATCCGGCGGGCATTGGAGCGCCCGCCGCACAAGGGCTACCCTCGGTCCGCCGCGCCGCCGTCGGATGCCCCGTCCCGCGAAACCACGCGCCCGGAACCGAGCGAACGCGATGTGATCCGAAGCCTCAGGCCCACCACCACGCGCCGTCTTCGGGAGAACGCCGCCAAGAGGGCGGCCAACCAGCGCCAGACCGCCGCGGCGGCACGAGACGTCCTCGGCTCGGCGAACAGCCGTAGAGATGAGCTGGTCGAAGATTTCCTGCGCAAGCATGGCCACAAGGGTCTGACCAAGGCCATGGTCGATGGGTGGAATCTGCTTCGGATGCCGGAGCAGATGCTGGCCGATTGGCTCGCCGGCGCCGACCGGATGCTCACCCTGTTCCCCTTCTTGCCGGTGCGAGCGCTGCGGATCCTCAACCTGAGGAGCCAGAAACGCCCGGACTGGCGGATCCTGGCCGAGGACGATAACCCATACGGTGCGGCCATGGCGGAGAAGAACCAGATGACGGGTCAGAACCGGATGTCTGCTTTCTTCAACAGCTTCTGGCTGCCCACGACGGACGACCCGAACCGCTTCGAACGCGCGGTGCGAGCCGACTATTACCACGGCAGCGAGCGGAACCCGGACAACCCTGTCGCCGATCCGGCCGGCTATTTCGTCCGGGAAAACCTGGACCCGATCCTTCGGGAGCACTACAACACATTGGTCGACCGTTACCGGGCGCTGCGCGTGTACATCGCGTTCGCCGAGGAACTCGACTTCACGCGGGCCGCCCAGCGCCTCGGCATGCCCGTGCGGCGGTTCTACGAAGTGTTCCGAGGCCACGAGCGAAGGTTCGGCGCCCCCCTGTTCGATCCCGACACTCGCTCGCTGACCGAGAACGGGACCGAGTATCTCGAGCAGGCACGAACCGACCTGGCAGCCTTCGAGCGTGCGGCGCTGAACTCCGAGACGGCGACATACGAAAACTGGTTGCGACGGGGCCTGCCCGCCCAATGCTTCACCACCGACGAGCAGGGAGAGCCACAACTGATTCCTACGGTGGTGGTGAGCCAACCGTGGCAGCGGCCCGCGAATCCCACTGCGGCCGAACCGTCGCCGCTGTGGGCGGTGCACCGCGCGCTGCGCGAGTTCCTCGCCGACCCGGCGGTGGCAGACCCCGCCGGACCGCGTGTCCAAGAGAATCTGGACCGGATCTGGGAGGACTACTATCGGGACCTCGTCGACTCCGGGCGCCTGGACCCGGGCACCACGTCTCTCGGAGACTGGTTGCGACGGGGCGTGCCCGCCGAGTGCGTCGACTACGAGGCCAAGCGACTCGACCGGGCGTCGGTACTCGACCACGCCCGCCGCCTGCCCGGTAACCTAGCCGACCGGGAGCTGTCGCCGTTGTTCCCGATACAACGGGCGCTGATGCGGGAGGCGCAGGCGCTGAGCCATCGTGCGGGCAGGCAGCCGCGCGGGACCGGCAGGCCCGCCAACGACACCGCCCGCCACGAGTTCGCCCACCTCGCCAACATCTACGGCGGGTACTACGTCAGTGAGAATCTGCTCGACATCCTCGCAGACCATCACACGGACCTGCTCGACCGCGGCGAGGACATACCCGAGAACTTGTTCGAGTGGCTGCGGCAGTGGCTGCCGACCGATTGTTTCGACCCGGATCCCGGCCTGCCGCGCCTGCTCGCCGACGAGACCGTAGCCATTGCCTTCACCGACGTCGACATCAACGGCGCGCCCGAGATCTCGCCCCAATGGATCATCCACAAGGCGACCCTCGAACACGCATGGGCGGTCCACGAATACAACCAGGCACTGGAGTACTACGGCGAGGACCACGTCCGGGCGAACCTGTCGGATGTGCTCGACGAGGTGTACACGGAGCTGGTCGCCTCCAACGCGATCACCGAAGACCGCACGCGCTGGCACGATCGATGGCTGCGGGAACTCCAACGACGCGACCACGACGAGCCGCTCGAAGGATGGTCGTCCCACGACCCCCACGAACGAGTCGAATACCACCGCGGCGATTCGGCGGACCTGCCTGCGGACGCGGCGGGACAGCCTTACCAAGACGAAAGCGACATCCCCCGAGGAGAGGGGGGGTCAGCGCGAATCCCCGAAATGACCCTCACCGAATGGGATCTCCAGGACTGGGCAGAACGCAACAACATATCGGCCTCGGACCTGGACGCGCTGCGCGACAAGGTGGCTCGGATCCTGAACGGGGTTTGGGATACCGTCGATGCGTTGCTCGGAGCGCTCGCGCGCACTACCGCTCTCGAACACAAATTCCGCATCGGCTGGGCCGACCCGACCGACCATCTCGACGCGCGCATCCTCGCGGCGGTCGATGAGGCACTGCGTAGCGCTAGCCTCCAAATGGGAACGACCGCGCTGCAGAAAGCCTTGGAGTACACCAGGCAAGAACCGCAGTATGACGAGCGCGCATTGGCCAAGGAATTCAACCGATGCGCGCGACGACGTGGCTTGCGCCTACGAATTTCGGAGCGAACGGTGGCCGAATGGCGTGATGGTGCGGTCATTCCACGCCCCGCCTACTGGCAGACCATCGCCGATGCCTTGGGCCTCGAGGTGGCCGATCTAGAGTTGCCGACCCCCGTCCACGGCCCGCAATACCCGCTTCGCGACGGACCGTTCGGGGAGCAGGAGCGTCGGCACCTGACCGACGAGCTGGACGCGGGGTTCACGCTGGACCAACTCGCGGACATCCACCAGTGCAGCCGGTGGATGATGTTGGTCCGGCTCGACGAGTCGAACCTGTTGGACCGCCTGAACACGCAGCAACCCACGCAGCTCCACACCGACGTCGAAGTCCGCCGCCGCGTTGTCGGCCGGATCTGCCTCGGCACCGGCGAGCGTCGCCACGACGGTCCCGTGACACCAGCCGAGCGTCGATACATCGAGAGAGCCATCGCTGCCGGAGCACACGCGGATGCGGTGGCATTGCAGCTGAATGCAAAGTGGGCACAGGTCGACGAGGTGTTGCGTGCCACCGGCACTGCGCAGAGAGTCGACACGCACGACGATTTCGCCGGCCAGGTGCGAGCAGCCGTCACCTCCGGCGAGCCGACCTCATGGGAGCCGGCCCAATGGGTTAAGACGCAGGTCGATGCCCAGTTCCCGGATGGAAGCCGGTTTCAGGTGACGCCGCACCCGGACGCATCCCAACGAGTGAGGGCGAAACTCGAGATCGCGATGGGGTCCCCCTGGGGCAACGTGGCCCTGCACGGAGGCCAGATCTACCGCGACGTCGCACCCTACCCGCCCGCCGCCGACTCGGTGGCGGGCCGACGACTCGGCATGTTCTTCGCCGTGATCGGGATACAGAACGAGTACAGCAAGCAGTTTATCGAGGCGACGCCGAGCGGCCCGCGCTGGCTCGACCACCCCATCCCTCGCGCCGAGGTCATGATGTTGTGGGAGCAGAGCGCGGAACTCCAGGCGGACTTCGCGGTCGCGAACGCCCACGGCGTATTCGACATGATCATGGGCGCTTTCGCGAAACTGGAACAACACGCCGCCCTGACGCCAGCCGAGCGAGACGCACGAGCAGGCAGCACGGCTGAAGCCCGCGAGAAAACGTTGTTGATCGACGAATTCAAGCGGCAGTACCCGAAAAAAATCACCTTGGTAGGCACGGATTATCCCGAGACGTCAGCGACGGCCGTCCGCGGCCTGGTTCGTGCGATGCGATGGGCGCGGGCCAATGGATACGTCACTGATGTCGAGAACCTAGGTTTTAGTCCCGATTTGCCGACCACGGCAGCGTGGTTCGATCCCTACCACCGACATATCCGCGGCAACATCATCCGGGCGGCGGACCCGCACAAGGGGCGGCTAGATAGCAAACTGTCGTATCAGAGCGGCAAGCTCGCGGCCTCACCCGAGGATATCTATTTCGCCGATTTCGTGCACGAATACGTCCACGCGATGGTGGACTGTGTCGAGCGGATTCTCGGCCGAGACCTCGCGGTCGAACTGCCCAAGGTGCTGTACACGGCGTGGCGCATGCTGGTCGAGGCCGGCCTCGTGGACGAGCCGTTCGCGACGTGGGTGAGCCGACTGCCCAGGTACGGTCTCCGCCCAGAAGAAGCGGGCGAAATCACCCGCCGCGACGAGAATGCCGTCACCATCGACCTCAGCACGGGCTGGCAGGTTCGCATCTGGCTCGGCGTCCCGATGGTCAGCGTCGGTCTGCCCGGCACTATCGCCGCCGAGGACGACCTGGTCACAGGTACGATCCTCGACCGCTCCGACGATTCTGTGGTCGTGGGGCTCAGCACCGGCGAGATCATCTCAGTCGACCTCGACACCGACACCGTAAGCGTGGTGTGTCTGAACCCTCACGAGGCCCTGGCCGAAGGATTCGCGGCAACCGACATCCACGGTGGCGGATTCGGCGGCCCCGCGTGGGTGTGCCATCAACTGGTCGACGCCGCCAATCGGCACGCGGCCAAGGTTGAACAGGCGGCAGCTGCTCGAGAAGCAGATGGGGATGGGCACACGAGATCGATCGAGCGCGCCTACACGAAGCAGGTCTACGCTCAAATCAAGCCCGGGACTCCGGTTCATCTCCCCGCGCCGCCGCCGAAGGCCGAGGATTTCCGCTTCTCCTCCGGCACCGCGACGGCGGCGGGAGCATTCCGGGATCTCTACGGCAAAGACGTTTTCAAGCCGGCCGAAGTAGGTGCAGACGCCAGCTTCACGGAACTGGCATCTGCCGCAGGCGCAGTCACCCATCGCGTCGATGCCGCGACCGGCCACCCCGCTTTGATCAACGAGTTGCGCGCACTCGGCCCGGGTGGGTCCGCCTTAGTCGGAGACATCACCTACACCGCAGACGGATACGGATACGAACCTGGCACCCTAGGCGAGATCTTCGACAGCGGCCGACGCGCCCAGGGTGTCACGCACGAGGCCGAGGATCGAGTCCGTAATGTGCTCTACGTCGTCGCACTAAGAGACGACCAGATCGTAGTGGCCGACCCCGAAACCGGCCGATGGCGGCCACCGAACCCCGGCGAACCCGGCCACCCCGACGCCGACTCCACCGGACATACCCCCGGCATCCTCCGACTCGCGATCCTCGTCAACAACGGCATACCCGTGGACCGCCCACTACCCACATCCCAGATCAGACCCCAGCTGGCTTCTGGGACGTCGGCCCGCATCAACGAGTCGCCGACCGACGGACCCGAGCCCCCACCCACTCGTGCCGTCGACCACCCTGATGAGCTGGAGGCATTTCGTCCGGGGAGAACACCGTGGACCGATAACTCCTCGAGCGAGGACACCGCACTAACCGACAATCGCGATGATTCGACTGCGAAGTCCGACCCAGCCGACCCCATGCTCATCGATATCTACGGCCACTCCTCCGACCCCGAAGTCCATGACCCCTCCCGTCGCCACAACATCGGCACCCCACCCGACCAAGACGACGACCGGGCAGGCAAAGTGCCCGATAGGCCGGAACACTCAGGGCAGCTTCGGCCAGAAGTCGAGGACACCCGGAGCGCGGAGCAATCACCCACCTCGCACCCGGAATCGACCACCCAGCAACCCCCTCGCCCGGGCAACGCCGAACACAGAAGAGATGCCAACCCCAGAGATCCGTCGCATCCGGCGGCGGACACCGTCGCCGACGGCCCCGATGTGTGGAAATCGACCTCGGTGCCTGGCGAGCTACGGAAAATCCGGGCTGGCATCGCCAGATACGCAGGCTTTGACCGGGTCAAGGTTGCCCAATGGCTAAGCCTGTCACCCATAGATTTGCGCGCCGCCTGGACTCAGATCGAACCTATACATCGGAGGTACCTCAAGTGGCTGGCTGACGGCCGACCGACTGAGTTCCCGCCGGGCGTGGGCAAACCCACCCCCGAGGGGCTTGGCAACCTGGGTACGAACGCAATCTCCGCGCTCCTCGACGCCGTCCCGGGTACACAGGGCGAGCCACAGCACGATCAACACACCACCCCTGCAGAAGAACACGAAACTGATTCCATACGCGAAGAGCCCCCTTCCAGCGAGGAATTGTATGCGGAGTTTTTGACGGAGCTTGCACGGCGTGGCATCGATCCCGCCAGCGTCGGTATGGCCACTGTGCAGATTCGAGACGTCCTGCGCCA
This sequence comes from Nocardia sp. NPDC004278, assembly GCF_053602975.1. NCBI lineage: Bacteria > Bacillati > Actinomycetota > Actinomycetes > Mycobacteriales > Nocardiaceae > Nocardia > Nocardia sp. NPDC004278. The sequence continues at coordinate 24,684 of NZ_JBSGEQ010000060.1, forward strand.
GAGAGAAATCCGGGGACCGAAGGCCGATCTAGGCTCTAGGTCTAGTCAAATATTCTTGGCGAGAGCAATTTCACAACTTTGCAGATTAAATGGGATTTCAAACGAGATCGCGCGCACGGCGCTTCAGGTGCTCTGCAACGGTTGGGGCATCGCCCAATTCGACCCCGATCTCCTATACGCCCCACGCCCCGACCAATTCGACAAATCCGACGAACACGCAGCCAACAAATGGCTCACCGCAACCCGCAACTACCAAGGAGCCACCCAAAAGGAGTTCGCGGGACGACACTTGACAAAGAATATCGTTGATAACATCGAGTCGGAGCGCAAAAGACCTTCCGCTCAGGATATCGTTAACATCTGTATCGACAATGACATTCCGCGCGCTATCGCTATCGCCGCACTCAAACGGTTCTGCAACGGCGAAGGAATCGATAGATTCACCCCCTCGGAATCACGTAATTCGAGTTCTGGACAGAGAAAAACATTGTCGGAGGGATTCCGACGCCACATCGTCTCCGAACCCTACGACCCACATTCCAAACAGACGTCCACCGCCACCGACGAGGTCGTCCAGACCAATCGCCTGCATGATCTCATTGAATCCAATGGGGACTTGCTCGGCACTCACATCGAGTGGGATCGCGACCGCAAACGCTTCCTGATTCGCAGTACCGACGGCGCGGTTGTCATGGTCGAGTTGCGACCACATTCAGACCCGGACCTCGCAGTTGTGACACGACCGCTCTTTGTTGGGACAGTCGACAATTTTGGTCGTCGAGACGCACGCGATTACGAGTTGGATGTCGACACTCGCGCATCGGATGTGGCGGCGATGCGCGGGATTGCGCGGAGGCTGGAAGTCCTTCGGGCCCAACAACAGCACTATGTTGAGGATCGCGCTGAGGAGCCGGAGTTCCGCATCGATGGGACCCGGGCCATCGTAACTGCGGAGTTGATGGGCAGGTTCGCCGAATTGCGATGCCTCGTGGGGGTGGCGGAACGGGATGGTGCAGCCCATGGGTCCGAACTGCGCAGGGCCTTGGACGAGCTGGCCGCGGACCTGCAGCTACGCCCAGGCGACCCGGGCTTCGATACGCGGATGGCGCAGTTGGCAGCGTGGGATCGGGGGAGCCACACAGCGCAGCGGTTCCGGAAGTTGATGCCGGAGTGGGCATCTGGATCCGACGCAGGATTCGACCAGGCGTTCCTCGAATCGAAAGCCGCCGAATTCGAGCAGTTGCGCAGAGAAGGCCGTCTAGACGCCCCCTTCTCCGGGCTTCTCAGACGCGACGATTGGGTCAAGTCACGCCCGCCGGGATCGACCATTGGCTTCCCGGAATTGCTCCGCCACATCGAGGCAGACCTCGCCTTCATCACCCGTGAACACGTACGGTGGGAGCCGCGCAATGCGCGATTCACCTTCGTCGACGAACAGGGCGCCCGCGTCGAGGTGGCAGTCTGGATAGGACACACACGGTGGGGTGGAGCCACAGATTTCTTCTATTCCCACCGCGATGACCGCTACGACATCGTCGTCGATTCTCGCCTCGACGAGGCACATGTGGCGCAGGCGGTCGCGGACGCGTTGGGCCGTATATGGCACCGTACCCAAGCGTCGATTCAACTCGACCTGATCGGCAGACGAGCGGTCCAGTTGACCGAGGGCATCGCCGGTCTGTTCTCCCAAATGTCAGTCGTCGTCGGCAGGCTGGAGCGGGCCGTAGCGGCAGCACAGTCGGATCTGGTGCCGGTCTTAACCGAGGACCTGCAAAAGACCATTGCACGTACGGAGCAGGCGTTATCGGAGGAGGAGGCCGCGAGCTGGACGGCATTGCTTGCCGCCCGAGACCCCCTGCTGGCCGAGCGTGCCGCCCATTGGGTATCGATATTCCTACCTGAGTACTCCACCTTCGAATCATCGCTCTTCGACGAACCCGAGTTCCTCGAGGTACGCAATGTCGGCGAGTTCCGTGCCGGGGCGCGGCCCGCCACCTCTCCCGATCTGTCCAATAGCGAACTGAAAAGCCTGATTAATGCTGATCTCGACCTCATCACCGATGGGCGAATTAGCTGGAATGGCCAGAGAACGTTCAAGTGCCGGACTGCACGTGGCGAACTGGTCCAGATTTTAGTTGAAGTACACCCTGTCAAGGCCGGTGTGGTCGCCTACGGCCACCGAACCCTGTGGGGCTCCTACTCGCTGCGGCTCTCCCCTCGCACGCATCAAGACGATGTATTGCCTGCGGTGAAAGGAGTGCTGGAAGAGATCCTGGAGCGCTATGAGCCGTCACCCCGACCATGGTGGGCGCGCCGATTCGGCCAGCTGGGGTTGGTGGTCAAGAAACTGGCGGATGCCGAGGGCCGCGAGCTCAGCGACCACGCGTCGACGTTGGGTCGAAAGCTCGTCGCATTGGCTGCGGACATAGGCATGCGGCCCACCGACCCCAATTTCTCGGACCGGCTGGCAGCCTTGGCCGAGTACGACGACCAGCTCGCGGCACAGTTCGAGGAGCAGATCTCGCGTTTGGCCAACGACCGTTTGCCGGTCAGCAGCCAGCATCAGGCCCGACCGCAATCGGTGTTGAGTTTCCGTACGAGCGCCATTCGGCACAACAGCACACTGGTCGGCAAGGCCACCCCAGCGCGCGTGATCGGCACGGTGTGGGACATCGCGCCAGTCGAGACTGCGCGCGCGATGCGGGAGGGAGGGGTCGAGGCCCTGCACGCATCGCTCCGCACCGGGCTGCAACTGCGGGCCGCCGGCGAGACGATGCCGATCATCTCGCCCGGTTCGGCGATCGACGCCGAGGCCGCTGCGGCCGCGATCAACGCCGACATCACTCTCACAGTGTCCTCGATCGAGCAGCTACACACGGTTGCGCGCACCGCGCGAGTACTCGCCACCACCGCCAAGATCGCCGTCGAATTCGACACCGGCAAACACGCGGGTGGCATTTCGCCTAGTCAACGTCTCGAGTTGATTGAACACTTGAGCGAATACTCCGACGTGATCGTAGATGTCCATTGCTTCACCGAGCTGGCTCACGACGATGACCCGTGGCACCCGATGAACGACCAGCAAGTCCACCTGATGCACCAGTTGGCCCTGGACGGCGGCCCCTACCACGTCGCAGGTGATGCGCTCGCAGCGCGACCGGAATTATGTCGCTCCCCCGCTGTCCGCTTGGGCGCACCCTTGTACGGATACCTTCCCGGCGAGTCGCAGAACCTGGCACTGCAACCCTCCATCACACGCTGGGCGCGCGTCTCGTTCGTCCAGACGGTGCCCGCCGATGAAGGCACCGGTTACCTGGGTGTGCCGGCAGGTCGCGAACGGCAGATCGCGTGGGTCGGGCTGGGCTACCTGGACGGTGTGCCCCATGATCTGGGCGGGTGGGACCAGGGCCTGTGGGTGCTGATCAACGGCGTGCGATGCCCGATCGCCGGTCCGGTGTCGATGGACCAGTTCCCCGTCGAAGTGCCTGCCGGAGTACACGTTTCGGAGGGCGACATCGTCCTGCTCGCCGGACCCGGCATCGACGGCGAACCCACCCTGCAGCAGTGGTCCATCGCGTTGGACGTGCCGGTGGACCAGTTCTCGAGCGCGCCGCCCGGCCGAACCCGGGTGGTGCTGCACGACGGGACCGACCTCGTCATGGACCCCATGTACAGGCGTAGCTCGGTGGACCCACGCATCGCCTCGGCATCGGCCATGCTCTACACCGACGCGCTCGCGAACAACCTGACGGTGTCCCGCCGCCGATTCACCGATGAGATCGAGGAATACAACGAGATCCACGGCACCACTCTGACCCCACCTCGGATCATGCTGGTGGTGAAGGCAAATGCGTACGGCTTCGATGCCGAATTCATTGCGCATGCGGCGGAGGCCGCCGGCATCGATGCGATCGGAGCGGCGCAGATCGACGAGTTGGTCAAACTGCGCGCCTCGGGCATCGGCGTCCCGCTGCTGGCGTGGCAGACCAACCCCCGCTCGGATTTCGAGTCAGCGATCAGATCGAATGTAGCGGTGGGTGTTTCGTCTGCTGCGGTACTGCGCGCGGTGGCCGCGGCAGCCGAGCTGGTCGGGGAGCCTGCGACGGTACATCTCGCGGTCAACACTGGGTTGAATCGCGAAGGGCTGTCGCCGGAGGAGCTCGCCCAACTGATTCCCCTCCTCCTCGAGGAGGTCGAGAGCGGCCGGATCGTGCTCGAAGGTTTCATGTCTCACGCGGATCTCGACGAAACCAAATGGGACAGGCACTACCAGCGCTTCGTGCACGCAGTCGACATCCTGGCAGAGGCTGGTCTGCACCCGAGCGTGCTGCACCTGTGGGCCAGTGTGGCGACAGATGTGCCAGCGGACCGACTCATGGCGATGGTTCGGATGGGGACAACACTGTTTGGGCAGGATTGGGACTTCCGACCTGACCCAGAACTACAAGATGTACTGCACATCCGCACTCGAGTCGCTGGCACGATGCAGGTCCGCGCCGGCGACGGTGCCGGGCTGCACCACCGCTGGACCGCCGAGCGTGACACCACCCTCGCACTGATCCCGGTGGGATACGCCGATCTTCCACTGCCCAACCCGAACATGCCGTTCGAGGTGTCGATCAAAGGCAAACGGTACCCGAAGGTCGGTCTCGCCGAACGACACCACATCCTGGTCGACTTGGGCTCCGACTCGGTGATCGGTGCGAACACCGAGGTCGTCCTGCTCGGTGCGGCCGAGCGGGGTGAACCCACGGTAGCCGACTGGGTGGAGGCCGGGTTCGCCCAAGGACCAGCCCTCGGCCCTGGTATTCACGTAGAGACCGTATCGAGCCCACCTGACGAAGCCGCCACCTCCGAGCCCAATTCGGGGCCGCAGCCGTCGCGACCCACAATAGATCCGCCTTCGGCGGCCGACGACGATCCGGAGCCTGACCCGACCACGTCACGGGACGAGGCATCGGTGGCCGCGGCACGGCCCACCGACGACAACCAGGTCGAGCTCGATACCCCGGCCACAGGCCAGGTCGACGCAGAATGCGCCGAATATGCCCTGCGCACAGCCGCGGACCTACGAACCCCTGACGGCACTCCGGTATTCGACGTCAAAGTACCCGACGCAGCCGCAATCGCCGAAGCAAAAGAGGCCGGCTATTACCCTCGTGCCGCTATCTCCTGGTATGCGGGCGGCCAACACGAAGAGTACCGCGGCGGATACCACGGCCTCGCGGACGCACTTACCCAACTCAGCATCGCCTCCAGCGACGGGATCGCCGGAATCCTGGTCAACATCGCACCAACGGGCGAAAAAAAGGGCCACGTGTTCCTCGCTTACCACGACGGCACAACCATGTGGCTCCGCGCCCTCCACAAAAACATCCCCGACCAACCATTCAACCCGAACAACCCCCCATTCGACACCAAAACCGTCCACGGCATCACGCTCACCCGCCACGGCACCACCCAAACAATTGAATCCCGCCGCGAAGCATTCCAAGACCATGCGGTCCCAGAAGGTTTCGTCCGCCCCCCAGATACCTCCGGTGCCCTACCCAGGCGCGGGATGAGATTGCTGAGGCGATCAGCAAACAACGACGGGTCAAGCGTCATACCTGGCAGGCGAGGGGGCAATCGATCGGACAGCAACACCGCGCGGCCGAACCCGCGATGGGCCAAACTACCTGGGGGCGGACATCTCTTTATCCCAGCCGCGGGGGGCGACTGGCCGACGGTCAGGTCACCTGGGATGGGCCAGCCTACCAAGCGTGAAGTGTTGAGCCGCGAGGAAGTCTGGCCAACGTATTTGGGCGATGTATTGAATGCTTTCGGCACCAATACCGCACAGCGTGGCATGGTGAGCGCGACAAACAACCCTGTGGAGGCAGGCATCGCACTGGCCCCCATTGGCCTCGCGCAGCTTGCTGCGATACGTGCCGGAATTATGAAGCGGGATCCGCGAGAGGTTATGAGGTGGTCGACAGCAGGCGGCTCGGCCGCGTCTTTGGCAGCTGCCGCCGCTCTTCTTGCCGGCAATGGACTCAGTCTGGGTATCGCGCTCCCGCTGGCAACGGGCGCAGAAGCCTTTTTCGCCACATACTTTATCAATGCTGTTCAAAGAGATCTTGGGCATGCTTTAAGGCCCGGCGAGGAGTCCATTGTCGGTGGGTTGTTGGCGTTGCCCATTGGAGCCCTGGCCGGCGGGTTCCTCGGACCTTTTCTTGCAGGGCAGGCGGGTTATCTCCCACAGGCCTTCGATGCCGCCATGTGGATGGCAGCGTTCGGGGTGCTGCGGTTTTTGCCGAAAGACCATTCGGCGCACACGCCCGAAGCATCTCGAGGCTTCTTGCGTAGTATGCATCAAGCCGTCCGCGAACTCGTCCGCGCACTAGGCGCGGACAGTGTGCGTAGTATGCGTCAAGCCGTCCGCGAACTAGGCGCGGACAAATCCTTCAGACGATTCATTATTCCTGTCTCTCTCAGCAATCTCGCCCTTGCCGATCTGATGTTCCACTTCTCGAACGTGGTACGCGACAGTGGCCAGTCTCCGGCGATCCAAGGGGCCGCGACCGCAGCGTTCGCGGCGGGCGGAGTGGGGAGCATGCTTGCGCCGGCATGGATGAAAAACTGGATCGAGGAGCTCGAATTCCGGCATCTCGCTTCGGCTACCCTCGTAGGTTCTGCCGGGTTGACCGCGGTCGCTTCGGCGTGGGACAACATCTGGGCAATGGCGGCAGCACAAGCGGGGTTGGGAGTATTGTCCACGATTATCACCGCCCGGATTTTCACCTATCTAAAGGAGAATTTCCCGGGGGATTCATTCGCCCTAGCAACCGGCGGGAAAGACGCCGCCATTGGCTTCGCGGCGGCGCTGGGTACCTTTGTGGCCGGCTTTGTGGAGGTATCACACAATCACGCCCTAGAGTCCTTGGTCCCCATCGGCGCTGCTGGGATCGGCGCAGGCCTCTACATCGGTTCCGTTCTGCGGGAAAAAGCCAGCCAGCGGCAGGAAGAAGCACCACACCGACAGGAAGAAGCACAACGGCGGCAGGACGCTGTCCTTTTCGAGAGCAAGCGACTCGACATGACGGGCAGCAAAGGCGAAAAGACACTGAGCTTTGTCTATGACGTCGGCAACGATGTCGCCGAATATCTCCTCACAGAAGTCAAACAGATCGTTCACGGCCTCGCCTCCATGCCGCAAGGTCTCACACCTCGGGTACTGTTCGTCGACCCAGGCCTGAAACATGCTGCAGCGGTGGCCAATCCAGATTTCATACGCGACCACGGCAGAGCACATGAAATCAAACGGAATCGCCTCCGCGATCTGATCGTCGCAGCACAGCGGGCGAATAGCACTGGAGCTGCGGCCCGCGATCAGTTGACCAGGGTTCTACATAAGGCGGGGCTGCTGTTGGCTGATGGCGGTGTGAATGTGCTGTTCGGTATAGACCGCGACCAGGTCGAGGTCCTGTGCGAGGCACTTTCGGAGCTCTTCCCAGAAACACTCTGGGGGTATGCATCGCTAGTGACCGCAGAGCGTGGGCATGAGAGTCAGGACCACGCCGCAAGAATGGCTGGCGACGTGTTGCAAACCGGCCTGGGTCGACTCGCCGTCCACCGTCGTTTACAACATGCTGCGCTCAAGGGGCCAGAGGGACGTCGAAGGGCCGCGCGTGCTGCAAAGCGATGGGTCAAGTTGGCGGGAAGCGAACCAACGAAGGTAGAACCAGACCTGATCCCTGCGAGGACCACAGAGTCCGTTGAAACGTCGGCTGTCAGCCAGCAAGCTGTAGCGGAGTCGGATCTGCACGCGAGTGCCGAAGACAGTGAAGTACTCGGCGGGGCACTCAACGACGTTGCTCGCGGAATACTTCGCGTGACTACTTGGGAAGATTTCTGCAGAAACGACCCAGATGCGACCGCCATTCACGCATTCGAAGCGAAAACGGCGCGGTGGATGTCGGCCCGACCGGGGTCGATGCGTGAGCGAATGGAGACGTTCGCCGCTGGTCAGCTATGTTTGGTTGACCTCAGCGGCCAGTTGTTGGGCACCCTCTCGACGAATAGGATCGACTGGGATGGCGATCCGAACAGCCTGAGCGCTGGACACGAGACCGCGGGTGCGGAAGGCCCATATCACGATACTTATAGCCACACCGGAAATACTCTGTGCATTCTCGAGGTGAATATCGCGCCGAACGTCGCACCGGAGTTTGCACTTGACCCACTGATCGATTCTCTGTTCACATTTGCCACCCGCGAGAATATTGAGCATCTCATTGGATTTTTTCGGCCATCAGGCTACGCCCTCAGCGTCAGAATGGCGCACCATCAGAATAATCCGATACCGACTTTCGCGGAGTACGTCGATGAAATCCAGAACGATGGCACCCTCGCATACCTCACCGAACGCTTCGACATGCAGGTCCTCGAGCCTGAAAACCGCACCATCCAGATTCCGCTCAGCACTATCGAATTCGAGACCTTCAGGCGACCGGATTGGATCCTGCTCGATACCGCCGAGGGCCCTGCGTGGTGGTGCGGCGAGGCCGGCTTCATCTACCAGCTCCCTGATGGGAGTTATGAGTATCGCGAGAACAATGTATTGGGCGTCATTCCCGTACCGGGTGATCACGCCGAAGCTGCGTCCTCTACCTCTGGCGACGATGGCCCGGATCCGATCCCGACCATCCCACAGGACGGGGCTTTGCCGGTCGCGGGTCGGTTCAGCGAGGGCACCGGGGTCGACACCGACATCCCGCCATCAGGTCCATCCGATACCCCACACATCCACAGCACAGCCGGCGAGGTGCGAACACCCGATGGCACTCGGGCGCAGGCTCATCCCAACAACGCGTACCACCCCGAACTCCCCGACACTACAAGGGGCATCGAAGACCAACTCCACAGCCTGTACCCCATCGAGCTCGGCCAAGCCGAAGGTTGGCGCAGAGCGCAAGACTCATGGTCGTGGGGAAAAAATCCGCCCGGCAACCACAACACATACAACCCAGGCCCGGACCGAACCGCCCGGTCAACTGCGAAAGCCACAAACACCCCCATCGAGAACACCGCCGATTCTCATGGCATACACACCACCGAGGACGCGGACAGGTCCGACACACCCGCCATACACACACCATGGACCGTACGAGACTCCATACCGACGAGCGGTACTGACACCACCCAGCCGCCTCCACCTGAGCCGAACCCTGCCACCGGCGGCGGCAGGCCGATCACACCCTGGGCACCGAACCCCCTCGGGGAACCACTCGAACGCAACCGCCTCTTCGATGAGCAATTCCACGCGTCGTTCACTGGCAAGACGCCAACGAGCCGTGCGGCAACCGCACCCCGCCTCGGCGAGGACGCCGGTGATTCTGATAGAACGATCGTTCGAACTTCGCAGATCGCTACGCCGCGGACCTCGTCGAGCCGTGACCTCGAGGGGAGCACCGACCGGCGGGCGACGCCGTGGAGCCCGCCCCAGCCGGTCACGTATACACCGCGCACCGAACAAAACTCTCGTACAGGCGGCAGACGCTGACACCGGACGGATGACGCCGCCACCCGAGCCGAACCGTCCCGCTCCCGACAATCGGCCGATTAGGTCGTGTCTCCTAATGGTGTTGACCGATTGGCCCCGCGGAGCGGGGCAGGTCGTGCATCATGTTCGCCGTGGCGACGCTGACCGGTGATCGG
>NZ_JBSGEQ010000061.1:0-33742 GCF_053602975.1 Nocardia sp. NPDC004278
TGTGGCACGCAGACTGGCCGGTGCCATGGAGCAACTGCCGAGCACCGAGCCGTGTATTCGAGTCGCCGCAGGGGCCGGCGCCGGAGCAGGTGCGGCGGGGGCAGGAGCAGCAGCGGGAGCAGGGGCAGCGGGAGCAGGGGCAGCCGGAGCCGCAGGGGCGGGGGCCGGTGCGGCGGCCGCGGGGGCACCACTGCCGATCACGCCGAGCTGTCCACCGACGGCGACGACATCGTCTTCCTGCGCGGAGATCTCCAGCAGGGTGCCCGCGACGGGCGACGGGATCTCGGTATCGACCTTATCGGTGGAGACCTCGAGCAGCGGCTCATCGACGGCGACCTGGTCACCGACCTGCTTGAGCCAGCGGGTGACGGTGCCCTCGGTGACCGACTCGCCGAGTTCCGGCATCTTGACCGGGGTGCCGGACGCGGCGGCGGGGGCGGGTGCGGCAGGAGCCGCGGGTGCGGGTGCGGGTGCGGGGGCCGCGGCGGCGACCGGCGCGGGGGCCGGTTCCGGGGCGGGCGCGGGGGCCGGGGCGGGTGCAGGCGCGGCTGCCGGTGCAGGTGCGGCGGCGGGCGCGGGCGCCTCACCGGCTTCGCTGATCACCCCGAGCTCACCACCGACCTCGACGACATCGTCTTCCTGCGCGACGATCTTCGACAACACACCCGCCGTCGGGGACGGGATCTCGGTGTCGACCTTATCGGTGGAGACCTCGAGCAGTGGCTCGTCGACCTCGACCGTGTCTCCTTCCTGCTTCAGCCACCTGGTCACCGTTCCCTCGGTGACGCTCTCACCAAGAGCGGGCATCTGGACGGAGAAGGCCATGTCCGTTGACTCCTCTGACTGCTCGACGGGTTCTACAACAGTTGATCTCTCTGCGGGCGCCCACCGCCGGTCGCGGCGAAAGCCCGAAAGCCACCGATCATTGTGCGTGGCACCGGAGATCTGTGCGGTTCTTGTACCGCGATCCATCCTTGCACTCGCTCGCGAGACGCGTAGCACAGGGCAGCGAACTGCGGTGGGCTGGCAAGATGGAATGACGGGCGCCGAGCGCCCGATCTCAGGTGAAAGGAGGTCGGCGTCGTTGGGTTTGCTGGATCGTTTCCGGAGCGGCGCGGCCCGGGGTGGCAGCGGTTTACGTGGGGGAAGGGGCAATGGTGCGGATGCCCGCTATCTCGCCGAGTGGGTACGCACCCATACCGGGGTCGAAGGCTACGTAGAACCCAAGACGACGGTGACCGATGTCACTGTCGTGTTGGTCGCGGCCGACGGCGAATGGACGCGCCGGGTCGTCGGCGAACGCGGAGCGCAACGACTAGCCGGTGATTTGCGGATCCCCGTCTACGACGTTCGCAAAACCGGATATCCACAACGGATGCGTGATTACGACGCCCGCAAGCGGATCGAGCGCCAGCGGGCGCTGGAACGCGATCTGGGCGAGCTCTAGCGACTGTTCGTTTCGTTCAATTTGTTCTCGGCGCGAAGACCGCCGTGGCGCGACCGGCTCCCCCGCAGTGGAGTTCGAGCCACTGGCGACCGGCGGCGCGGAGCCCGTCGCGGCGATCCGCGACGGGCGTTCCGTGCGTTGTCGAGCCGCGGCGGTTACTCCGATGCGTCCGACAGATCCTCGGCCGCGATGTCCTCGATCACCGAGACCAGCGTGCGCACCGGAACCCCGGTGCCGCCCTTACCGATGTAGCCGAAGGGGCCGCCGGTGTTGTAGGCCGGGCCCGCGACATCCAGATGCGCCCACTGCACGCCTTCCGGGACGAACTCCTTGAGGAAGATCGCCGCCGAGAGCATGCCGCCCCAACGGTGTGGTGCGACATTGGCCAGATCGGCGACCTTGGAGTTCAGGTCGGCCCGCAGTTCGGTGGGAAGCGGCATGGCCCAGCCGTTTTCGCCCGCCAGCCGGGAGATGCGGGCGACGCGGTCGCGGAAGTCGTCGGTGCCCATGACGCCGGGAGTGCGGGTGCCGAGCGCGACCATCTGGGCGCCGGTCAGGGTGGCGACGTCGATGAGGTAGTCCGGCTCGTCCTCGCTCGCGCGCACGATCGCGTCGGCCAGGATGAGGCGGCCCTCGGCATCGGTATTCAGCACCTCGACGGTCTTGCCGCCGTACTGGGTGAGCACATCGCCGGGGCGCTGGGCGGTGGCCGATGGCATGTTCTCCGCCATCGGGACGGTCGCGATCACGGTGACCGGCAGCTCGAGCTTGGCCGCGGCGACGGTAGCCGCGATGACCGCGGCGGCGCCCGCCATATCCGAGGTCATATTCTCCATATTCGCGGCCGGCTTGATGGAGATACCGCCGGTGTCGAAGGTGATGCCCTTGCCGATCAGGGCGACCTTCTTCTTATCGCCGCCGCGATAGGTCAGGCGGATCAGTCGGGGCGGGCGCGATGAGCCCTTGCCGACGCCGAGCACACCGCCGTAGCCGCCGTCGGCGAGTTCCTGATCGTCGAGCACCTCCACCTGCAGACCGGCGGCTTCGCCGAGAGTCTTTGCGCGGGCGGCGAATTCGGCCGGGTACAGGTGGCTGGGCGGGGTATTGACGAAATCGCGTGCGGTGGCGATCGATTCTGCGACCACCCAGTCGTGCTCGAAACCCTTGCGATAGGACGCGCTCGGATCGCCGACCAGGAGCTCGACCTTGCGCACCGGCTGCTCATCCGGTTTGCCGTTGGCGCTCTCGGATTTGAACGCGGTGAATGTGTACGCGCCGAGGAAGAACCCCTCGGCGGTCGGGCCGATGCCGCCCTCCAGACCCGACAGCGTGGTCACGGCCCGGCCGACACCGGTCAGCGAGCGTGCGGCCACACCGGCCGAGCGGCGGATCTGCTCGGCATCGATCTTGTCCGCGGCGCCGAGTCCGACGGCGAGCACACTCTTCGCACCCAGACCGGCGGGCGCCGGAATCCGGGTCAGTTCCTCGGCCTTGCCCTTCGCGCCGACGGCGCGCAGCTGTTCCTGAAGCGCGGCGCGCACCTCCGCGGTGAGGATGTTGTCGACGAAGTCGTCCTCCAGGGTGGCGATCGTCGGGCCGTCGTCACCGGACACCAATCCGATCACCAGGACGTCGGTGTCAGGGCCGATGATGTCGACCAAGTCCAGTTCCGGTCCGAGCGAGCGATCTGCAACAGCGGTCATGGGCACAGGTTACTGGGCAGTCGCGCCGCTATCCCGTCGAGGAGCAGTTGGCGGCCGGTATCGAGCAGGACGGCGAAGTCCGGTTCGGGACCGGGCGGAGTGCTCGAGCGTGGCCCGCAGGTCCGCCGATGTCGTTGGTGCGGGCGCACTTTCGACCAGCACGAGTTCGGTTGTAGCTGGCAACCCCTGCATGTCCTATCTACATTGGCGAATGCGGACACCGTTCACGGCGAGAGGATTGCGTTATGGGGACCGGTTCGACCGTTCGACAGGCGACTGCGGTGGATCGTGATCCGCTCATCGCCGCATTCGCCGCGGCCGCCATTGACGAGGCGGTGGCCGCGTGGATACTGCACGGCCATTCCGCCGATCGGTTCCTCGCGGGCTGGGTGCCCGATCTGATCGACAAGGCGCTGCGCGAGGACGAGATCTGGATCGCCGAGGCAGATGACGGAATCCGAACCGTATCGCTGTGGCAGACCGTCACTTCCGTCGACCGTTACGCGGCCGAGGCCGCCGAACTCCGGGCGGCCGCCGATGCCGCCCCCGAGGTCTCGGTGCTGCGCCGCTCGGCCTATGTGACCGCCCTGCTCGCCAGGGAACATCCGCGCGCATTCCCGCACCGCTACCTCCAGGTGATCGTGACGGTACCGGAGCATCGCGGAAAGGGTGCGGGCGGCGCCGTCCTCACCGACCGGCTGAGGGCCGCATCCGAGGCGGGTATTCCGACATTTCTGGAGGCCAGTACCGAACGATCGGCCCGGCTCTACACGCGCATGGGATTTGTGCGCGAAGGGCGGACCCACACCCTGCCGGAGGACGGCCCGACACTGATTCCAATGTGGTTCCGCGGCTGATCGAGTTCGGCCTAGCCAGCAGGCGAGTACCAGCCCCAGGGGCGGACGACGCCGGGCTAAGCTCGCCGGGTGACCGAGACGAATCTGCTGCAGGGCCCGATCCATGACGTCCATGTCGAGCTCGGGGCGAAGTTTGCGCCGTTCGGCGGGTGGCAGATGCCGGTGTCGTACGCGGGGACGGTCGGCGAGCATCAGGCGGTGCGCACGACCGTCGGCCTGTTCGATGTGAGCCATCTCGGCAAGGCGACGGTCCGCGGTGCGGGTGCGGCGGCGTTCGTGAATTCGGCGCTCACCAATGATCTCGGCCGGATCCGGCCGGGCAAGGCGCAGTACACGCTGTGCTGTGCGCCCGACGGTGGCGTGATCGACGATCTGATCGCCTACTACGTCAGCGATGACGAGATCTTCCTGGTGCCCAATGCCGCCAACACCGCGGCCGTCGTCGCCGAGTTGCAGAAGGTCGCCCCCGAGGGCATCACGGTGACCGATGAGCACCGCGACTACGGCGTGTTCGCGGTGCAGGGACCGCGTTCGACGGAGGTGCTCACCGCGCTCGGGCTGCCGACCGATATGGAGTACATGGCCTACGCCGACGCCGACTGGGACGGGCGCCGGGTGCGGGTCTGCCGGACCGGATACACCGGCGAACACGGTTATGAGCTGCTGCCGCGTTGGGCCGATGCCGAGCCGTTGTTCCGCGCGCTCGTCGAGCAGGTCCGCGCACAGGACGGACAGCCAGCCGGTCTCGGCGCACGCGATACCTTGCGCACCGAAATGGGTTACCCGCTGCACGGACATGAACTGTCCCTCGAGATTTCGCCGGTGCAGGCACGCTGCGGGTGGGCGGTCGGCTGGAAGAAGCCCGAGTTCTGGGGCAAGGACGCACTGGAACAGGAGAAATCGGCGGGGCCGCGGCGAATCCTGTTGGGACTCAGGGCACTCGACCGGGGCGTGCTGCGGCAGGGACAGTCCGTATTGCGCGACGACGCACCCGTCGGCGAAACGACCTCTGGCACGTTCTCGCCCACGCTGCAGATCGGCATCGCCCTGGCTCTGTTCGATACCGAGGCGGGCGTCGAACCGGGTGCGCAGGTCGAGGTCGACGTCCGCGGCCGCCGCCTGCGCTGTGAGGTCATCCGTCCGCCGTTTGTCCAGGTCCGCACGTCCTGATCGGGGCTTGTCGAACACACGCACCGCGGCGCGACGGCGCCGGATAGGATCAGGCGCATGACGATCGCCGCACAGTTCACCCGTGTTCCGCATCCCGCGCCCACTTCGGCGCAGCGGGTACAGGAGATTCTGGCGGCACCTGGTTTCGGGCGCTTCTTCACCGACCACATGGTTTCCATCGACTACACCGAGGGCGAGGGTTGGGGCAATGCCCGCGTCGAGCCGTACGGTCCGTTGCCGCTGGATCCGGCGACCATGGTGTTCCACTACGGTCAGGCCATCTTCGAAGGGCTGAAGGCCTACCGTCAGCACGACGGCAGCATCTCCTGTTTCCGCATCGACGCGAATGCCACGCGCTTCCGCAAGTCCGCGCGCCGGATGGCGATGGCGGAACTGCCGGAGGAACTATTCATCGAATCCGTGCGTCAACTGCTCGAGGTCGACAGCGACTGGGTACCCGCGGCCGGTGGTGAGGAGTCGCTGTACCTGCGGCCGTTCATGTTCGCCACCGAGGCCGGGCTCGGCGTGAAGCCCGCCTCCGCCTACAAGTACCTGCTGCTGGGTTCGCCTGCGGGAGCGTACTTCCCGCGCGGTGTCAAGCCGGTGCGGGTCTGGTTGTCCACCGAATACGTGCGCGCGGCACCGGGCGGTACCGGCGAGGCCAAGGTCGCCGGCAATTACGCGGCCTCGCTGCTCGCCCAGGCCCAGGCCTCGGAGAAGGGGTGCGATCAGGTCGTCTGGCTCGACGCCTGCGAGCGGCGCTACGTCGAGGAGATGGGCACCAACAACCTGTTCTTCGTCTTCGGTTCCGGCTCCGAGGCGCGCCTGGTCACCCCCGAACTGTCCGGTTCGCTGCTGCCCGGTATCACCCGCGACTCGCTGCTCACCCTCGCCGCCGATTCGGGTTACGTGGTCGAGCAGCGCAAGGTTTCGGTCGAGGAGTGGCGCAAGGGCGCCGAATCCGGAGAGATCACCGAGGTTTTCGCATGCGGGACCGCCGCGGTGATCACCCCCGTCGGCTGGGTTCGCTCCGCCGACGGCGAATTCGCCATCGGCGGTGGCGAACCCGGTGAGGTCACCATGGCGCTGCGCGATACGTTGACCGGTATCCAGCGCGGCACCTTCGCCGACATCCACGGATGGATGCGCGGCATGTAGGTGGCCTCGGTGGTCAGCTGGGCATGAACATGCGCCATTCCTCCAGGGTCTGCGGCCGCATGACGTAGTTGCTCTCCTTGACCGAGGACAGGGTCGCGGAGGGTTCCTCGGAGTACCAGTGGCCCGGATAGACGACCGGGTCGCCGGACAGGTTCGCGAGATAGCGCAGGCTGCGGAACATTTCGTCGGAGTCACCGCCGGGGAAGTCGGTGCGGCCGCAGCCGTCGACGAAGAGTGTGTCGCCCGCGATGAGGCGATTGTCGAACAGGAAGCACTGGCTGCCCGGCGTGTGGCCGGGGGTGTGCAGCAGTTCGATATCGAACGCGCCGACGCCGACCTTGTCGCCGTGCTCGTGTCCGGTGAGTTCACTCGGTGCGATGCCGGTGACATTGGCCACCCAGGACAGTTCTTTGGCATTGACGTGCACCGGAACGCTGGTCTTCTCGAGCAGTTCCCGAACCCCGCGCAGGGTGAATCCGAGCATGGTCCCGCCGACATGATCTGGATGGTGATGGGTGGCGAGCACTCCCGTCAGCCGCAGTCCGTCGCCCTCGGCGATATCGACCAGGTCCCCGGCCGCATACGCCGGATCCACCACCACACACTCTCCGGTCTCCCGGTCGCCGATCAAATAGGCGAAGTTCCGCATCTGTGTCGCAATCGGATCACCCACGGCGAAGTCCCGACCGGATAACAGCTGACGAAAGTAGAGGCGCTCGGAAGACATACCGCCCACCTTATTGCCCGACCCAGACAATGCGCGCACTACGCCAGCTATCTCCTGGTGAGGGGTGCGCGGGCGGGTGCGGGCATGTGCTTGATCAGCGGGACGAACGAAGCTATCCGTGCTCGCCGTGCTCGCCGTGCTCGCCGTGCTCGCCGTGCTCGCCGTGCTCGCCGGTGCTGGCCCGCCATACACGCGGTTTGCCGGAGTCGCAGCAGTTGGATGCGGTCACCTGCATTGGGACGGATAGTACCCGGTGGGGCCACGTGCGGGAGGTGATGCGGTGATGACTGATGAGCGCGGCGCACTGCTGTATCGCGGGCGGTCGTCGCATCGATCGGTGCGGCGACCGGATCGCCTTCGACCCAGCCGGGCCGCCGGACGAGTGTGCCCAGTTGGCGCCGGTATGCGGCGGATGGGTCAGGTGCCCAGCGATAGTCCTGCGGCCGTGATCGCGACGGAAATCTCGAGTGTCGCGCCGAGGATATCGCCGGAGAGGCCGCCGAAGCGGCGCGTGGAATGTCGGACCAGCAGGGCCGAAATGCCGAGGGCGACAAGGACAACGAGCGGACCGAGCCAACGGTGCTCCGGGACTGTGCAGGCGCTGGCGATGAGGGTGAGCACCACCCAGAGCGCGATGGTGACCAGGCGCTGCGTGCCTGCGACCAGTGCGCCGAAGCCGGTGTCGGGCGCGGCATCGATGCCGCGGCGACAGGCGAGCACCACCGCGACCCGGCCGACGGCCACCGCGAGCACCACCGCGAACCAGCGATCGGCCTGCGCCAGCCCGGCGAACGAAAACGCTTGGATCCCAACGGCGAATACGATCGCGGCCACCCCGAACGGCCCGGCCCCACCACTCTTCATGACCTGCCGGGCTCGCTCGGGCGAACCGTAGGACCCCAACCCGTCCATCGTGTCGGCCAGCCCATCCACATGCATCCCCCGAGTGATCAGCGCCGATCCGGCAACCACAACCAGCCCCGCGAGCGGTGCACTCGCCCCGGCCCACACCAGCAGCCAGAGCACCCCGGCAGCAGCCCCGCCCAGCCCGGCCCCCACCAATGGCGCCAGCGCAATCGCCCGCCCGGCCGCCCCACGATCGACACTGTCCGGCCCCTGCACCGGCAGTACCGTCAGCCAGGAGACCGCAAGCCGCAAACCGGCCACCTGCCTATTTCCGCAGGTCCGGTTGCCCGGTCGCGTCAGGGGCGATGCTGGTCCCGGCTTCGGCTTCGGCTTCGGCTTCGGCTTCGGCTTCGGCTTCGGCTTCGGTGGCCGAATCGGCGGTGCTCACACCGGCTTCCGCGAAGGTTGCCATTTCGGCGAGGGTGGCGACGGCGGCGCGGAGGATGGGGAGGGCGGTGAGGGCGCCGGAGCCTTCGCCGAGGCGCATGTCGAGGTCGAGTAGGGGCTCGAGGCGCAGGTGGCGTAGCGCGAGGGTGTGGGCGGGTTCGGTGGAGCGGTGGCCCGCGAGCCACCAGGCGCTGGCACCCGCCGCCAGGTCCTCGGCGACCAGGGCGGCTGCCGTGACCACCACACCGTCGAGAATGACGGGGGTGCGGCGGATCGCGGCTTGGGCGAGGAAGCCCGCCATGGCGGCGAAATCGGCGCCCGCGGCCACGCGCAGCAGCTCGACCGGATCCTTGGCGACCGGGCGGGCACGGCGCATGGCATCGCGGATCGCGGCCACCTTGCGGACCCAGCCCGCATCGTCCACGCCGGTGCCGCGGCCGACGGCGGCGATCGGCTCGGTATCGGTGAGGGTCGCGATGAGTACGGTCGCCGGAGTGGTGTTGCCGATGCCCATATCGCCCGCGATCAGCAGGTCGGCGCCCCCGTCGATCTCCTCGTCGGCGATCGCCTTGCCCGCTGCCAATGCCGCTCGGATTTCCTCATCGCTGAGCGCGTCCTCGCGGTCGATCGCCCCACTGGACCGGCGCACCTTGTGCGCGGCGACCCGCGCGTCGGTATCGGCGTCGACGGAGATATCGACGACGCGCACGGTCGCGCCCGCCACCCCGGCCAGCGTATTCACCGCCGCCCCGCCGCCGAGGAAATTGGCGACCATCTGCGCGGTCACCTCACTCGGGTACGCCGAAACACCATGACGCGCAACGCCGTGATCCCCGGCGAACACCACCACCCGCGCCCGCTCGAATTGCTTCGGTGGGCATACCCCCTGGCACGCCGACACCCAATTTCCGAGCGTTTCCAGCCGCCCGAGCGCGCCACCGGGTTTGGTCAGCTGTGCCTGCCGCTGCTCCGCCGCCGCCCGAATTCCCGCGTCGGGTGGCGCAACCGGTCCGAATCCGTCTGTCACTATCGAGCCTTTCCGGGTCGGGGCAGTTCATTCCTACACCGCGCAGTCCTTATCCGGCCCAATCTTGCCGCGACCCCCGCCCACGCGCTCAACCACCCCGCGCCTGTGTCCGAACCGGCGCCGGCTCCTCCAGAGCCTCGGAGCCACAGGATCGGCGTTGACCTAGGCACTGCGGCAGCCTGCACAACACCCCGCCGCAGCCACGGAACCACTTGCCCGCACCCGGATCGTGCCCCTCGGGACCGCGGGTGGTCCGCGAACAGTCGCACGCCGCACTCCCGCCGTAGTGTGGATCCCGAGATGTCGCGTGCGGCCTTACTTCAGGCGCAGCGGCAGGCCCGCGACGATGAAGAACGCTTCATCGCAGGTCTGCGCGAGGCGCTGGTTGAGGGTGCCGATTTCATCGCGGAACAGGCGGCCGGAGCGGGTGGCCGGGATGACGCCCATACCGACCTCGGGGGTCACGATCACCAGGCGGCCCGGATAGGCGGCGACGGCGGTGACCAGGGCGTCGGTGTCCGGGGATATGGCGCCGCGCGGGGCGTCCCAGGCGGCGCGGGCATCGATGCGGGCGGTCAGCCAGCTGCCGATATCGTCGATCAGTGTCGTTCCGGCCGGGGGAGCGGCGCGCAGAACCGCTGCCGGATCGGCGCTTTCGAGGACGGTCCAATCCGCGGGCCTGCGGTCACGGTGGCGGGCGATGCGTTCGGCGAAGTCGAGATCGGCCGAATCGGGAATCGCGGTGGCGATATAGCGCACGGGGCCGCCCTCGGCCGCCAGCACTTCCGCGAACGCGGACTTACCGGATCGCGCGCCACCGAGCACCAGGCTGCGGTGCGGGCGGTTGTGAGCAGGTGAGCTGTCCGACACCGCAGCACCGTATCAATCGGGTCTTTTACCCCCCGCGATCAATTGGGTCCTTTACCCGCGCGTCGCGCTGATCGGCGGCCCGGATCGCTACGCGCCCCTGCGGTCGGGCGCCGGTCTCGAGCTGCCGAAAGAACGCCGATTCCGCGCGGAACGCTCCATTGGCGCGCTTCAGGAGCGTTGTTCGCTCGCCTCCGCGGCCCCGAAGCGGCGGCGGTACTCGGTCGGCGCGATGCCGACGACCTTCTGGAAGTGATGCCGCAGCAGCGCACCGGAACCGAAACCCGCTTGTGCGGCAATCTGTTCCAGGCCCTCGTCGGTGTCCTCGAGTAGATGCTTGGCGTAGAGCACGCGCTGGTTGGTCAGCCATTTCACCGGGGTGGTCCCGGTTTCGGCGGCGAAGCGGCGGGCGAAGGTGCGGGTGGACATCACCGAGCGGGCGGCGAGATCGTCGATCGTGTGCGGCAGCTCGAGGTTTTCGCTCATCCACTGCAGGGTGGAGCTGAGGCTGTCGGAGGTGCATTCGGGGACCGGACGCTCGATGAATTGGCGCTGTCCGCCATCGCGCTGCGGCGGCACCACCATGCGTCGGGCGATCGCGTTCGCGACCGAGCTACCGATCTCCCGGCGCACCAGATGCAGGCAGGCGTCGATGCCCGCTGCCGTGCCAGCGGAAGTGATGAGATTGCCTTCGTCGACGAACAGCACATCGGGATCGACGGTCGCCTCCGGGAACTGTGCGGCCAACTGGTCCACATAACGCCAGTGCGTCGTGCATTTGCGACCGTCGAGCAGCCCGGCCGCCCCGGCCAGGAACGCCCCGGAACACACGGTGAGCACGATCGCCCCGGCATCCGAGGCCTCCCGTATCGCGCCGACGACGCGCGGGTCGAGCCCCTTTTCGAAGGCGGAAGCGGGGAAGGCCGGAATCGCCACGAGATCGGCCTTCGCCAACTCCTCCAGCCCGTACTCCGGCGTAACGGTGATACCCGGCGTGGTGGACGGCAGCGGCTTGCCCGGTTCGGCACCGCACACCTTGAAATCGAATCCGGGCAGTCCGTCCGCGGTGCGATCGAGCCCGAAAACCTCACAGACCACGCCGAATTCGAACATGGCCAAGCGCTCCGAGAGCACAACGGCGACCTTGGACAGCATGGCTACAGGGTACCTGGCTGAATCTTTGCGGACAATGTCAGTACAGCCACTTTCGGCGGTAAATCATCGGGCGCAAAATTACTGCCATGATTACTTTTCTCCTGAGCATGGCGGTTGTGGTGGGCTTCGCGGTTCTGATCACGCGAGCAGGCGGCCACGCCGGATCGGCAAATGTCATCGACCGTGACGCCCAGCGTCTGCAGTCCGACCTGTCCGCGGTCCTCGGCCGCGCATACCACCACTGACCCGGAAACGCCGACAGCCGCACCCCTCGATCGAGGTGTGCGGCTGTCGGGACTGATGCGAGCTAGACCGCGTCGCCGGGGCCCACGCGCGGCTTGGGCGCCCGCATCTTGCGAATCTGTGAGGCGCGGACGAAGGCATACCAGCCCAGCTTGTACCCGGTGTCGGTGCTGTCCGGGAAGCGCTCCCGCACCCGTCCGTTGACGATCCGGCCGAGCAGGAACCCCTCGGCGATCATGAACACCATCATCACCAGCATCGCCAACGTCACAATGGTCTGCAGTGCGGGCGCCACGAACATCGACAGGATCAGGACCAGGGCCATCGGCATGAATAGCCCGACCAGGTTGCGCCGGGCGTCGACGATGTCACGTGTGTACGCCCGCACCGGACCCTGGTCGCGGGGCAGCAGGTACTTGTCTTCGCCAGCGAGCATCCTGGCGCGCCGATCCTGGGCGGCCAAACGGCGCTCGGCCGACGCCGCCTTGCGCTCCTCGCGGTTGCCGCGCGTGGCCTTGCGCCGGGCGCGCGCCTCCTTCGCGGTGAGCGGTGCGGGGGCGACCGGGCCACGCCGCTTGCCTTGCGCGTCACGACGTTTCGGGGTGGGGCGGCCCTTGCCTTCGGTGGCGGTGGCCGCTTTCGAGATGGAGACTGCGGTCGAGCCGCCGTCCGAGCCCGCCGTCTGGTCGGCGCTCTCGTCGGTGGTGCTGGACTCGCCGCGACGGAACAATTTCACGCGACCAGGCTATTCGATGCACTATGCAGCCGGAAATGTGGTCGGTGGGAGGTTGTGTCCACGGTCGGGTCCGGTGGTGGCAAGATGGGGGAATAACAGCCCGCTGAGTGGTGTTGACAGCCACGAGCCGTGCGCTGTTCACGGGTTGAACACAGCTGTCCTGAGGAGAGTTCATGACTGTGCAAGACGAGACGACCACCCACGGTGTGACTCTGACCGACGCCGCTGCCAGCAAGGCGAAGGCGCTGCTGGATCAAGAGGGTCGCGACGACCTCGCCCTGCGTATCGCCGTGCAGCCGGGTGGCTGTGCCGGCCTGCGCTATCAGCTCTTCTTCGACGACCGCTCGCTCGACGGTGACCTGACCGTCGACTTCGGCGGGGTCAAGCTGGCCGTCGACCGGATGAGCGCGCCGTACGTGCAGGGCGCCTCGATCGACTTCGTCGACACCATCGAGAAGCAGGGCTTCACGATCGACAACCCGAACGCGACGGGTTCCTGCGCCTGCGGCGACTCCTTCAACTGATCTCCGAAAGTCGATCGCCGGGTCCATCCGCGACCCGGCGATCTGCTGACCGCTCGTCCACGATGAGAATCGTGCGACACGCGCTGTTCGGCTGAATATTGGCAGCGGCGGGCAGGCGTATCCGGGGAGACGGGAAGGTACGGTAAAGACGGGGACCTAGTTTTCCGAGTCTTCACCGTCTAGCCGCCTACCGAAGGGCTCAGCTTCGTGTCTATCGCCGTGTCCGCGTCCATTGCGACCGACCATCTCATGCGCTTCCCCGGAAGGTTCGCCGACGCGCTGCTGGCCGATCAGCTCGACCATGTATCGGTGAGCTTTCTCGTCGATGATCTGCAGATCCGCAAGGGTGGGGTCGCTGGCAATATCGCCTATGCCATGGGCGTTCTGAACCGCACCCCGCTGCTCGTCGGCGCGGTCGGCGCGGATTTCGGGGAGTACCGCGCCTGGCTGGAGAAGAACGGCGTCGATTGCTCCACCGTCAAGATCTCCGAGCGGGCGCATACCGCGCGCTTCGTCTGCACGACCGATGACGATATGGCCCAGATCGCCTCGTTCTACCCGGGGGCGATGAGCGAGGCCCGCGATATCTCGATCGGTGAACTCGCCGAGGACCACACGCTCGACCTGGTGCTCATCGGTGCCAATGATCCCGAGGCCATGCTGCGGCACACCGCCGAATGCCGCGAACTCGGCATCCCGTTCGCCGCCGACCCGTCCCAGCAGTTGGCCCGCCTCGACGGCGATCAGTCCGTCCAACTGATCGACAGCGCCGCATACCTTTTCACCAATAAGTACGAGTGGGCGCTGCTGCTGCAGAAAACCGGTCTGAGCGAGGAGGAGGTCGCGCGCAAGGTCGGCATCCGCGTCACCACACTCGGCAAGGACGGCGTGCAGATCGTCGACCGCGACGGCACCGAGGTGATCGTCGGCGTGGTCCCCGAGGTGAACAAGGTCGAGCCCACCGGCGTCGGCGACGCCTTCCGCGCGGGCTTCCTCACCGGCCACACCGCCGGACTCTCCCTGGAGCGCTCCGCCCAGTTGGGTTCGCTCATCGCGGTTCTCGTCCTCGAGACTATGGGCACCCAGGAGTGGACCCTCAACAAGGACGATGCCCTCGAACGCCTCACCGCCGCCTACGGCCCCGAAGCCGCCGCCGACATCAAGCCCCTGCTCTGACCTTCCTGGACCGCTCGCAGAACGGCCGCATCCACCACGTAGGTGGGTGCGGCCGTTTACGTTGTGCCGCGCGCCGATTCGCGCGCGGCAGTGACTAGAGCGAAACGGGGTAGACCGGTTCCTGGATATCGGGGGTGATGCGGTGTTCGACGAAGATGCCGTGCCAGACCATGAAGACGAGCAGGGTCCAGAGGCGGCGGCTGTGGTCGCCGCGGCCTGCGCGGTGGTCTTCGAGCATGCCCTTGATCGCGCCCTTGTCGAGCAGGTGATCGGTCTGCGATTCGGCGATCTGCAGGTGGGCCCAGTCGTAGAGTTCGGTGCCGCGCAGCCAATGCCGCAGCGGGACCGGGAAACCCAGCTTCGCGCGGTGCAGCACATGCGGCGGGACGATGCCCTCCAGCGCTTGGCGCAGTGCGTATTTGGTGGTCTCCTTGGTGATCTTCTGCTCGTAGGGCAGCTGTTCGGCCACCTTCAGCACCTCGGAGTCCAGGAACGGCACCCGCAGCTCCAGCGAATTCGCCATGGTTATCTTGTCGGCCTTGACCAGGATGTCGCCGCGCAGCCAGGTGTAGAGATCCAGATGCTGCATGCGCGTCACCGGATCCCAGCCGCGCGACTGCGCGTAGATCGGCGCGGTGACGTCCTGATGGGTCCACTCCGGCCGGAATTCCCGCAGCACCGCACGCAACTGCGCGTCGCTGAAGCTGCGCGCGTTGCCGTAGTAGCGCTCCTCGAGGGTGAGTGAGCCGCGGTGCAGCAGGCTCTTACCGCGCGTACCGTCCGGAATCCGCTCCGACAGCCGGCCCGCCAGCTTGCGGACCCCGCGCGGCAGATATTCGAAGGGCTTGAGCGACAACGGTTCCCGGTAGATCGTGTACCCGCCGAACAACTCGTCCGCGCCCTCACCCGAGAGCACCACCTTGACGTGCTTGCGCGCCTCCTTGGCCACGAAGTACAGCGGCACCAGCGCCGGGTCGGCCACCGGATCGTCCAGGTACCAGACGATTTCGGGGATCGCCGCGGCGAATTCGGCGGGGGAGACGACCTTCACGATATGCCGCGCGCCGATCGCCTCCGCGCTCTCGGCCGCCACATCGACCTCGGAGTAGCCCTCACGTTCGAAGCCGGTGGTGAAGGTGATCAGCTTCGGGTTGTGCCGCATGGCCAGTGCCGCGACCGCGGTGGAGTCGATTCCGCCGGACAGGAATGAGCCGACGGTCACATCCGCGCGCATATGCTTGGCGACGGAGTCCTCCAGCGCCTCGGCGATCTCCCGGTAGCGGGCGCCCGCCGAGCCGGGAGCGAAGGCCCGCACCTTGAACTGCGGGTCGAAGTAGCGGGTGACCTTCGGCGCCTCGCCCGCCCGCACGGTCGCGTAGTGCCCGGATTCCAGGCGGCGGATGTCCTTGTGCAGCGTCTCCGGTTCCGGCACGTACTGCAGCACGGTGTAGTGCTCCAGCACCCGCGGATCCAAAGCATCGGAGAGCCCGAGCGCGGGCAGCAGCTCCAACAGGCTCTTCTTCTCACTGCCGAATGCGGTCCCGCCGGGGCCGGTCGCCAGGAACAGGGGCTTGATGCCGAACGGATCGCGCGCCAGGAACAACTCCTGGGTCTGGGTATCCCAGATCGCGAACGCGAACATGCCACGCAGCTTGCGCACGGCCTCCGGACCCCAGTAGTGGAAGGCTGCGACGATCGCCTCGCCGTCGCCCTCGGTTTCGAAGATCTTGCCGTCCGGGAACTCCTCGGCATGCGCCTTCGCGAGCTCCGCGCGGATCTCGATGTAGTTGTAGATCTCGCCGTTGAAGGTGAGCGCGTAGCGCTCGCGATTCTCGGCCGGACCCCAGCGCAGCGGCTGGTGCGAATGCTCGATATCGATGATCGACAGGCGGTTGAAGCCGTAGATCACATGATCGTCGTGCCAGGTGCCGCGCTCGTCCGGGCCGCGATGGCGCACGCAGTGCAGGGCGTTGTACACCCGCTCCACGACGTCGTCGGTTGCCGCATCAGATGTCAGAAATCCGAGCAGTCCACACACGGCGTCGGCAACCTCGTTTCCTACTTGGTACGGGCACTGGCCCGAATCACTGGGTGGCTGCGCCCGACAGTGGTGGGCGCACAGGGCGAAATCTCGTGTCCGAGTATGCCGCACCGGGCGGATTCGTGTGTCGCGCCACTGGATCGTTCGCGATCACCGGTCCCGGAGACGCCCTCGCATCCGGCATCCGAAATGTTGTGTCCGCCTGCGTCGCACGTGCCGATTCCGGTCGCGGGGCACGCGCTGTACTGCGACGATGTCCGGGTGACCGGACCCGCCTCGGGATCGGTGGAGTGTCGAATCCGACCCGACGTCAAACGGGGCGCCGGTTTGGTCTACGCTGCGTAGTACTCAGGACATTCTTAGGTGGATCGTGCGCCGAAGCGGGCGGGCCGACCGGAATGCCCTGAAACGTGCTTGAGACGTACCGCCGGGCGATCGCAACCCGGGCGGTGCACTGTCGGAATGTGTGGCGACCAGGAAGGCGTGAGCGTGGCGCACAAGGCGAGCGAAGAGATCGGGGCACGACCCGTGAAGGGTCGGCAGGGCCGCATCCTTCGGCGGGTCGGCTTGGCGGTGTCCTTGGGGATCACCGCGATGCTCGTCTCGGGCTGCTCGATCGACAATGTTTGGCTGCGATTCGGCTGGCCCTCGGGTGTCACGCCGCAGGCGACCCGGATGCGGGAACTGTGGACGTGGTCGGTCATCGCGGCATTGGCGATGGGTGTGCTGGTGTGGGGTCTGACCTTCTGGACCGTAACCTTCCACCGCAAGAAGAAGGACTCCCCGGAGTTCCCGCGCCAGACCGGTTACAACGTGCCGCTGGAGCTGACCTACACCGCCGTGCCGTTCGTCATCATCGCGGTGCTGTTCTACTTCACCGTGGTCGTGCAGAACTACGTGCACGAGAAGGTCGGCAACCCGGACGTGACCGTCGACGTGACCGCCTTCCAGTGGAACTGGAAGTTCGGCTACCGCAATGTCGACTTCAAGGACGGCTTCCGCTTCGACGGCATCGATAAGGCCCGCGAGGACGCCAACCAGGAACAGCTCGAGGAGTACAAGGAGCGGACCAAGGACGGTCACCCGCAGCCGGGCCCGGTGCACGGCAAGCCGGAGAACGACATCCTGTCCTACCTGCACTACGACAAGGTCGAGACCGTCGGCTCCAGCACCGAGATTCCGGTACTCGTGCTGCCGACCGGCAAGATCATCGAATTCCAGCTGGCCGCCGCCGACGTGGTGCACGCCTTCTGGGTGCCGGAGTTCCTGTTCAAGCGGGACGTGATGCCGAACCCGAAGGAAAACCACTCCGATAACGTCTTCCAGATCACCAAGATCGAGAAGGAGGGCGCGTTCGTCGGCCGCTGCGCCGAGATGTGCGGCACCTTCCACTCGATGATGAACTTCGAGGTCCGTGCGGTGTCGCCGGAGAAGTTCACCAAGTACATTGATGCGCGCAAGGCGGGCAAGACCAACGCCGAGGCGCTCGAGTCCATCGGTGAATCCCCGGTCGCCACCTCCACCCAGCCGTTCAACACCAAGCGCGACACCAAGAGCGCGGCCGCGGCAGAGAGCAAGTGAGGACTGATCTGATATGAAGATCGAAGCGCGGATTTTCGAACTGCTCACGGTGTTCTTTGTGATCGTGGCGATCGTGTACGGCTACTTCACCGGCCAGTCGCGGACCGGTGTCGAATGGGCCGGCACCACCGCGACGGTGCTGACCGCCGGTCTGTCGCTGATCATCGGCACCTACTTCCGATTCGTCGCGCGGCGCCTCGACCTGCGTCCGGAGGACTACGAGGACGCCGAGATCGTGGACGGCGCGGGCGACCTGGGCTTCTTCTCGCCCGGCAGCTTCTGGCCCATCACGCTGGCCGCGGCGGGCTCCATCACCGCACTGGGCCTGGCCTTCTTCCAGTTCTGGCTGATCGGCATCGGCGTGGTCTGCATCCTCGGTGCGGCCGCCGGCCTGGTCTTCGAGTACTACCTCGGCCCGGAGAAGCACTGAGCGAGTAGCTCTTTCCGAAGCGCCCTGCCGGATTCCGGTGGGGCGCTTCGGCGTTTTCTGGTGCTCAGCTGGGGAAGCTGTTGATCAGCTCCACCCAGAGCGATTCGCGCCCATCGGGTCCGGTCAAATTGTCGATCTCCGCCATCGCGGCCAGCACCGCCGCTATATCGACGTCGGTACGTTCCCACACCTGCTCGCATTCCTCGAGGTACGCCGCGTGGATGGCATCTGCGTCCTCGCCCCGTTCGGTCAGCGCAATGCGGGTTCCCGGAAACGGCGGTTCGGTTTCGGTCAATTCCCGCAGGATCCGGCTGGCGGCTCGCCACCGCCAGGCGACCTCGAGGAACCGGGCCACCGAGGAGTTGAGATAGGCGACGGCGGGGTTGAGGTCCGGCATCACCGGCGGCAGATCGGCGGTCGAGAGTGGTGTCTCCTTCAGCCCGAACACTGTCCCGTCACCGGCGAGCGCCCCGATCAGGGTGAGCGGGTGCCGTCCCCACCGACCCAGTCGATAGAGGCGTCGATCCGCGGTGAGCAACCGGCGCTGCTGGTCGCTGGCGATGGTCGGGGTCAGCTCCGGCTCGACCCCGAACTGTGGATCAGCCACCATCGGCATATCGCTGGGCATTCCCCAGGCCCGCAATGCGGCCCGATCGTGCTCCGGCAGGTTCCACAGGGCAACGCTGTCCGGCATCCGCACCCGATCGTCGGTAACCAGCGAGTCGACCGGAGCCCGCAGCACGAGTCCCAATCGCTTCTCAACAGTGTCCACGACATATGTCTACCCGTTTGCCCAGCAATTCCGGCTGCTCCTGAGCCGCAGGCGTGGCTAGGACGCGGTCAGGCGGTTTGTGGTGGAGCAGAGGCCCCCGACGCTGCATGGGCTACAACGAGGCGAGGCGGGAGAGCAGGCGGCTGGTGGAGCGGGGCGCTACTCCCGCCAGCCCGCGCAGCGTGCGGGCGAAGCGGGGTTCGAGATGGGCCGGGCGGGTGCGGATGGCCGTTTCGATGAGCCGGGCGGCGTCGGTGGGCTCCAGCGCGGGTTCGGCGACGAAGTGTGCGATGGTGCCGGATTCGGGTTGGACGGCCGGATACCGGACGCTGGTCACCTGGATACCGCGCGGCGACAATTCGGCGTCCGCGCACTGCCCGAAAGTGGTCCAGGCGGCCTGGGAACTGGCGTAGGAGGCGAAATTCGGTGCGGCACCGGTATTCAGACTCCACGGGCCGACATTGATCACGTGCCCCGAACCGGAATCCAACATGGCTGGCAACAGCCCGAGGGTCAGGCGCAGCGGGCCGAAGTAGTTGGTGGCCATCATGCGCTGGTAGTCACGGAAACGGTCCAGCGATTGCGATACGGGTCGACGCACCGGCCGGCCCGCATTGTTGATCAGCACGTCCACGGTGCCGAATTCGGTCAGTACCCAGTGCACGAGCTGGTCGACATCGTCGAGTGCGGAGATATCGCAGCGGAACCACCCGGCATGACCGCCCGCATCGGCAATCTCATTGCAGGCGGCCACGAGTCGGTCCCCGCGTCGGGCGACGAGTAGCAGTTGAGCGCCATGTTGGGCCAGTAGGTCGGCGGTGGCGCGGCCGATATCCGAGCAGGCGTCGGTCACAAGCACCCGCAGGCCCTCGATGGATTCGGGACGCTGCCGCTTACGGTCGGGCAGCCGGGCCGGGGCGGGCCGGAATTCGAGCATCAGAGCAACCTTCACCTAGATGGGCTGAACCAACGCATCGACACCCCGCCGACAGTGTCGAAGTCGACCGCTGACGCCAGCAAATAGCAGTGCCGCCGATGGGCGATGAAGCTATTTGCTGGCGACTATATGCGGCGCGACACAGTCTAATCCGCGGAGTCGTACCGCAGGGCGCGTTCGGAAACGCAGATCTCATCGATTCCGGTGACGATGTCGCGCAACAGTTCTGAGGGCAGCGCCGATGGCCGCAAACGACAGGTGAAGGTGATCAAGCCATGATCCTCGACCGACAGCCCGCGTGCCTGTGCCTCCTCACGCAGGTAGTTGGAGCGCACGCCGTAGGTCATCGCGGAGATCACGGTGAAGCAGCCGGTCCGTTCCCGGTGTCCGGCAAACAGGTCGTGCAGTCGGTAGAAGATCGAGGTGTAGGTCGATAGCGGCGCGAAGATCGCGACCCGGTAGGCGGGGCCGCGCTCCGAGGAGCTGATCACGGTATCGGCGAGGTACTCGGCATCGCGCAGCGTCAGCACCTTCGGGGCGAACATGAGTGCGCCCGCGGCGGCATTGCGCACGGGTGCGCCCGCGCGCCCGCCCGCCGCGGAGGCGATGGCGCCCAGCGACTTCCTGGTCTTGGAGCCGACCTCACGACGCGCGCGCAGCGATCGGGTCGGGGTGGTCGGATACAGGCTCGACCACTGCCCGAAGCGCACGGTCCCCAACTGCACATGTCCGGTGCCCACCGGCCGCGACACCTTCAGCGGTGCGGTATCGACCCAGCGACCGACCTGCAGTGCGGCATTGCCCGGCCGGGCGATTTCGGCGTAGGCGTGTTCGACGAAGGAGTCGAAGTCGAGGAACCGGTCGGCGTCGGTGGTGAGCCAGGTGTGGTCCTTATCGATATCGATCACATCCAGGGTGAGCGCGGTGATGATGCCGGCGCGCCCGCCCGCGCCCAGGATCCGGTGGAAGCGCTCGGTGTGGTGGCTGCGTCCACAGGTGCCGATGCGTCCGTCCGGATCGACGTACTCGAGATCCACGATCCGATCGATGAACATCCCGTACTTGTGCGATGCCGTGCTCACGCCGCCGACCGAGGCGAAACCGCCAGCGGTGATATCGCGGTGGTCGCCGATGATCGGCAGACCGAGCCCGTGTGCGCCGAGGCGGCGATCGATATCGGACAGTTTGGCGCCGGCCTGCACGCGCACGGTGCGTCTGCCGAGGTTGATATCGAGTACGGCGTTCATCTTGCGCAGCGACACCACCGTGCGCGGATCGGGTAGCGAAAGACCGTCGTCGATCGGTTCGCCGCCACGCACCATGAGGCTTTCCACTCGACCGCGTGAATTCCGCACAGTACGAACGACATCCGCGGTGTCACGAGGTAGATATTCTTCGGCGGCGACAGTGTGCGGCGTGCTCATGGATCGAAAGCTAACCACAGCGCGGGCTCCGATGCTCGTTCGATCTCGACCGTTAGCGAACCGGCGGCGCGAGCCGCTGGCTGAACAGGACAGATCCGGTCGCATCGCAGAGGTTGACCGTCAGTTCCCTTGACTTGCCATCGATCAATACCTCACCGAAATGTTGGTAGCTGTCCAGTGGCGAGGCGTTCTGGACATCGGGTGCGTGCACGAATACCGCCTCCGGACCGAAGGTGCCGTCCAGCGGATTCGGTAAGAACGCACCGGCATTCAGCGGTCCGGAGACGAACTCCCAGAATTCGTCGAAGTCGGTGAACGCGGCGCGCTCCGGTGCGTAGTGGTGGGCCGCGGTGTAGTGCACATCGGCGGTCAGCCAGACCACGCCGCCGACCTTGTTCGCTTTGATGGCCGAAAGCACCTGGGCGATCTCGGTTTCCCGGCCGGATGGTGCGCCGTTGTCACCGTTCGCGGGGCCCTCGTAGGCCATCACTTTCTGTTCACCGTCCTTGACGACCAGGCCGAGCGGCAGGTCATTGGCGATGATCTTCCAGGTGGCCTTGGCATCGCGGAGCCCCTCGATCAGCCACTTCGTCTGTTCCGGACCGAAGATGCGACCGTTTGGTCCATTGTTGATGTCGTTGGTGTCCTTATAGGTCCGCATATCCAGCACGAAGATGTCCAGCAGCGGGCCGTAGGAGATCTTGCGGTAGAGGCGTCCGTCCACCGCCTCCCTGGGCTCCAACGGCATCCACTCGTGGAAGGCCTGCCAGGAGCGGGTCGCCAGGGTGTCCATGCTGCGCTCGGTGTAGCCCTTGGTCTCGGCGACCAAGCCGCCGTGGTACCAGTTGTTGACGGTTTCGTGGTCGTCCCACTGGACCACCTGGGCGACCGCGGAGTTGAAGCGGCGGTAGTTCTGGTCGGTCAGGTTGTAGGCGTAGTTGCCGCGGAACTGCTCGAGCGTCTGGGCGACAGCGCTTTTCGCCTCGGAGACGACATTGCGCCAGATCCGCCCGTCGGGCAGGGTTACCGATTCCTGCAACGGCACATCGGCGTAGATCGAATCACCGGAGTGAATGAATAGGTGTGGGTCGCGTGCGGCCATGGCGGAGAAGATCTTCATGCCGCCGAGTTCGGGATTGATGCCGTAGCCCTGGCCGACCACATCGCCGGACCACTGCAGCCGGATATCGGCCGCGCCCGTTGGCACCGTGCGGAATACGCCCGTGATCGGTTCGGAGGTGGCGCCGTCCTCGCCTTCGAGGGTCACCCGGTAGTGCACCTGCTGACCCGCGGGCAGCCCGTTGACGCGCACCCGTCCGGTGCCGTCGGCGTCCGGGGTCAGCAGCGGACTGGTGAATCGTTTGGCGTCGGTGAAGGATTCGGTGGCCGCGGTCTCCACGATCAACTTCGCCGGCTGATCCGAGCGCGCCCAGATCAGTGCACCGTCGGCGCGCGGGTCGCCGACCGCGACGCCGTGCGTGAGCTTCGGGCGCGTACGGACCAGTGCGGGACCATCATTCGAACAAGCGGCCAGCGCCGGGGCCGCGACGAGACCGAGGGCGGAGGTGCGCAGCAGCGTCCGCCGGGAGATGGCGAAGTCCGAACCAGTCATTCGCCCACCTTGGCGTAGGGAGTCCAACACCGTGTGAACTCCTACCGTCTGCTCGGCCAACAGGCGCGCGATATCAGCCGCATGGTCGAAGTTCGATGATCGGGATGAGCCGGTCGGTCTTTTTCTGGTAGCCGAGATAGCGCGGTTGTTCGGCGGTGATCTGCTGCCAGGCCCGCTCGCGCCGCTCGCCGTCCAACTGTTCGGCCGTCACTTGGAACTTCGTCCCGCCCACCTCGGCCCACACCTGATCGGGATGTGCGGCGATATTGTGATACCAGCCCGGATGCTGGATCGCGCCGCCCATGGAGGCGACGATGAGCCAGCCACCGTCGTCGGCCGGAAAGCGGCTGACCGTCACCCGACGTTCCTCGCCGCTCTTCGCGCCGACCGTGGTCAGATACACCAGGTCCATGCCGAGGAATCGGTCGTGGCGGAATCGGTGGTATCGCTCCATGGCCCGGGTGAGGAGACGGTAGACCGGATTCGGTGACGGTGGCCTGGACCCTCTGGTCCCCGCCGGAATCTTGTGAAAGCTCATGATCCGCTCCCATGCGGCTCGGAACTGTGTGCACTTAACAGCATGGCACTTCGGTGATCACTATCTCGACCGATTGCGGCGCCAACGGACCGAGGGCCCCGAACCGGGTTGGTTCGGGGCCCTCGGTCCGGGCCGCGGTGTGAGCCCGAGGTCCTCAGACGGTGTTGTCGACGAGGATTTCGTAGGCGCGGACGGCGTCCTCGGGGAAGACGAGGACGCGGTGGCGGTCGGGGTGGCCGGTGGTGTGCGCCGGGCCGGTGGTGGCCCGGATTCCGTGATAGCGCAACAGGTCACGTACCGCATGTGCGGTGGTCGCGCTGGTTACGGTGGCCGCCGCGACGAGCAGTCCGTAGTCCTCGGTATCGGGCGCTTGCGAGCGCTCGGGCCACATCATGGTGCATGCCTTTCACCGTCGGCGGAGATTCGGTCCTGATGCTTCTGTAGCACGGCGAGCTGTTTGCGTTCCTCCGCGTGCTCGATCTCGAAGTGTCGCGCGGATTCCGCCGCCGGATCGGGCCGCAGGAAGCTGCCGGTGCCCGGTTTGCCCGCCGAACCCAGCTTGTTCATCTTCTTCGGTATCGCGGCGCCCTGGTAGGGCAGGGGTACCGGATGGCCGTGTTCGTCGACCGGCCCCAGCGACTGGTGCACCTCGATGTACTCACCGTGCGGCAGTCGCTTGATCACACCGGTCTCGATGCCGTGCTCGAGCACCGCGCGGTCACTGCGTTGTAGACCGATGCAGAACCGGTACGCCAAGTAATACGCGATGGGTGGCGCGGTCAGCAGACCGATACGGAAGATCCACGTCGTCGTATTCAGCGAGATGTTGAACTTCAGCGCGATGATGTCGTTGACACACGCCAAGGTCAGCACCAGATAGAACGCGATCGCCATGGCGCCGATCCCCGTGCGCACCGGCACATCACGGGGCCGCTGCAGCAGATTGTGGTGGGCGGTGTCGCCGCTGAGCCGCTTCTCGATCCACGGGTAGGCGTAGAGCACCGCGAACACCAGCCCCATGATCACCGCTACCCAGAACACCGCGGGCACCGTGTAGCCGCCGATGTAGATCTCCCACGGCGGCATCAAGCGCACCAGGCCGTCGGTCCACATCATGTAGAAGTCAGGTTGCGAACCCGCCGACACCTGAGAGGGGTTGTAGGGCCCTAGGTTCCAGATCGGGTTGATCTGCAGCACACCACCCATAAGCGCGACCGTTCCCAGGGTGAACATGAAGAACGCGCCTTGGTCCAGCGAGAACACCGGCACGATCCGGGCGCCGACGACGTTGCGCTCGGTGCGCGCCGGCCCGGGGAACTGCGTGTGCTTCTGGTACCACACCAAACCGATGTGCGCGGCGATCAACGCCAGCATGATGCCCGGAAACAGCAGCACATGCGTGATGTACAACCGCGGGATGATGATCGTGCCCGGGAAGTCACCACCGAACATCAGCCAGTGCAGCCAGGTGCCGATCACGGGGATGCTCATGGTGATACCGCTGAACGCGGCGCGCAGACCGGTTCCCGAGAGTAGATCGTCCGGCAGCGAGTAGCCGAAGAATCCCTCGAACATTGCCAGCATCAACAGCGTCACGCCGATCACCCAGGTGCCCTCGCGCGGCCTGCGGAAGGCGCCGGTAAAGAAGATCCGGAACATGTGAATGATCATCGACGCCGTGAAAAGCAAAGCGGACCAATGGTGTACCTGCCGCACGAAAAGCCCGCCGCGGACGTCGAAGGAGATATCCAGCGTGCTGCGGTACGCAGCCGACATCTGCACGCCCCGCAACGGCTGGTAGGCGCCGTCGTAGACAACCTCGGTCATCGACGGTTCGAAGAACAGCGTCAGATACACGCCCGACAGCAGCAGAATGATGAAGCTGTACAGCGCGATCTCGCCGAGCAGGAACGACCAGTGCGTCGGAAAGACCTTATTGATCGAGCGTTTTACGAAGGCGGCGGCGCGGTACCGCTCGTCGGCCGCATCGGCCTGGTGCGCCACTGTCGAGCTCATCGCGCGATCCCGTACGAGCCGGGTAGGCCGAACGGCGGCATGGGCGCCTGCGCCGCGAATGCCGCCGCGGCGCTGCCCTCGTCCGCCACCTCATGACCTATGAACAGCACAGGCATGGTTCATCTCCTTCTCCGCCGGAAGCTGCCTACGCATAAGACGCATTGGTGGCGCGAAACGTGACAGCCCTGGATACGAGAAATTGGGATGCGGGGGTTTCGGGCGAACGCCCTAACTAAATGGCCTGGTAGGAGGGTATTTCGGTGGACAGGTGCGTGACGCAGATCTCGGCGTCGAGGGCTCAGGAGGGGAGTTCGTTCAGCGCGGAGAGGAAGTTGTCCGACGGGTAGATGCAGAGTGCTTCACCGGTGTGCTCGGTGGTGGCGGCCAGCTCGATGGTGCGGTCATGCCACCAGTAGACGTCCTGGCTGACCGGCCACGGGCGCTGGGCGTAGTCGAGCACCGCGACCTGGGCGAGCACCGTGGTGGCCCGCACGACGTCGAGATTTGCCACCGGATGCGCGTAGATCTGGCGCTGGGACGGCACCGCGAATACCGACCCCGCCGGTCCGACCACCGGATACTCGTCCAGCCAGCGCACGTGCGCGGTGATGTAGTCGGAGATGCCGCTCAGCATGGTGATCTCGACACCGTCGGCCATCGGCGCATCGATCCGATGGGTGAACGCCTCCAGCGGCCCGTCCGCGCGGGTGTTCTGTTCGGCGAGGGTGAACAGGTCGTATTCGTCGATCGGCCACTGCCGCAGCATCGGATAGGTGACCGGCGCCATGGTGTGCACCTGATCGATCAGCACCCGCTGGACCAGTCCGGGCGCGACCTCGCGGCGCACAACATCCGGTGACCCACCCTGCCCCGAGTACAGCCGAGTCCTGATCAGTCCCCGCATCATTGCGAAATTCCCGGTGTCGAGCGGATCGCGATCGACCTCCAGATCGACCAGCCCAGTACTGAGATAATCCGCGACCAACGCGGGCCACTGATCCGGCGGCTCATCCGCCGCCATCCGCCGCAAATTCGTCAACCCGACCATGACATCCCCCGCGGGCCCCGACAACATCACGTCATCGGCATTCGCCACCCGGCAGGAATACCCCAGCTGATGCGCCGCGGCCACCGCGAGCGATAACAACAGATCCGTCCCCTCGGACATTCGCGGCCCCTAGCTCATTTCGCGAAGCCGCTGCCACCGCCGGACCCCGCACCTACCGCACCCGGAACATCTACCCCGCTGATTGTGCCCCCACGGCACGCGGCCCGCTCGAATGTTGCCGAGATCGCTCCCGTCGCATCCCTGCGCGCCGAATCCGCTGCGCCGCAACAACCGATGAACCGCGACCTCGGTACCAGCACGGGCCATTCGGCAGCTGCGGCTGGCAGGGTGGGCGGAAGTCCCCGGTACGGCAGATCAATGTCGCAATGGGATGGATGCGATGGAGCGGAGCGTGTTGTCCGATCGAACTAGGCGGTCGCATCGCTCATCGGTGCGATTGGCGCGGGCAGCCACTACACCGCCGCGAACTCGGTCGCCGGGGCCGCTCGTGCTCATAGCGGTGGGGCGGGGGGTGCGAATGACCCCGGTGCCCGGTGTACCGCTGTCACAAAGGCCGCACACGCGTCGGGTTGCTTATCGCCGGTGGCGGTTTCGACTCCGCTATTGACGTCCACCGCGAAGGGGCGCACGCGTGCGATGGCATCGGCGACATTGTCCGGACCGAGCCCACCGGCGAGCACGACCGGGCAGCCGAGTTCGTGTAGTGCGGTCACCACGGCCGCGCTCACCGACCAGTCGTGGGTCAGTCCGGTACCGCCGAGACGGTCCGCGGTGCGCGAATCGAGCAGCACCGCATCACAATCCGGCGCGACCGAACGCGCGGCGCCGACCGCTTCGAGGCCGGTGACATGCACTGCCTTGATGATCTTGCGCCCGCCCGAGGCCTTTCGAACCTCGCGAACCGTGTCGATCGTGACGAGCCCGTGCACCTGGATCGCGTCCACACCCACTCGGTCGGCGAGGTCGACGATCGCGGCGGCGTCTTCCAGATGGGTGACAAGGACCCGGGTGACGAACGGTGGAGCCAGACGCGACAACTCGGCGGCGCGCTCGGCGTCGAGTGCGTCCTCGCTGAAATGGGTAATCCCCGAGATGAATCCGATGGCGTCGGCACCGGCGGTCAGTGCAGTCCACAGATCGTGCTCGGACCTGATCCCGCAAATTTTTGCGCGCACCGTCACGACTCAACGATATCCGTCGAGTGGCCCGTATCGATGCGCGCCCGGCCCGGAGCCCGGTTGGCCCGGAACTAGCTGGCCGCGGTCTCCGGGATGCGAGTGGCCTCAGGGGCGGAGCCGGAGGGGACACCCTTTTTCAGGCTGGCTGCGTAGACATCCACGTATTCCTGGCCGCCGAGTTGCATGAGTTCGTACATGACCTCGTCGGTGACGGCACGTTCGACGAAGCGGTTGCCGCCCATGCCCTCGTAGCGGGAGAAGTCGATGGGGGCACCGAATTTGACGGTGACCTGCTGACGGCGCCAGCGGAACGGGCCGGGCGGGCAGACCTCGAAGGTGCCGATGACGGCGACCGGAATGACGGGGACACCGGTTTCCAGAGCGAGGCGGGCCAGACCGGTCTTGCCCTTGTAGAGGCGGCCGTCGGGGGAGCGGGTGCCCTCGGGGTAGAGGCCGACGAGATGGCCCTTGTCGAGGAGTTTGCGCGCGGCGATGAGAGCGTCCTCGGCCGCACTGGCACCGCTGCGGTCGATCGGGTACTGGCCGGTGGCGCTGAAGAAGAACTTCTGCAGCCGACCCTTGAACCCGGGGCTGTTGAAGTACTCGGCCTTGGCCAGGTAGCTGATGCGCCGCGGGCTCATCAGTGGCGCGAACAACCAGTCCGAGAAGGACAGGTGGTTCCCGGCCAGGATGGCGGGCCCATCGGCGGGAATGTGTTCCACGCCTTCGACTGTCGGACGGTTGTAGAGGTGCATGAACGGTCCTGGGAACAGGTACTTCAGCATCCAGTAGAGCATGGCGTCCTAACCCCCGCGGCCGGGATCGTTTACGGGTACAACCGTCAGTTGCCGACTTTACCGTCGGTTACAGATCACATCCAAGCGGAGCGGTGTATCTCACCACATGTTCTCGAGTGCTGATAACCGACCGCTCAGTGGGTGGAACGCGCGACCCACGATCGGCCGCGTCCGGTGTCGACGAGGGTGGCTCTGGCCAGTTCCGCCGCGCCGATCATGCCCGCCGCCTCACCGAGCTGGGTGGTGCGGATTCGGGCCAGCGGCCGATGGCCGGCGCCGGTGATCGCCCGCGCGTATTCCTCGCGGGCCTCGTCCAGGAACAGCCCGGCCGAACTGCTTACCCCACCGGCGATCACGATCAGTCCGGGATCGAAAATATCGCTGACAAAGGCCAGCCCGAGCCCGAGCCAGCGCGCGAAATCGGCCATGACCGCCACGGCAAGGGGGTCGCCGTCCTGTGCCGCTCCGGCCACCCGGCGTCCGGTCAGCGAGCCGGGATCGCGCAGCACCTCACGCGCCAGCACCGTCGAATGCACCGGATCGGTGGCCAGCATTTCGATCGCGGTATCGACCAGAGCCGTTCCGCTGCAATACCTTTCCCAACAGCCGCGCTTACCGCACGGACAGGCTCGACCCTGCGGCACCACCTGCAGATGTCCGAGTTCCGGTGCGACGCCATGGGTGCCCCGATACAGTTCGCCGTCGATGAGCAGCGCCGCGCCGATGCCGGTGCCGATCGCCACCAGCACCGAGTTGTGTCCGCCCGCCGCGGCGCCGAACCGGTACTCGGCCCACATGGCGGCATTGGCGTCATGCTCCAGGATCACCGGCAGTTCGAGACGTTCGGTGAGCCGCTCTGCGACCGGGGCGTCCTGCCACGGTAGATGCGGTGCGAAGCGCACCGCCGAGCGATCGCCGTTGATGAACCCGGCCACTGCCAGGCCGACCGCGCCGATCGGATGCCTGCGACATAGCTCGCGGACCGCGCGGTCCAGCGCATTCTCCAGTGCCCGCGCCGAATGCGGCGTGGGCGCGACAACGGTGTCGAGCACCTCGCCGTCGCCATCGACCACCGATGCGCGAATATTGGTGCCGCCGACGTCGATTCCGACGGTCAGCGGTCGCACATCTGCCACTCGCGCGGTCATGCCTTGATCGTCACGGGGATGCCGACGTAGCGGGCCCGCTCCCGCCCGCCCGGGGTCGAGTGCTGTGCGTGGGTATTTGCCGCGGCCGATGCCGACGCGTCCCCGTGCTGCTCGACGAAGGCCGAATGATCGTGCGGTACGTCGTCATCGGGCATGACCGGATCGACCGGCACCCCGGCCAGCGCCTCGCGCAGCACCGTGACGATGGCGGTGCCGTGATCGGCCACCACCGCGAGCACATCGTGGTGCTCGCCGCGCACCAGTGCGGCCGCCGCGCACACCGGGCACCAACTGCAGCTCGACCAGTCCGGCTGTCCGTCGGCGGCTCGGCGCAACACCGGCTCGACCCGCTCCAGCACCGCCTCCGCGAGCAGTTTCAATTCCGCGGCGAATTCGCCGAGGCCGTCACCGGGATCGACATCGCCTGGCCAGCCATCCGCGTGGCCGCCGCTCGGATCGGTCATACCGGCCACGCCTCGGGGTCCGGACGGAAACGCACGACCAGATAGCCGTGCTCGAGTTCGGCGCCATCGACCGTGCACCGCCGCAATACCGGTGCCAGGCGCACTCGGCGCCGGACCCCGTCCGCTCCCACGATCAAATCGTCCTCCACTCGTCCCAGTCGCAGCGTCGCCGCATCGACGACGGGCAGGTGCATCCGCATCGCGTACACCGAATGCAGACCGGTGCCCGACTCCAATCGAACCACCGGCTCGCCGGAACTTGTGCGAACCTTCGCCGGATTGTCGCGCAACGCGGGGTCGGTGTCTAACCGCTCGCCCGAGTCCATCGCGTACGACAGTGCGGACAGGGAGGTGAGCCCGACCGGTTCGGGCCCGGTGTGCTGGGCGATCAGCACCCGTGTTCCGTCCATGCCCCGTTGTAGTCGATTCACCACGTCCAACTGTTCGGCGCGCCGATTCAGATACCACTGCACCGCCGGATGGGAGGCGACCTCCAGTGCCGTCGGCGGCGGCGCGGCGGGCAGCACCTTGTTCACCACCACCGCGTCCAAGCGCAGACCGAGCAGCGCCGCGGCCGATCGCACCCGCTCCGATTCGGCGACGGCCACCTGTTCGGCGACGGTGATCAGCCGCGCGCCGGTGCGGGCGTGATCGGCGAGCAGATCGCGCACCTCGGTCACCGCCTTGACGATTCGTTCGACCGTGGTGGCGAGCACCGCGCGGCGCAGATCGGTGCCGACCGTGCTCAGTGCCCGCGCGTGCTGCGGCCACACCCGTTCCACATAGCCGAGCAGGGTTTCCGGTGCGGTGATGATGCGCAGCATATCCGCGGACGGCGGGCAGTCGACGACGATCACATCCCAGTCATCCTCCTGGACGAACTGGGTGATCTCCACCAGCATCAGCAATTCCTGCACACCGGGCAGTCCGGTCAGTTCGGCCGGATCCAGCGCGGCCAGGTCGACGCCGTGCTCATGGCCGGTTCCGGTGGCCAGCATCCGCACCACCTCGCGGAACCGATCCTCCAGCAGCGCAAGGGAATCGACCTCGATCACATCGACTCCGGGTAGCACGCCGGCGACCCCGGCCACGGTGCCTGGATCGTGCGGAAATCGGAAGCCGAGCGCGTCACCGAGCGAATGTGCCTGATCCAGCGAGGCCACCAGCACCCGCTGACCACTGCGCGCGTAGGCCATCGCGGTGGCGCAGGCCAATGTCGTCTTGCCGACTCCGCCCTTACCGATGAACAGTTCGACCCGGGTCCTGGCTGCCTCGGGCTTGTGCGTGATCAGCCTTCGACCCGTTTCTTCAGTTCCTTGAGGGCGGTGTCGGTGATCACCTTCTCCGCCTTGCGCTTGAACATGCCGATCATCGGGATGTTCAGGTCGACGGTGAGCTCGTAGGTCACCTCGGTGGTGCCATCGGGCCGGTCGATCAGTTCGTAGGTGCCGTCCTGCGCCTTCTGCAGATCGCCGCTGACCAGCGTCCAGCTGACCGACTTTTCGTCGGGCCGCCAGGTATAGGACAGCACGTAGGTGTCCTTGACGACTCCGGCATCCAACACGAAGCGTGCGGTACGCACCCGGCCGTCGGGGCTTTTCTCGAGTACCTCAACCGATTTCGCCGCCGAGACCCACTCCGGGTAGGACTCCAGATCGGCGATGACGGACATCACCCGCTGCGACGGTGCGTCGATGATGATCGACCTCTGGGTCCTGTCGGCCATGGCGGACAACGGTTCCTTTCAGCTGCTCTGCTGTAGTGGTGTGCGTCAGCGGGGGGCGGTGTGCGCCGGTGCGACACCCGCCGCGCGGCCCGCCTCCAGTCTGGCCTTGATCTCGAACGACATCGTCTTGCCCGCCACCCGGCGGGCCCGATTGGCGGCGGCCGGATTGCGGGTCGGCGCCTTCGGTTCGGCGTGCAGGAAGTAGTGCAGGATCACCCCGTCCAATGCGGGCTCCAGCCATACTTCCATGGTTCCGGTGAGCGCACCGGTGACCGTCCAGCGAATCCCCTTGTCGGCCCGGTCTTCCCGCACCTCGAGGTCGAGGTCCGGCCACCAGCGGCGCCAGTTGTTCGTGCCCGACAGGATCTCGGCGACCGCGGCACCCGGGGCAGCGACGAACGTCTGATCGGCGACCTGAATACTGCTCACGGCTGCGCCTCGCTGACGCTCGGCTCCACCGTGCGCAGGGCGCGCTGGCACATGGCTCGTTCGCTGCGCTCACTCACGACTGCGCCTCGCTGACGCTCGGCTCCACCGTGCGCAGGGCGCGCTGGCACATGGTTCGCTCGCTTCGCTCACTCACAGCCCGACTGTAATAGATAACACTCCTTGGACCCTACGCCGCCGCCACCTTATTGCAGCAGCTGACGCAGCCGCGCGCCCAGGCTGTCCCAGCGCCACTGCTCCTCGACCCAGCTGCGCCCCGCCGCGCCCATCTGCGCGGCGGCGTCGCGATCGGACAGGATGTCGACGATGGCATTGGCGATCTCGGTGGTGTTGCGTCCATCGACAACTCGGCCGGTCTTGCCCTCCAGCACGGTCTCCGGCGCACCGCCCGAGCGCCCGGCGACCACCGGCACACCGGATGCCGACGCCTCCAGGTACACGATGCCGAGACCCTCGACATCGAGCCCGGCCCCCCGGGTCCGGCTCGGCATCGCGAACACATCGGCCAGTGTGTGGTGGGCGGCCAGTTCGCTGGACGGAACCCGGCCGGTGAAGACCACGTCCTCGGCGACACCGAGAGCCGCAGCGAGAGCGTGCAGCTTGTCCTCGTACGGTCCGCCGCCCGCGACCACCAGCACCGCACCGGGAATGCGGTCGCGGATCTCGAGCATGGCGATGATCAAAGCGTCCTGCCCCTTGCGCGGAACCAGCCGGGACAGGCACAGGATTGTCGGCCGATCGCCGAGGCCGTAGCGCTCGCGCAGTTCCGCGCGCGCGGCCGGATCCGGCCGGAACACCTCGGTGTCCACACCCGGCGGCAGATATTCGAGCGCGGCATTCGGTCCGAACGCGGAGGCGAACCGGCCGCGCGTATACCGACTGACATAGGTGACGACATCGGTGTGCTCGCCGATCGCGCGCAGCGCCTGCCGCGCACCCGGCAGCATCGACCAGCCGACCTCGTGCCCGTGGGTACTGGCCAGAATCCGGGTCGCGCCCGCGCGCCGCAGCATCGGCGAGAGCAATGCGAGCGGCGCCGCCGCACCGAACCACACGGTGTCGCAGTTCTCGCCGCGCAGCAGCCGTGCCGCGCGCCGCAGCACCAGTGGGGTCGGCAGCATCAGCGTGGTGGGGTGGCGAACCACCTGGAACTTCTGCTTAGCATCGAATTTCAGATGACTGTCGCCGCGCCACCGTGGGGCATAGACGACCAGGTCATCGGGCGGCAGCTCACCGGCCAACGCCTGCAGATACGACTGGATACCGCCCGGCCGCGGCGGGAAATCATTGGTAACCAGCAGAGTTCGAGCCATGCGAACAAACTACTGTGTTGGATTTGCCGCGCCTGCGGCGCTGTGTCTAATTTGCAGCGCCTGCGGCGCTGCGTGTTCGCGGCCCCCTTTTGTCTCGCGTCCGAGCCGTCGAGACAAACCCCAGCGGCGCAAGCGCGTCTAAGAAGAGGAACCGAGACCGGCCCCG
>NZ_JBSGEQ010000062.1:0-29440 GCF_053602975.1 Nocardia sp. NPDC004278
GGGCCGGGCGGCATCGGGAAAACACGACTCGCCACCGAGACCGTCCGCCGGCTCCGCAAGACACGACAGACACCGGTGTACTGGGTGCGGCTGGCGCGGCTGGTCAAGGACTCCGACGCGGCAGCGGTCGAGGACGAGGTCGCGCACGCGGTGGTCGATGCGGACTTCTCGGGACGGTCCGCGTGGGACGTACTCGTCGACACGCTGACCGTGACCGACAAGGCGGGGCGGACTCTGCAGTCGGTGCTGGTAATGGACAACTGTGAGCATGTGCTCGCCGGCGCCGGGGAGGTGATCGCGCGGTTGCTGGAGGCAGTGCCGGGGCTGACCGTCTTGGCGACCAGTCGCGAAGCGGTGGGCTGGGTCGACGAGTATGTGGTGGAGGTGCCCTCCCTGTCGCGGCAGCAAGCGTTGACCTTGTTCCGTCAACGTGCCGAATACACCGATCATCACATCGTCGACCGGGACGACGTCGCCAACGCCAACCGGATCTGTCGTCACATGAACAACCACCCGCTGTATATCCGGTTGGCGGCGGCGAGGCTGTCCCGGCAGCCGTTGGCGATGATCGTGCAAGAACTCAGTGGCGAGGCAACCGACAAACGCATGCGCTGGTCGCATGGACCCCGGGTCGGGGCCGACCCGCGGCATCGAGGCATCAGTGATGCCATCGCCTGGTCCTATAACCTGTGCCTGGATCAGGAGCGGCTACTGCTGGACCGGATGTCGGTCTTCGCTGCCGGATACGACACCAGCCCCGACCACGACACCAGCTCTGTTGCGGATGTCGGCGTCGAGTTGGCAGCGATCGAGGCGGTCTGCGCGGACGACCCCGACGGGGATCGGGCCAACGGCGGGGAGTTCGTGCGGCTGCCGGCCGATGATGTGGCAGGTGTGCTCGAGCGTCTGGTCGAGCAGTCGCTGGTGACCGCCCATTTCACGCCGATCACGGTGCGGTACTCCCTGCTGGAGAGTGTTCGAGTATTCGCCGGCCAGCGGCTGCAGGAGCGCTCCACCCACGAAGTGGACGAACCCGCACGGCTCACCCGGCGCCATCGCCACTACTACCGCGACAAAATCGCTGCGGCGCAGCACGCTGTGCTGAGTCCCGCCGAGCAGGGACTGCTGGACTGGGTACGCGCGGCCTGGGACAACCTGGTCCGGGCGATCGAGACGAGCCTGACCTCGGGCGAGCCGGCACTCGGTCTGGAAATCTCGGCAAACCTGATCGCCATGCCGGCAATCAAAGGCTCGACCCGACAAATGTGCCGGTGGGCCGAACGCACGCTGCAGGCCACCCGTGCGCTGCCCTCGCAGCCCACCGACCTGCAGATCAAGGCCATGGCCCTGATCGGGTGGGTCGCCCTGCTGCATGGGAAGAACGACGACGCCGAACGGATGCTCGAGGACTGCGTCGCCGCATCCATCCGCGACCCGCAAACCCGGCACAACTGGCGGCAGACACCGGAGACCGGATCGGTCAGGTCCGATCCG
The DNA here is from genome assembly GCF_053602975.1 of Nocardia sp. NPDC004278. Lineage (NCBI taxonomy): Bacteria > Bacillati > Actinomycetota > Actinomycetes > Mycobacteriales > Nocardiaceae > Nocardia > Nocardia sp. NPDC004278. The sequence goes on from NZ_JBSGEQ010000062.1 coordinate 1,495, forward strand.
AAGCAGCCAAACAGCCACAACGCACCGGCGACAAGCGCTCCCGGCTCCGGTGACCGGCGCGGCCACAAGCGAGATGCCACGGACCAACGTCCCGGTCCGGGCCGCTGCCGAGCCGGATTCAGCTACGACTCGGCATGCCGGGGTAGTGAACTGGCGACCGGACAGTGTCGCGGAGCTGGCGCGAGTCTGGAGCGCTGAACAGGCAACCAGTACATGGCGCCGTCGAGATCGTCGTCCGGATCGGGTTGTTCCTTCCGGTTCGGTTGGGGCCGAATAGGGTTCCACGAACTGAAGGGGCGCGACGGCACTTTCGGTATTCACCGGGTTCGATGCAGGAATCGAACTCTCAGTGCGCGCCACCGGCTCGTGCACCCCTGCGTTTCGGCGCCGCGAAGGTGTCAGCGACGCGTGCGGTGGGCCGTCACTGCTGCTCCGAGAGCCGGGGCTCGAGGTCCGTGATGCGGTTCGGGCCGCTGTTCGTCGCGTGTTCGTCCATGGCGGTGGTGAACTGGGCGCTGGTCGGCGCAGGGTGGGGCAGGGGGCGCGCCGCATCGGGCCTCAACCCGTCGAAGATCACGCCCAGATAGCGTCGCCACAGATCGGGGGCGACATCTCGTAGGGGTGCGGCGGCCTGATAGGCGGCGCCGGGCAGCAGCATGATGTCTTCCCCTGTGATGTCGTCTCGCACGGTTCCTTGGCGCCGCGCCTGGTCGGTAAGCGCCTCTGCGGCCTCGAAAAGGCGGGCGGTGGCGGCGCGGACTTCGGGATCGCTGACGGCGATGCCGGTCGCGGCCTGGCAGAAGGAACGGTCACCAGCCTGCATCTCGACGCTGGTGGTCATGAACTCCAGCAGAGCGGACTCCGGGTCAGCGGCGCCCAGCAACGCCTCGCCGGCGGCCGTCAGTTCATCGAGCCGGTCACAGAGGATCGCGGCGAGGAGTTGCTGTTTGGTGGCGAAGTGGCGGAACACGGTGCCCTTGCCGACCCCGGCCCGTGCCGCGATCTGGGCGATCGAGGCGTCCATACCCTGCTCGGCGAACGTCGCCGCGGCGGCGGCCAGCAGAGCACGCCGATTATGGGCGGCGTCGGCCCGCAACCGCTCCGGCGGCATTGCCCTCGTCATCCGTTCCCCAATCTCGTTGTCTCTCCCGCATCATACGACAACCGGACCATGCGGTCAGGTTCCATGCTACGGTCCTCGTAACCTGACCAGTCGGTCCGGTTATGGCCGCACCGCTGTAAACGGCGGTGCCCCTGTGAGGCGAGGACACTGATGAAAGAGACGATGAGGGCGGTTGTCGCCCGGAACTACGGCTCCCCGGCGGTGCTGGCTGTTGAGGACATGCCGATTCCCCGGCCGGACACCGGGCAGATCCAGGTGCGGGTGGAAGCAGCGGCGCTCAACGGCTCTGACCTCGAATTGCTCAGTGGCATGCTGGCGGAACTGGCGTCCCTGGAATTCCCGCACGTGCCGGGCAGCGACTTCGCCGGCACGGTTACCGAGGTCGGCGAGGGAGTCACCCGGTTCGCGGTAGGCGATGCGGTATTCGGGACGGGTTTTCCCCGCGCGACCGGCCGCTTCAGTGCAGCCTTCTCCAGCCCGTTGTCCCTGACCACGGGGGCGATGGCCGAGTACGTGGTCCTGGAGGCCGAGACCCCCGCCCTCGCGCATCGCCCGCCCACGCTCGAGGCCGAGTGGGCCGCCGCCCTGCCCATATCCGGCCTGACTGCGTTGCAGCTGCTTCGCGCGGGGCAGGTGCAGCCCGGTGAAACAGTCCTGGTCGTCGGCGCGACGGGAGGCGTCGGCAGCGTGATGGTCCCCCTTCTGGCTGCCGCGAAGGCACACGTCATCGCCACCGCAGCCGCCGCCGACGAAGACCATGTGCGCCGTTTGGGTGCCGATGAGGTCATCGACTACCTCACCGCCGATGTCGTCGCCGAGACGTCACGGCGCTATCCCGACGGCGTTGACGCCGTGGTGAACATCGCCCTGCCGGCCGCCCGGCTGATCGAAGTCAGCCGGGCGATACGACGCGGCGGCCGACTGCTGAACGCCACCTATCCCGCCCCGGAACCGGGCACCCACGATCGCGACGATCTCACCATGGACACCATCCACTGTGCGGCGCGGCCGGGAGACCTGGACGAACTGGCAGCACGGGCGAACGATGGGACGTTGCCCGCGGCGATCGGACGGCGCTACCGCCTGGACGACGGCCCGCGCGCATACCGCGAACTGGTAAAAGAACACTCCCGCGGCAAGCTGATCGTTGTGATGGGCACATAAGCATGACGTGATGGGCCCCTGACCGCACAGCGCCCAGCGATCGGGTCATCCGCCAATCTTCAGCGATATTCGCGGACCGTTCGCCCGCCTGTATCGGCAACTCCGAGTCCCGGACGGTCCATTCGCGCGCCCTTGCACGACGCCTGGAACACTCTCGAGACCAGGCCATTTCGGCTGAGCGCCAGCACGCCCGCGCTGTGGGCGACCAGCACGACCTCGCCGGTGATGTCCGACACGGTTCGGTCCAATGCCGTGCCCCAGGCGTGGCGGTCCAGGCGTTGAGCGCCGTTCGGCCGCGGCAGGGTTCGGGGCATTGGGGCGGGTCGCCGCGAGCTGGGTTTGCCAGTGGTCGTCGGGGTGATCACCGAGGCTGGGGACGATCAGGATGTTCGGTTCGGTCGCGTGGTTCACAATCGGTGCTCCAGAATGCCGTGGCCGGGTGCTCCGGCTGCTGGGTCAGATGACGGTTCCGCCGTTGGGGCTGATGATCTGGCCGGTGAGGTAGTGGTCGTCGCCCGCGAGGTAGACCGCCAGCGAGGCATATTCCTCGGGCGCGCCGAGTCTGCCGAGCGGAATCAGCTGGTAGAGGCTGTTGGTCTGCTCGGGGGTGGCCCTGTCGAGGTAGGCCTGGAACAGCGGGGTCAGAACAGCGCCGCAGGCGATGGCGTTGACGAGGATGTTGGCTCCGGCGACGTCGAGTGCGACGGTTTTGGTGAGGTTGGCGACGGCGGCCTTGGTTGCCGAGTATCCGGGGCTGTGGGCGCTGGCGGCCGAAATCCCGGCGACGGAGCTGATGTTGATGATGCGCCCGTAGTGCTGCGGTTCCATGTAGCGCAGGGCGGCGCGGGTGCAGTAGAACACTCCGTGGACGTTGACGTCCCACCATTTCAGCCAGTCGTCATCGGTGAGACCGGAGGTGATTCCGAGTGATCGGCGTTCGCTGGGGGTGGTCAGATAGGCGTAGTGCAGATTGCGGCGGGCCTCCTCAGCCGGTGACGTTGGCACGATCGCGGCATTGTTGACCAGGATGTGGACGGCGCCGAATCGGTCGACTGCGTCGGCGAACATCTGGTCGACCGCGGGCCGATCGGCGACGTCGACCGGTGCCGCCAGGCATTCGCGGCCCAGTGCGTGGATCTGGTCGGTGAGGTCGGCCAGTTTGTCGGTCTGGATGTCGCAGGCGACGATATCGGCGTCCGCTTGTGCCATCGACAGTGCGATGGCCTTGCCCAGTCCCTGGCCGGCGCCGGTAATGACGGCGGTCTTCCCGGATAGTGCCATGATGCTCTCCTGACGGGTCGTGATTGTCTCCGCTACTCGGTACGGACGCGATAGTGTTGTGGTGCAGTGGTTTTCAGCCGTGGGTACGCAGTTCGCGTTTGAGAATCTTGCCGGTGGCCGTCATCGGGAGCGTGCGCACGAATTCGATGTGGCGGGGGTATTTGTAGGCCGCCAACTGTTGTCTGGCCCACCCGATGAGCGCGTCCTCGGTCGGTGCGGTTCCCGGGGCCGGGATGATGTACGCCTTGATTTCCTCGCCGTGACTCTCATGCGGGATGCCGACCACAGCGGCGAGCGACACCGCCTCATGGGTCATGAGGATTTCTTCGATTTCACGGGGATAGACGTTGAGACCACCGCGCACGATCATGTCCTTGGCGCGGTCGACGATGTAGTAGTAGCCATCGGTATCGCGCTGGGCCAGGTCACCGGTACGAAACCAGCCGTCGCACATGACCTCGGCGGTGGCGTCGGGCCTGTTGTGATAACCCTTCATGACATTGTGGCCGCGGATCGCGATCTCACCGACGATGTCGGACCCGGTGACGGTGTTCCATTCGTCATCGATCAGGCGGACCTCCACACCCCAGACCGGTAGGCCGATCGACCCCGGGCGCGGCTCGTGATCGAGGTCGGCGAACAAGGCCAGCGGTGAGGTTTCCGACAACCCATAGCCTTCGGCGATATCCACACCGAACCGCTGCCGGAAACGGGTCAGGATCTCCACAGGCAGGGCGGCGCCGCCGGAGAGGGCCAGTCGCAGACGTTCGGTGATGCCTCGAAGGTCGACGCTGTCGTCGACGGCCTGCAGCAGCCCCCAGTACATAGTCGGCACACCGGCGAACACGGTGATCTGTTCGGTCTGCATCAACGTCAGCGCGGTGACGGCATCGAAACGAGGCTGCAGGACCAGGGTTGCGGCGACGGAGAACCCGGCGTTCATGCTCCCCGTCTGCCCGAAGGAATGAAACAGCGGCAGCACCACCAGATGCCGGTCGTGTCGAGCAGCGTTGTCGTCGAACAGCCGGTTGGTGGTGAGCGCGTTGAGCAGCAGATTCGCGTGGGTCAGCTCGGCACCCTTGGGTGTGCCGGTGGTACCGGAGGTGTAGAGGATGACCGCGGTATCGACGGCTTCACGAAAGCAAGCGGCGAACTTGGTGGGCTGCGCCCGCACGGCGGTGGCAAATTCACCGATCGGATCGCCGGCCTGTGGGGCGGGTGAGTCGATGACGAACAAGTGACGGCAGCTCGAAGCCTCGAAACCGGCGCGACCGTAGTCGCCGATCGGCAGCTCGGGGGTGCCCTGGTAGCAGAAATAGGCTTTGGCATCGGAATCGTCGAGGTGGTAAGCGATTTCGCGGTCCTTGAGCAGAATGTTCAGCGGGACCACGACCGCGCCTGCCTTGACGATGCCGTAGTAAATGATCGGAAACCACGCCAAATTCGGGCACGACAACGCGACTTTGTCGCCCGGTTCGATGCCGTGCTCGACCAGCAGGTGGGCGACCTGGTTCGCGGCGGCGTCGACATGTTTGTAGGTCAATCTCTGATCTCCCGCGACGACGGCGTCGCGGTGCGGGTAACGATGGGCTGAACTTTCCAGCAGGGTGGACAAATTGAGCACGGCGGCACCTCATGGGTTGGTGGCGGGTGATGTGGCGGTCGGGCCGGGCAATGACGATGAGGTCACAGACGATGCGGTTACGCGGCCGATGGCCGGGCGTCGAGGGCGGCCACGCGGCGTAGCCCGGCCGGGTAGGCGCGCCGGCCGAGGGCCAGTGCGATGATTGCGCCGAGATAGGCCAACGGGACCAGTCGCAGGGCGTTGGCCAGCCCGTAGCGGTCGGCGAGGAAGCCGACCACGAGCGGGCCGAGTGCGAGCCCCAAGACGTTGTTGGCCAAGGTAACCGTTGCGAACGCGGTGGCACGCACGCTGCGATGGGTGAGGCTGGCCACCATCGAGAACGTGGCGCCGCTCGCGCCGGAGGCGGTCAGTGCCCCCAGCGCGAGCACGATCAGTTGGGCAGGGCCGGGGCCGAGACCGAACGCGATGGTCAACAGGATCAGTGAGATCGTGCAGTAGACCAGCGCGCTGCTCCACTGACGCACCGGATCGGTGCGCCCGACCCGGTCGGTGATGATGCCGCACACGATCATTCCGATTCCGGCGAGCAGCACATATGCCGAGGCCACAAGGCCGGCGCGGCCCGGGGGCATCGAATAGGACCGGTTGAAGAAGCTGGGCAGCCACGCCAGCAGCACACCCCCGACGAACAGCTGCAGGCCGCCACCGAGGTAGGCGCACCACAGCGACACCGACGAGAACAGGCTCGACAACGGCGCCCGCGAGGTGTTGTGCGGGGCCGGAGGCGAATCCGGCGCGGGCACCTCCGCGACCTGATGACGGCTCAGGGCGGATTCGGTGATCAGCACCCGGAATGCGGCAACCAGCAGCAGGCCCACCACGGCCACGACCACGAAGGTCCATCGCCAGCCGATACGTGCGGCGACGATGCCGCCGAGCGCGACACCCAGGACCGACCCGAAAGAACTTCCGGCAAGGAACGCTCCGCTTAACGAGGCCCGCAACCGAGGTGCGAACACGGACAGCATCACTGCGGCCCCGACGCTGCCGTATGCGGCTTCACCGACCCCGACCAGAAACCGTGCACCGAGCATCTGGCCGTAGCCGGTGGCCAGCCCGCACAGCAGAGTGGCGACGCTCCAGACGGTCGCCATGACCAGCAAGCTGCGCACACGGCCCCAGCGGTCGGCAACCAGCGACAGCGGAAACGCCAACAGCCCCACCATCAATGCGACGATGCTGGTCAACGAGCCCAGCTGCGAATCCGACAGGCCCCACTCGGATTTCAACAGTGGAAATACCGCCGCCAGCACCTGGCGGGACATGTAGTCCGACAACATCAACCCGAAGGTCAACCCGAATACGATCCACGGAAAGATCCGAGAACGTGCGCTCGGGGTCGCGGGTGTGATCGCCGCAGGGGCGGCGGGAGTGGTGGGAATATCCATGGCGCATCCTCGAGCCTGGTGAAACTAGAAGACCGGGCCCGTAGGGACCGGTGCCGGAAAATGATGAAAAACGAGCGCGGGCAGCGCGCCGCGGTCGCTGAGCTACCGTCGGCGCACTGCCCTGCGAAGGATCAAGCGTGGTGCAGGAATCCCACTTGGCCGGGCTGCCGGTTGGGCGGGAACCCGATCTTGGCCAGCGCCTCGTCGGTGCCGGAGTAGACCTCGTCGAAGAGGTAGATGTCGCGCGCCTCCTTGCAGGAAGCCACGTCGCGGCCCAGCTCGTTGGCGATGCGGACCATCTGCTCGACCTGCTGCACCGAGGTGCGTCGTTCGCCCTTGCGGCCCCACAGGTTGTCCTCGATACCGACCCGCACGTGCTGGCCCAACGCGATCGCGATCGTGCACATCGGGGTGACATTGCGCATGACGGTTTCGATCGTGAGCACCGCACCGTCCGGCGTCCGCCGGATGAACTCGATCAGGTCCGCCGGGTGCAGCCCCGCCGAACCGCCGCCGATCGCCATGTAGTTCAGCACCAGCGGGCCGGTGTAGTGGCCGCGGCGGATCAACCGCTCCACCGTTTCCAGCTGAGTCAGACTGCCGAGCATGAAGTGCGGTTGGATGCCGGCCGCGGTCAGCCGGCTCAGATGCTCGAGGTAGAACTCGGGACCGGCTTCCATCACCATGTCGCGGTATGCCTTGTACAGCACGGGGTTCTGGATCGACGTGCCCGCGATGTCGTCATCGGTCAGCAGCTCGGTCACGTTCATCTGGTTGGTGTTGACGACGATGGTGACCTGATCCGGCTTCGGATCGAGCTCGGCCAACATATGGCGGGTGTCGTATTCCAGCCACTTCGCCTTGTCGCCGCCCTCCGGCGGTGCGAACGAGATCGACCCACCGACCTGCAGGATCATCTCCGGTACTGCTTCCCGGAGCCGGCCCAGCATCTCGTTGAACATCTCCAACCGCTTGGATCCGTACCCGTCGGCCTCGCGCACGTGTACATGCAGCACCTGCGCGCCCGCGTTGTAGCAGTCCACCGCCTTCTGGATCTGCTCGTCCATGGTGACCGGAATGTCGTCGGAATCGCCGGGCAGGAACCCCGGAGCGTACGGGGCCACCTGGATGACCAGTTTCTCCTGGTTCTCCGGTAGCAGCGAATCATCGAGGTAGTGCATGATCGTCCTTCCTGATCGATATTGATTGCGCGGTGCGGAACTACCGCTGCTCCGCGCGGCGACGCTCGAAGGCGTCGAGTTCTTCGGCGAGCACGGGGACCCCGATGTTGCAGGCGTGAATGCCCAGCACGGTGGTCAGCTCGAGCACCGCGAGGATCTCCTCATGAGACACGCCCAGCTCCAAAGCGGCGCGGATGTGGCGGCGCACTCCGGGCGAGTACATGTGCGTACACGCGGCGTCGACCGCGATGCTCAACAACTCCACGAACTCCGGGGACAGCACGCCACGGCGAATCGGCAGCGTGCCCATGGACATGAACTGCTCAGTCCACTCCGGGTCCCATTCGGATAGCTTGTCCCACAACGGATTCCACGCACCCTGGGCGCGCATTGCGTCGACGACGGGGGTGGGTACGGACTCGGTGGTCACCGGCAGCTCCTGTGATGCATTGGACGTGATACGTGTCACGGTAGCTGCCGAAACGGAGCTATACTTGACCCATTGAGCCATACAATTTGACCCCTGGGGCCTAGGAAGGATGTCGATGACGGCGACGATGATTCGCAGCGCCGTGCTGTCCGGCTATGTCGATGTGACCCTGTCCCTCGGGCTGGACCCGATGCTGCTGCTGCGCTCGGTCGGCATCGGCCCCGCCGGATTGGCCGCCAGCGACATCTGGCTGCCTGTCACAGCGGTCGACCAACTCCTGGAACGCACCGCCGCCGAGGCGAATTGCGACGACGTCGGGCTACGCCTCGCCGAACGGCGAGGCTTATCCGGACTCGGCCCCGTCGCCCTCGTCGCCCGTGAAGAACCCGATATCCGCAGTGCGGTGCAGATCGTGCTGCGCCATATCACCCTGCACAATGAAGCACTGCGCGTCCGGCTCACCGAAATCAACAGCCTGACCACTATCCACGTCCAGGCGGCTGAGGGGGTCTCGCTCGGTCGGCAATTCCGCCAGCTTTCCGTCGGTGCGACCTGTCGGATCCTGTGCGATTTCCTCGGCCCCACCTGGCGCCCGGTATGGGTCTGCTTCGCCCACCCCGCACCACCCGATCTCGATGCCTACCACCGGATCCTCGGTCCCTCAATAGAATTCGACCAGGACTTCGATGGCATCGTCTGCTACTCTCACGACCTCGACGCGGCGAACCCCCTCGCCGACCCCCTGCTCCGCCCCTACGTTCGCGAATACCTGCGAACACTCGCCCCGGCCGGCGAGTCCATTGCCGACCAAGCGCGCGCCGTCATCGAATCCCTACTGCCCACCCAACGCTGCTCGGCTGCCGTCGTCGCTGACCGGCTCGGCATGGGCCGCCGTACCCTGCACCGGCACCTCGCCCACGCCGGGGAAACCTTCACCGGCATCGTCGACACCACCCGCCTCGACCTCGCCCGCCGCTACCTCACCCAGCGCGACCGCACCCTCACCGACATCGCCACCGAACTCGGCTTCTCCGAACTGAGCGCCTTCTCCCGATGGTTTCACCGCCACACCGGCCACAGCCCCAGCCAATCCCGGCGCAACCAGTCATGAATCTCTGCGCAGTGGGAGTGTCGAAACAAGGGCGAAGGCGAGCATCTCACGGCCGTTGTCGAACGGCATGTCCGCCCAGCGCAGCACGGAAATGGTTCGGATAACTACACAAACGTGACAAACCGCAGGCCGTTGACCTTCCGCTTTGCCGTTCTGTGGAGCTAAGGGGACTCGAAACCCTGCCACTACTCAGGAGTTTGTGATGTCTCGTGATTCCCGCTAGATCCCACTCCTGGCAGAACGATCCCTTATCCCAAGTGCGCGAACGTTTCTTGGACTATCAGCGTTCCCCAGGAAACCGCCGGTCAGAACCGGTCCCATCCTTATAGTGCCCCGCCGGGGCACGAACCTGCGACAACCGGATCAGAACCGTCACGCCAGCCCGGTCACAGGCAGGACGACACCAGCGGGTCGTTCCAGTGGTCGCAGGGCGGTGGCGATTGCTTGACGCGCCTGGGCGTGTGCGTCCGGGGCGAGGTCGCGTACCAGTGACCGCAGGCTGCCCGCTATCAGGAACTCGGCAGCATCGTCGGCATCGTGGCCCGCGGTGGTGTGTGAATCAAATGTTGTGGCCCGGGCATCGTGAAAACCGGCCTGATGTAACAGATTTCGCCCCCACTGCGGGTCGGCGAAGAGAGTGACGCCGGGCTCAGCTTCTCCCACGGTGGCATCGGAGGTCAGCGGTGCCAGTGCACTCAGGAGCGGGTTGGTGGTGGCGTCGGCGTGGCACACGAAGGCCAGGCGGCCGCCCGGGCGCAGGGCATGGGCGATATTGGTGAAGGCGGCGAGCGGATCGTCGAAGAACATCACTCCGGAACGGCTGATGGGTTCGGCCCGCGCTGCGCGGCCGGTCGGTGGAGCGTGCGGCTGCCGCCTCGGCGATCGGCGTCGGGTGGGCGACTCCGGTTGCGGCACAGGTCAAACGACCCGCCTGGCCGCCCACCGAGCCTGTGACGGCCAGGTCACCGGAATCGATCTGTCCGCCCCGATGCTCGCGGTCGCCACCGAACTGGCCGCAGTCGAGCACATCACCAACACCACCTACATTCACGGTGACGCCCAGCGCTATCCGCTGCCGACAGCGGGATTCGACACGGCGTGAGGCCGGCGCCTACGTCATCGGTACCGGACGCGCTGCCCACCGTCAGACGGCGCTCGACTTCGGCGCGCAAGAGTTCGTCAACCTCGAGAACGACGCGATGGAAGATGTCGGCGAAGTCGATCTGGTGTTCGATGTCTTTGGCGGCGACATCGGAAGGCGGTCCGCGGGTCTGGTTCGAGCCGGAGGAACACTCGTGACCGTCGCCGGTCCGCCCGAGGCACGGCCGGCTGACGGACTGGCGGTCGACTTCGTTGTCGTGTCCGATCGCGCGCAACTGGGTGAGATCGCCCTGCGGGTGCGGGACGGACGTCTGCAGACGCACATCGGCCAAGTCGCGACCATCGACGATGCTGTCGCTGCCTTCAACTCGGCCGAGCGGATCAAGGGGAAGACGATCATCCGCGTTCGTCGGTGAGGACTCAGGGACAGCGACCATCCTTCCCGCGCCGATACCGCATGCGCGATCCCAGGTTCCCTGCGGAAAGCCGGTACGAATGCGGAGACCTTCCTGCGAGTGCCCGCGTCGGCACGACGAAGCTGGCTTTACGGAACAGCTGGTCCCCCGGTCGGCGACGAGAACGGCGCCGGGCCACCACGGCTTCACGACTTCAATCGCATGTCGATCGCGCGCGGGGTCGCAACGACGCCCGAGCAGGCGTATAAGGATCGCGCCAACGCGATCAAAGAGCGGTGCGAGCAGAACGACAAGATCTATCAGGCCCCAGCCGGGGTGCTCGCGGTGACTGTCGAGGAAGTCGAGTCCGTCGAGATCAAGTCACCCCAAGGCAGCGAGTCACGACACCCGCTCACCGCCTGGGACGACTCGATGAACGACAACAGGCCCGACGATCATGGCCACATCGACTTCAACGAGATCCCGCCGGGCGACAAGGGCGCGTGTTTACTAGCGGCGCGTAGCCAGTCACGCAGGTCGGGCGGTGGTTGTGGCTCGTCGCATCGTGCCCTCTCCCTGCGCGGCGGTGTCACGGACCTGCGACTGGGAGCGCGCATGGCAGACCAGTCGCACCCCAGTGTCGGCGCTGCTGTCCGGGCGGAGTTCGCTCCGCTTGGCGATCAGTGACCGAGCCGCTCCGCCCACTGCTGTACGGCTATCTTCGGTTGGATCTGATCGAGGAAACCGTCGAGGAGTGCGACGAACTCTTCCAGCAGTACGCCGCTGCGAACGGTTTCGATTTGACCACGGTATTCCATGAAAAGCCCCTGATTCCGGTGCACTGTTTGATCTGTTCGCGGAGTTGCGGCGCTCGGGAGCACACGACGTCGTGGTGTTGTCGATCGATCACTTCAGTGGGCATCGGGCCACGCGTGGGTCGCTGCTGAACTACCTACACCGAGCCGGTGTCCCGGTCCGCACCCTGCACTGATTTGTCTGTCTCACTCGCGGTCCGGCCACCTAGCGCCAAGCATCAGCAGTCGATCGTGTGCTCGCAGGGGTGATGTCGTGGGTTGGTCGCGCCATCGGATGCGACCGATGCGACCGACGCTCAGTAGCAGAGGCCCGCTGCGGGCCGGGTCGCGGCCGATTCGCCCGGACGCACCGGACGTTCGCACGCTCGGTGTCGCCGAGGCCGGTCATCACACCCACCTTCGCTAGTGACCGAATGCTTTAGTAATAACCAAAACCGCTGTACATGAAAGACGGCCGACGTGGCACCCGGTATGTCGGGTCGCGGGATGGCAACGAAACTGCTTGCGGTGCAATGATGCTGGGGGCGTCGGTCGGGCCAAGCGCTGCATTCTCCGGCGGGATGGTGAGTCACGCAGGGGTGGGAAGCCTGTGCGACGGATGGTTGTCACCAAGCCGTTGTGGCACGTCCAACGGTACGGTCTGCACCCTCGCCGCCGAGGTGGCATCAACTCGCTCGACTGATCAGCGTGGGGGTTCGGGAGGTAGTCCAGGCGTGCCCCGCTATGAGACGGTCGCCAGTTCCCGCTCTGGCTCGTCCGGTACGTGGTCCTGCGGTGGCGGTAAGTCTTCGTCGCGCCGTCGCGGCCGGAGGTGTCCCCAATGCAATGCGCAGATTCCCGCGATCGCGGCCAGCGCGGTCGCGATGCCGACTTTCCAGCCTGGTGGCCGCCAGGTGAGGATCAGTTCGCTGCTGTTCGTGCCAGCTGGAATATCGACGGCGACAAAGGTTTTCGCCACCATATGGTATGGGATGTCGCGGCCGTCGAGGGTGGCTCGGTAGCCGGGCCAGGCTAGCCGTGCGAAGACGACCCGGCCGCCGTTGGCCGAGGTCACCCGAATCCTGCTGGTGAGGCTGGTTCGCTCGGCTGAGGTGGCGGTGACCCCGCTGGTGTCGGCGATGAGGCCGTTCTTGGTCGAGATCGGGCCGCTCTCGCGTTCGAGGACCCAGATGTAGTGCTCGTGACCTGGATAGTCGACCCATTTCCAGCCGGGCGGCGCGGGATGGTCGCCCGCCTCCGGATACTGCGCCCGTTGCAGCACCACCCGGTCGACCTTCATCAGATCGACAATCGTTCGGCCGGTGGATGATTCGATGTCGAAGGCGCGCCGGTAGGCGTCCGGGCAGGTGCTGCCGTCCCAGCCCATGCACAGGATAGCGCTGAACGCCGCATAGCCGATCGGGGTGTAGGCGTTGACGTAGTCCAACCCCATATTCTTCGCGTAGTTGCCGAAGGACAGGGACCCGTAGGCGCCGGCCAGGCTCCGATCGTCACCCCGCAGCAGCGCGCGGTCGGCGAGTTGCAGTGTGACACCGTCGAAATGAGGGAAGGTGGCCGTCATCTCCGAACGCCGCTCCGGGAAGCCGTAGGACATCGGTGTCGGCGGCGCACTGTGCACCTGCCAGTAGGCGATCGGGAACATGGACACGATGGTCAGCACGCATCCGACGGCGACGCCTCGGGTACGGACGAGCCAGACCGCGGCCGCCCCGATCGCCGCGACCACCGCGGCGGCGACGAGATGCCGCAGCACATCGTGCGGGTCCGCGGAAAACGAACGCACGAACAGCAATCCGATCAACACACCAGCGGCGACCCCGCGGCGGCGCCAGTGCGCGAAGCTGCCGTAGCGGCTGAGCAATACACACACCAGAACCAGTAGCGCGAGAGCGACCATCGGCAACACCCGCGCCGGCCACCGCAATGGCCCTATACGGCCCGGCCCGGCACACCACATCAGCACCGCCGTCGCGAAAAGTGCGACCCCGCTGAGCTCGCGTGCCGACGCCCGAGCCGCCCGCCAGTCTATGAACGCCAGCGCCGGAATAACGAACCAGGCGATATAGACCATCGGCAGCGGCTGCACATATCCCCACCAGCCGGTGAACGCGGGCACGGTACTGGGCAGGCTCGCGTTCAGAGACTCCGACCACGGCACGGTCAAGAAGGGGTCGTTGAGAATTCGCTCGTTTCCCCGCCAAGTCACCGGCGAGGACAGCATCCCGGGCAGATATGTTTCCAAGCCCGCCAACCCCGCACATCCAGCGGCGAGCAGCAGCCGCAGCGGCGGTGCCCACCGCCGCTGATAGATCACCTCACCCACCGCGACCGCCACGATCATCAACGCGGATTCGACTGCCGGAAACACATATTGGACCGAGATCGCCAGATACAAGAAGACAAAGACCGGAATCGGCCCACTACGACCCCGCGTGTAACCGACCGCCGACGCCCAGGCGTGCACCATCCAGGCGGTACCGGTGAGCGAGGTTGCCCAACTGGCCTCGTCGAAGAACAGGAACCATCCGCTCAACGGAAAGGCCACACCCGCGACCGCCGCCCACTGCGGGCGGGCGCCGTAGACCAGGCAGATCCGATACACCCCGAGCGCGGCGATGATCGAGAAGATCAGCTTCACCACGGTGACATAAAGGGCGAGATTATCGACCGACGGCGCGATCAGATCGACCAGCAGTTGCGGCGGGTTGTAGAGGCCCGCCTCCTCCATCGAGTAGTTACCCGACATCCATTCCCATGGCACGAGCGCGGGGAAGTGGCCCGCACGCAGCTGCCTGCCGAGCATCACCCACATCGGGCCGTACTGGGATTCGGTGTCATCGGTGTAGAAGTGGCGGGCGTTGGCGAGCAGCACCATCGCATAGCCCGCGACCACACCTGATGCGGTGATCGCCCCCCATCTACCCACATCTTTCCGCGATTCGATTGCCGCGCCAGCCACCACGAGCTCCAGACCCTACCTGAAAGCGGCACTCTGCAACAGTTGCTATATGCATATCTCTCGGGCGGTCGGCGGCGCAGCGACACCGACCTGCCCACACCGTCCTGATCAGGGCCATCGCGCCGACTTACTGAGCTGCTCCCCCGCCAGCATGATCGTCGCGGACATGCGCTCCGACAACCACCGACATCTGACAATTCCACTGCCATGTCGACGACAACATGATGGAAGGTACGACCACCAGCTACCAAGTCCGTGCCCGATCGTGATCAGGACTCGGCGGTCGATACGTTCAGCCGAACCATCGGCAGCGTATGGACGGGCCGACCGGATGCGTGTTCGATGGTGCCGCGCAGCTTGTCCCAAGCGCCGGGATGATGGTGGATGTAATGGTCGAGCGCGGCCGCCGATTCGTCGTTGGTCATCGGAGTCGCGGTAGCGGCGAGGTTGCGCCGCATGCCGGTGGAGATCCGGACGTGTGGATGTGCCTGGATGTTGCGGTACCACTGGGCTTTCGTGCCGAACCCGGAGACGATGACGAACTCGTCCGGTGTGGGCCGGTCGACGACCTCGAGTACGACGAATCGGCGTTCACCGGATGTGCGCCCGATGTGTTGCAACATCAGCATCCGTGTGCCGAATACGAATCCGAGCCCGGCTCGGTAGAGCCAGATGGGCGCGCGCACCAGCCATCGTGTCTGCAGGGCGCGGGCGCTCAGCTTGGTGGTGAGGTTCGGTGATGTCATTTCCGTTCTCCTCCAATAGGTTTCAGCGGCCAGGCTTACTGGGCTCGCTCCCGCACGACGCGGGCAAGATCGATCCGTTCGACGAGTCGGGCGGCGGGCAGCTGGGACAGTGCGGCGGCGGTCAGGACCGCGGCGATCGCGAGTAGCGGCGGTCCGATGCCGAGGGACAGATGCAGGCTGAACATGTCGCTGTTGAACGAGCGCAGGAACGCCGATGCGGCAAGGACTCCCGCGGCCAGTCCGACCGGGACGGCGAGCAGGGTGGCGGTGAGGTTTTCGGTGGCGAGTGCGGCGGTGAGCCGACGCACCGGCACGCCCGCGGCCCGCAGTGTGGCCAGCTCGGTGGTCCGTTCGGCGAGGTTGACCGTCATGGTCACATAGATCACGGTGAACGCCAGCACCGCACCGAGCGCCAGCATGACCACGATGAAAACCCAGAACAATCCGAGGAATTGGTCGGCCTGGTCTTCCAAGGCGTGGGTGTCGGTGTAGGCGAGGACACCGGGCAGCGAGGTGATCGCCGCGCGCAGCGCGTCCCGGTCGGCGCCGCGGTCGAAGCGCACCAGGTAGCCGCCGAGGCCCACTCCGCCGATCCCGTGAGCGGTGTCGAGGTCGGCGTAGAGGAAGGTGCCGAGGGGTTCGTCGAGAAAGCCCGCGACCCGCACCTGGTGTGGGCTGCCGAGGGCAGGTGCCACAGTGACGATGTCGCCGACTCCGATGCCGAGCTTATCGGAAAGTGCTGCTCCGGTGAGTATTCCGCCGGTGGGCAGGTTCGTCTTGGTGTCACCGCCGGGGTCACGGAAGCTGTGCATGGTCGTGTCGGGCGCTAGGCCGTTCAACGTGGTCGAGTACGACTTGCCGTGGGCGGTGACGGTGACCGGGGTGAGCGTAGTCGGTTCGACGGCGGTGACCCCCGGTATTTTTCGCGGGTCGGTGGAAAGGTTGCTGGTGCCTGCGTTGGTCAGTACGGTGGCGTCCTCGCTTTCGATCTGGTGGAACTGGATGTCGAGCACGCTGCGCATGCTGGTGAGCATGCCGACCGAGGCCAGGATCAGGATCAGCGCGAGCACGGTGCCGGTCATGGTGGCCAGCGTGCGGCGACGGCCCCGCGACAGTGAACGCAATGCCATCCGCGCCACCACTGGCATCCGGTGCCAGCGCGCGGACAGCCGGGTGAGTGGACCCATGCGGGGCGCGCGGATGCCGTCGCCGCGCATCGCTTCGGCTGGTGCGGTGCGGGCGGCGGCGATGGCCGGGGCCAGTCCGGCGATGAGGCCGGTGAGCAGGCCGAGTGCGAATCCGATGAGCGCGGTGGGGATTCGGTGTGCGACGACGGTGTCGGGTATGCCGATCGCGGAGGTATAGGTCGCGGTGACCGCGGAGGTGGCGATGAACCCGCCGAGGACACCCAGAGCGGCGCCGAGGGCGGCGATGCCGACGCCGTAGCTGACGTAGTGGCCGATCAGCGTCCGACGGCGGGCGCCCATCGCGAGCAGGGTGCCGATGATCGGGCGTTCGGCCTGGACCAGCCTGGTGATCAGCACGTACTCCGCGATCGCCGCGGCCGCCAGGAACAGCGCCGGGAATCCGACAGCGAGTTCGGAGAACCCGTTGAGGTCTTCGTGCAGTGCGGCGTTGGAGGGCTGATCGGCCTGGGGCACGACATCCAACGCGCCCGCCGAGCGCAGCACCGAGGCCGCGGTGTCGTGCTCGGATGCCGTTGCCGTGCTGGTCATTTCGACCAGCGTCTGATTCGGTCGCGGCTGTCCGGCCAGGCGCAACGCTTCAGGTTGCGGTGCGTAGACGACCGCGAAAGCGTGCGGGTCGCCGAGCACGTCCTGGCGATTGCGGGCCGGCCACAGGTATTCGGCCGATCGAGCGATCCCGGAGACGGTCACGGGATGCCAGGCGCTGCCATCGAAGATCTGGAGTCGGCTACCCACCGTCAGCGCGAAGGTGTCGGCGCCGTGGTGCTCGACCACCACCTGGTCGGGATGTGCGGGGTCGGGCAGTGTTCCGGCGGTGAGATCGATGTCGTTCACACTCGGTGCGGGCACGTCAGGTAGCCCGATGACTCGCCCGAGGAGTTTGGTGTCGCCGATCGAGAACGGGACATCGGCCTGGGTGCGTACCGTAACCCGCTCGACGCCGTCGACACTCCGCGCGGCCGCGGCGATGTTCGCCGGGTCGCCCCCGGCGGCGGTGAAGTCGGCCAAGTGCAGCCGACTGTAGGTGTGCCGGTAAGAGGTTTCGAGGTTGCGGAACGAGTCGTAACTGGCGATGAACAGCAGCACACCGAGCAGGACGGTCGCGGCGATCGCGGCGACCTGTGCGGTGCGGCGGCGCAGGTCGCGCAGCATCTTCTTGTGCAGCACGCGATTCGATGCGAGAGGCACACCGATCACCACCTGATGGTCGCGGCGTCGGCGGGGGCGGCGTTGATGTCGGCGGAGACGATGCGACCGTCGCGCATCCGGACCACACGGTCGGCGATCTCAGCGGCAACCTCGTTGTGGGTCACCATCACCACGCCACGGCCCGCGCGGCTGGTGCGCTGCAGCAGCTCGAGCACACCGCGTCCGGTGGCGACATCCAGTGCGCCGGTGGGTTCATCGGCCAGTAGCAGGTCCGGGTCGGTTGCCAGCGCACGCGCGATCGACACCCGCTGCTGCTGACCGCCCGACAGTTGGGCCGGGAAGTGATGGGCGCGGTCGCTGAGCCCGACCGCTGCCAGCAGGTCCGGAACCTGTCGCCGCTCGCCGCGGCCGGTCAGCTCGATTATGACCTCGACGTTCTCCCGCGCGGTGAGACTCGCGATCAGATTGAAGAACTGGAACACGAAGCCGACGTGATCGCGCCGGAACGCCCCGAGAGCCGCTGGATGTCTGCTCGAAATATATTGCCCCGCAACGGTTACCGATCCACTGTCAGCCGATTCGATGCCGCCGATGATATTGAGCAGCGTGGTCTTTCCCGAGCCGCTCGCACCCAGTATCGCGACCAGCTCGCCCGGTGCGACGTCGAGGTCGATATCGGTGAGGGCGTGCACGGCGGCCTCGCCCTCGCCGTAGGTCTTGCACACTCCGTGCAGGCGGAATCCGCCGCGCGGTCGGTCAGTCGTCGGTGCGCTCGCATTCCTGTGTTCGGTCACCGGAAATTCCTTCGCTATCTGGGCTTTCGGTCAATCCCGCCGCGCGAAGCAGCGGGCCGGTCACGTTCACCGCGCGCAAGGTGGGGTCAATGAGTCGGTGCAGGATCAGGCCGTCGACAAGTGCCAATACCACCGCTGCGGTCGCTTCCGGGTCCACGGTCGCCCCCTGCTCACGCAGCCATGCGGTCATCGCGGCGCGCGCTTCGGCGACGAAGCGCCCCAACTCGATGCGCAGCCGTTCATGGCGGGTGGCGGCCAGCATCATCTCGCTCATCGCCACGGTTGCTGTATCGGTCCCGGTGTAGGAACCGATCGCGATGAGCATCTGCGTCATCGCGGCAGGTCCGGATGTCGCGAGCACCCCGGTCATCACGGTGTCGTACTCCGTGCGTGCCAGCTGCAACGACGCATCGATGAGCAGGTCGGTCACCGACGGGAAGTGGTAGTGCACCAATCCGGGTCGCACGCCCGCGCGTTCGGCGACCATCCGGGTGGTCACCGCACCCCATCCGGTCTCGGCGATCAACTCAACAGCCGCCGCCATGAGCTTGGCGCGCGTTTCCTGTCCCCGCTCAGCCGCCGTAACCACGGATTTCCTCCCATCGGAACCCGAATTGGGCAATCGCCTTGGGCGGTTACCCAAACCATGTTAGTGGCAGTATGCAACAATTGCTATAGGCAATGCGGGGTGTTCGGTGCGGGCGTTCGATATCGGTGTCGCCTCGAACATCGTCCGCGTATAGATCGTGTTCTTCGACAGCAGTGGTGCGATGAGGGTGGCCATCGCGACCGCGGCCAGCAGCGCCAGGATGCTCGGGTGCGCGATGCAGGCGAACCTCGCATCGAGATTCTCCACTGGGTTGGGATCAGGCCGGTCTCACCGTCGCGTTGGGCACTGGTTGGTGATCGGACAGCCCGTCGCGGCAGCACTGGCGCCGGTTGGTGGCGCGGTCGCCGGCGCTGGTTTCCGGGGTGGGCTCAGGTGGGAGTTGAGCCAGCCGAATGTCTTGGGGTACATGGCTCGCCAGGTCCCCCAATTGTGGCCGCCGTCGTCGGCGATCAGTGGCGGTGCGATCTGAGTGGGGGCTTTGGCGGCGCGGAGGAGGGCTTGTGCGTTGGCCGGGGTGCTGGAGGGGTCGTGACGGCTGGTGGCGACCAAGAGGGCCACCGGCGGCCCGGTCGCGGCCAGGCGAATCGGGTCGGCGAGTCGTCGAAGCGTCCTGCTGGGGACGATATCGGGGTCACCGTGGAAATCGTCGGGGCTGAAAGCCAGTCCGGTGGCGAAGGCGGCCGGATACTGCAGCGGAAGAGTCGTCGCGCAGTAGCCGCCGGTCGAATCGCCGACCATGGCCCAACCGGAGGGATTGTCGAGCACGCGGAAGCGGCTGGTGATCAAGTTGCGGACATCGTGGGCCAGCCAGGTGGCGGTTTGCGCACCGCGTGGGACGTTGACGCAGTCGGTATTGCCCGCGGGATCGATCCGAGGCATGACCAGGACTGCGGGCGCCAGTTTCCCCTGGCGCATCATTTCGGCCAGTTCGGTGGTCACGTGCCCGCCTTTGATCCAGGCGCGAGGTGTGCCGGGGACACCGTGCAGCAGCATGATCACCGGGAATCGGTAGTCGCGGTACTCGGGCTGGTCGTATTGCGGTGGCGTCCATACCAATACGCGGCCTCGCAGGCGGGATTCCGGCCCGCGGTAGTCGGTGGCGGCTACGCGGTCGCCGAGGTCGTCGAATCGCGCCGCGGACGCGTCGTGCGGACCGGTGTTGTCCACCGATTCCGAGTCTGTTGGCTGACCCAGCAGGTCGCTCCACGAGCTGTACAGCGCGAAGTTGTTGTTGACCCATAGACCCAATACCGCGACGGCGGTCGCCTGGCACAGACCGATCATGAGCAAGCGGGTCAGCCATCGCACCGGGCGTGGCCCCCGCACCGCGTTCCATGCCAGCAGTGTCGCCAACACTGCGGCGACGGCTGCGGCAATGACTGCGTAGAACAGGGAGTCGCCGGTCAAGCTCATCGGAGCGAAGCTGTGGTGCGTTGTGAGAGTGCGCCGTTTTCCACGGCTTCGGACGGTACCTGATAGAAGCCCAATGCAACAGTTGCTATAAGCATGAATTGGTGTGTGCGTTTTGCGCGCGGGGGTCACCGGATCGTGCTCGTGCAGCGCCGTCCGCCCAGCGTCCATCAACTGCCAGAAACGCACGTCATTCACCCAATCCTGTTCTACGGCAAGGCAATAGCGGTGGAATCGCGGCGAATTGTCGTCGGCTCAGGTAAGTCTTTGCGCAGCCGGTCGATCAGCGTGTTGATCGCGTGCACAGGCTCCTCAGCATGGTTTCCGGCCACAATGCAGCGCCCAGTGACGCCACACTCACGGCGGTGCCCGCATCCCGAGCCAGCACAGTCGGCAATGCGCGTGCGGCGGT
Organism: Nocardia sp. NPDC004278; assembly: GCF_053602975.1. Classification (NCBI taxonomy): domain Bacteria; kingdom Bacillati; phylum Actinomycetota; class Actinomycetes; order Mycobacteriales; family Nocardiaceae; genus Nocardia; species Nocardia sp. NPDC004278. The sequence continues at coordinate 22,417 of NZ_JBSGEQ010000062.1, forward strand.
CGAACATGTATTGCTCATAGCAACTGTTGCATACTGCCATTATGGATGATGTAGCCTCGGGCAGACCGACCTGGCAGGCGATTCCGCTGCCGCGACGCGAATCGGTGGGGCGGTGGTTGCGGGAAAGCCCTTCGGCAGTAGTGCCGTTGGCGGTGTTCGTCGGCGTCGTGACCGGGTTTGGCGCGGTCGGATTTCGGCATCTGGTCACCGGATTCACCTGGATTTTCACCGGGCGCGAGGACTATGCGGGGCTGGGACGGGTGGCGAGCACGCACGGGCCGTGGCTGGGTGTGTGGTTTGTGCTGCTGGCGCCGGTGCTGGCCGGGGCGGTGTACGGGCCTATCGTGTATCGCTTCGCGCCGGAAGCCCGCGGTCACGGGGTTCCCGAGGTGATGTACGCGGTGTCCGAGCACGGCGGTCGGATCGCCCCGCAGGTGTCGCTGATCAAGGCACTCGCGTCGGCGTTGTGCATCGGTGGCGGCGGGTCGGTGGGCCGTGAGGGGCCGATCGTGCAGATCGGGTCGGCCGCCGGATCCATGCTGGCGCAATTGCTTCGGTTCGACGCACCGCGGATACGGTTGCTGGTCGCCTGCGGTGCCGCCGGGGGTATCGCGGCCACGTTCAATGCCCCGCTGGCGGGTTCGTTCTTCGCGATGGAGTTGATCCTGCGGAATTTTGCCGCCGAATCGTTCGGCGCGGTCGTGTTGTCCAGTGTGACGGCCAGCATCATCGGGCGGGCAACGCTGGGCCACGAACCATTCCTGTCGCTACCGCAATTCGCCGTGCGTAATCCGGTCGAATACCTGTTGTACCTGGCGCTCGGCGTCATCGCGGGCTTGGTCGGCGTGTGCTTCTCGAAAGTGCTGTATTTCATCCATGATCTGTGCGACCGAGTGTGGCGCGGACCGGAATGGGCGCGTCCCGCCGTGGGCGGGCTGGTGCTGGGAGCGCTGCTGCTCGCGCTGCCGCAGATGTACGGCGTGGGCTACCCGGTGCTCGGAGATGCCGTCACGGGACGTTATGTCATCGGCATGCTGCTGCTATTGCTGGTGGCGAAGATGCTGGCCACCAGCCTGACTATCGGCATCGGCGGATCCGGCGGTGTGTTCGCGCCGACGCTGTTCATCGGGGCCATGGCGGGTTGCGTGTTCGGTGACATCGTCCACCAGCTGCTGCCCACCGCGACCGAATCCGCGGGCGCTTACGGGCTGATAGGCATGGGCGCCGCGCTCGGTGGCGCGACCCGCGCCCCGATCACCGCGGTGATCATCCTGTTCGAGCTCACCGGTGAATACACGATCATCCTGCCGCTGATGGCCGCGGTCGCGATGGCCGGGCTCACCGGACGGCTGCTGTCGAAGGACACCATCTACACGCGGAAGTTGTTGCGGCGCGGCGTCGATATCGACCGCGCCCACCGCACCCATCCCGCATTGCGGGCCGGTGATATCGCGCGCGGGGTGCCTGCCCCGCTTGCCGAACACCTCGACCTGGCCGCGGCGGCGGACGCATTGACCCGATCGGGGGCTGCGCTGCTGCCTGTCGTCGGCGCGGACGGCTACTACTGCGGCTGTGTATCAGCGCGTGATGTCGCAGAAGCGCTCGATGATCCGGCCCCGCCGGCTACGGTGCACCAATTGCTCACGTTGCCAACAGCACTCATGGCCGATGCAACTTTGCACGACATGCTGACGGCACTGGCCGGCCAGGACGGTGCCGGACTTCCCGTAGTCGACCGCGACCACAGGGAGTTGATCGGGTGGGTCGACTACGACGACCTGCTGGCGGCACTGCGCGCCGCCGATCGACCGGACTGACATCGAGGGAGATCCAACGGCGCGGGATCGAGCGCCGTGCTCGCTCTCGTCCAGGCGACCCATCATGGCAGTGCGACAGTTGCTGTAGGCAATCATGGCTGGGCTGTAAAATCTATTCGGCCACACCGACTGAGGAGGATGATGGCGACCTCAGCCCGCCCTATCACCCAGGACTCGGTCGACGAAGTCACCGATGCGCTGCTCACCGCTTCGCGACTCTTGGTCGCCATTTCGGCGCGGTCGATCGCACATATCGACGACACGATCACCCTTGCGCAGTTCCGCACCCTGGTGATCCTCGCGACCCAAGGGCCCGTGAAGCTCGCGACCCTCGCCCATCAACTCGACGTGCAGCCCTCGACAGCGACCCGCATGTCGGAACGGCTGCTGGCCGCGGAATTGATCACCCGACAACCGAATCCGCAGACCCGCCGCGAATTGATCATCGACCTGACCCCGCGTGGACGCGAGGTTGTCGACGAGGTCACCGCGCGCCGCCGCAGCGAAATCGCGAGCGTCGTCCAGAGCATGCCAGCAGCGCAACGGCGTGGCCTGGTGGAAGCCCTCAACGCCTTCACCGCGGCCGGTGACCAATTCACCACTGCCGACAGCAGCCAGCCATACCCGCTGTAAATCGGATGCGGGGCGGGGCGAAGGCTGGCTCGCCCCTGGAAATCCCACGCCTGAACGACGTGCCAGATCCGGTGTCCTAGGTCTTCGGGCACACCACCGCGTCCCTGCCCCCGTTAGCTTTGTGGCAGGTCACTCGCCCTATTGGCGCGGTTGGGTGGTGCGGGGTGCCGAAGTGGTTTCGGCCGGTGATGTCGCCTGCCCTTCCTCCTGGCAGCCGACAGTGACGTGTGCGTCGTCCGAAATCCTGCGGCGGCCTTGACGGCGCGGCGTGCAGACCGCCGACCCAGACACAGCGCCGCGCCGAGAGCGATCCAAGTGACCAGTACGATGACGGCCTGGGTGGCGCCGTGCTCGCCACCTTGTCCGCGCCGATGACGGGCCGTGGCGTGGCCTGCTTGATGCCGCCGCCGTCGCTGATCGCCACCACCTCGGGGGCGAGTACGTCGAGCAGGCCCTGCAGGTCCCGGGTCTCAAGCGCGCGCCGGAACGCTTCGACAGCTCGCGGCCTCGCCCTCGGCCCGCCGCCGCGCACCGGATTCACCTGTCGTGTGCATGAATTCCTCTCCTGGAGGTGGGTCGTGGGGCCGGTACGGGCGCACGATGCGCGGCGTTCTCGATTCGAACGCTGCCGCCCACCGTGCCACTGGTGATAGCGGCGAAACCGGCGTCTATGCGCTCGGTGTCGTCACGTTCTCATTCCGGGCTCGTAGCAGGGCGGGCCGGTGTTCACCATCCTTCGGCCAGTGGTGCGAGCCGGGCTTGTGCGCCTCGGTCACCAGGTGCTTGACGCTGGCGGCGCAGGAGAACTCCTTGAGCTTGCGGCCCATGAACCCGGTGAAGTACAACCGCTTCGCCGTGTCGTCCTTATGAAGGAGTTGGAAGATCCCGGCACCGCGGCCGAAACTGAAGCACATGGCCTGGAATGCCAGGTCGATCGGCGCCGGCCGCTCATCCGCGATCCGGGCCAGCACCGTGTCGGCGGCGTGGGCGCCCAGGCATCCAGCGATGTAGGCGCTCATCCGGAACGGCAGGTCCGACGGCGCCGACGCGTCGCCCGCCGCGATGATGCGAGCGCTGTCGATGCTGGTCAGTGTCTCGTCGGTGAGCAGCCGCCCGGCGGCGTCGGTGCGCAACCCGCTGCGGTCGGCCAGATCGGGCACACCGAAACCCGCAGCCCAAATGGTGACCTGACTCGCCAGGGTGCGACCGTCACCGAGTTCCACGGTTCCCGACCGCACCGCGGTGACCGACGTATCCGGACCTTCGATCACCTCGACGCCTAGTTTGGTGAGGTATTTGCGGGCTGCGCGCCGAGCGCTGGGGTGCAGGTACGGGCCGACGAGACCGCCGCATACCAGCCTGACACTGCGACCCTGTTCCGCGAGTTCCGCAGCGGTCTCGATACCGACCGGACCGCCCCCGACGACCGTCACCGTTGCCGACGTAGGCGTGTCGAAGAGCACCGACCGCAGCCGCTGCGCGGCCTCCAAAGTCGCGACCGGATAAGCGAATTCGGCCGCGCCCGGCACCTGCGGTCCGCCGCTGAGGCTGCCTACCGCGTAGATCAGGTAGTCGTAGCCGATGCTGCCACCCTCGGCGAGGGTCACGGTGCGCCCGGTCGCGTCGATGTGTGTCGCATTGTCGACCACCAGCTCGACGCCCTGGGCGAGTACCTCCTGGTAGTCGACGACCGCATCGTGGGTGCCGCCCACCAGTTGGTGCAGCCGCAGCCGTGGTACGAAGACCTGCCGCGGATTGATCACGGTCACCGTCACGTCGTCGCGCTGCCTCACACGATTGGCCGCCATCACTCCGGCGTATCCGCCGCCGACCACGACTACCTCGATGCTTTTGCCCATGGTGTCTCCTTCGATCCAAGTGGGTCGAGAACAAGACACCGCATCGACGAAAATCCTGACATCTTATGAAGCAGATCACAGTATGTTCGGTCTGCGGGCTCGCCGTGCGATCGACGCAGCAATGGTTCCGCATGGAGGTCGTCGGCCGGATGAGGCTCCGGCAAGTGATCCACATCACTGGTCAAGGCTGTCAGAAGATCGCGACTGGCGGTGTCTTATGCCCGACCAGTTACACCATCGGGAAGCCGACACCGATGCCCGCGAACGGCATTGTCTGGCAGCCCGTCGGCGACGAACGGCTCGGCGGATCGACGGCCAGCCCGAGTCGCCCGCACCTGAAGGAAGCTCATGAACCTCGCCCTCTGGATCGTTGCCGGGCTGCTTGCCGCCCTCTCCCTGTTCAGTGGCGCCACCAAAGTGTTCTTGCCTAAGTCCAAGCTGGACGAATCAACGGATTGGACCGAGAGCGCAAGCGCCGGTTTCGTCAAAACCCTCGGGGGCCTCGAGATCCTGGCCGCGGCGGGCCTGGTCCTGCCCGCAGCGCTCGACATCGCACCGGTGGTGGTGCCGGTGACCGCGGTCTGCTGGATTCTGTTGATGATCGGCGGGATGATCACCCACGCCCGCTACGGGCACTACAAAAACGTCGCGCTGTGTCTCGCCCTCCTCGCTGCGGCCGCCTTCGTGGCCTGGGGCCGCTTCGGCCCCGAGCCGTTCATCGGCTGAAGTGCGGCAGTCCGGCTTTGTGCTGGTTGGCATTGAAGCGCGCCCTCTGCTGACGATCCCCGCACGTGTTTATGTCACACCATTTGCGGGTGCAAACGGTAGGGACCACTGACCAGGGCTCGAACTTACTTATCTAGCGGGGTTCGGAATGGAGGCCGTCCGCTGAACGAGGCTCTAGGTGATACACATCACTCATTAATGCTGTCAGAAAATCGCGACTGGCGGTGTCTTGTTCAGCAAGCACGCGCACCAGACAGGAGCGAACCATCAAGCACCGCATCATCGTCCTCGGGGCCGGATACGCCGGAGCCTTCTCCGCCACATCCCTGGCCCGCCAGCTCCATTCCGACGACTTCGAGATCATCGTGGTCAACGCCGAACCCGATTTCGTCGAGCGGCTGCGTCTGCATCAGCTCGCCGCCGGACAGGATCTTCGGCACCGGCCGCTGGCGAAGGTGTTCGCGGGCACCGACATCCAGCTACGACTGGCGCGGGTCACCAGCGTCGATGCCGAGCACCGAACCGTCACTGTCACCGACGGCGAGGGCATCGGCCGGGTGGTCGACGATGACGCACGAGCGAAACCCGGAGCCCTGCGCAGCCGCACGGCCGCACGTGTCACGTCAGCAATCATCAACACCGCCGCTTGGGCTGTCAGCCACCCGACCTTCGGAAAGCCGAATCACAAGTACCGCTTGGCCACCACCCGAGAGCACTCGCCCCACGTGGTCGCGGGACACATCCAATCCGCGATCCCACTCACCCAACGATGAATATCGTTCACGGCTATACCATCCGAGAAGGAGACATGACCGACACCACGATCCAGTCCACCGACCGTCCGGCCGCGGGTCCGGGTACGAGCGAGGCGCGCGACGCGAGCAGGCCGGCCTCGACAGGGCCGTCGAGGCCGGCCTGCTCGCGATGGCCGTCGGCCGCTTGGCGGGTGGCGCGGCGAGCCGCGTCACCCCGAGCGGCACAGCACGGTTCTTCGGCGCAGCCGCGGAGCGGTCCCCAGAGCTCGACTACGTCGTCCGCGTGTGCGGGATCCGAGCCGTGGCCCTAGGCCTCGGCTACCTGTCGACCACGGGCGACGCCCGCCGTCGCTGGCAGCAGCTCGCCCTTCTCTGCGACATCTCCGACACCGTGGCGGGAATCGGCGACCTGGTGCGGGGCAAGGTTCCGCGCAGCACCGCCCTTGGGGCGACGCTGCGCGCCGGCATCTTCGCCGCCATCGGCGCCGCACGGATCGCCTACGACCGCGGGACTGTCCCGAGATCAGTCGACGCCCCACCCCCGACCCATGCCGAAGTCCTGCCAAAGTAGCTCGGCGAGCTGTTGTCCGGTGCCAGTGATTCATCCTTGGTGTGAATGCTCTGAACTGCGATGATTTCGGGGCAGGCGTTGACATCGAGGGTGGGTTGCCCGGTATCGCTGAGCCAGATGTCGTGGTGCGTGCAGACTTTAGGTGAACCAGCAGGTGGACGGGAATGGTTCCCGGACGCCGCGTCGGACTGCGCAGTAGCGGCAGGCGGTGGTCGCGCGGAGTGATCCGCCGGTGTGGGTGCCGCCCATACTCCGCCGACAACCATCCAGACTATCGATGGAGAAACGACCCAGCCGATGACTGCAGGCGGTGCCCTGAGCATCGCCGCCGACTGCCCGGCACCGGTCGCCGCCGCAAGCAGACCCAACAGCACGACGACACCAACCGGCGCAGCCTGGCCACGCTTCCGCACGGGCCCCTGGATCCTTAGAACTGTCGGGTTCACATCCCGGGTGCTACCTCACGTCGTCTTCGACGGGCCGCGTGCGCCATGCCATCAAGTTCAGCGTTTCCGCAGGTCAAGTTGTGTGGTTAGCGCATGTGTCCCCCTCCGGACACTTACCATAGCCCCAACCGTGCGGGTCGAGAGATGTCTCGACCCGCACGAGTCGTTTTGCGGGATGGTAGGTCATCTGCAGGTTGAGGTGCCGGTAGACCTCGGC
>NZ_JBSGEQ010000063.1:0-27968 GCF_053602975.1 Nocardia sp. NPDC004278
TCGGCACCTACCCGACTCGCTTCAGCGAGCAGGAGGCGGCCATCCTGGAAGCAGGCAACGCATGGCTGGCCGAGACGAACGCCGCACAGAGCTGACACGCGCTCCGGACAGCGCCGACATGGCTCCTCGGACTCGAGAGGTTGCAGGCACTCGGTCGCCGATCCTGAGCATCGATCGGAGCGGGACGGAAGCTCACAGAACCATCGGAGGATAGGTAAAGTCCCTCGGCTACTTTGTGTCCGGCACCCCTCCCCAGCCACAATCCTGCGGCGACTCCGAGACCACGACCAGGCCACATCGAGGGCCAGCTGATCCGGCGCAGACCAGCAGCCGTCACCAGCGAAAACTGAACTCGCGGCAGGTTTCTGGCGTATTCCGGCCGACCCTCTACTAGACCTTATTGCCGGAGTGTTCTGCGGCCCAGATGGCGATCTGTGCTCGTGAGGTGAATCCCAGTTTGGTGAGGATGTGCTCTACGTGTCCTTCTGCTGTGCGCTGTGAGATCACCAGTCGGGCGGCGATCGCCTTGTTGGTCAGTCCTTCCGCGATGAGGTCGGCGACTTGCCACTCGCGCTTGGTCAGGCTCGCCGAGCCACGATCTGACTGTGCCATGGCTCGAGGCTGCTCCCGCAGCGCGAAGTCGACCGCTGCCTGGAAACTCATCGCGGCGCCCTCCCGATAGCCGGACTCATAGCCCCGCCTACCGAGAACATCACGCGCGCATTGCTCGCACTGCTCATGGTAGGCAGCCATATGGGGAAACATGATGCTGGAACCGACCGCGTGACCGAGCCCGTAGGCCGCACCCAACAGCACGGCGGCCCGCCGGGCATCACGCTTCTCGGCGGCCATCCATGCCAGTAACTCCACACACACCGAAGCGACGAGCGGATCGACCACCGGTCGCACCAATCGAAGAGCCTCATCCAAGTGTCGCTCAGCCTGCTCATGCTGACCCTGTTGCCAGGCCGCCAGCGCCATGGGTCGCAGTGCCCGTGCCCGGATCTCGGTGTCGCGGTGCGCATCCGGAACAGTCAGCACCTTTTCCAGGCAGGCGACGCCGCTGGGCATATCCCCCTGTAGGACACGACTCCAGCCCAGTAGAACCAGTGCCCTCAAGTGGAATGCAAGGTCATCGGGGGCACTGAATCCTTCGACGGCATCGTTCAACCGGACGCCTGCGCGAGCCAGATCGCCACTGCTGATCGCGGCGGTACCGTCTGCGTAGGCGAGCAGGGCGCCAATCGTGGGGTCGGCTGGCTGCTGCTCGGCGAGGACGCGCAACTCGGCTGCGCGACTGGTTGCGGCCGCAATGTCTGCCAATTGCGCGGCGAAAGCGCTGATAGTGAACAGGGCTTTGGCGCGGTCGGTCGCTTCGCCACGTGTACTGGCCAGTCCACGCTCGCACCAGCGGATTCCCTCAGTGAGCCGCCCACTCGAAAACCAAAAGCTGAATAGCGCAGCGGCGGTGCGTAGGCCGGCTGCGTCGCGGTCTGCGATGCTGAACTCCAGCGCTTTGCGCAGGTTCGGTAGCTCGCGTTCGAGCCGGATGATCCAATTCAGTTGGCGGGGGCTGACCCAGTCGGCTTCCGCGTCGAGTGCTAGCCGTTCGTACCAGTCGCGGTGCTGGCGACGAAGATCGGTGTACTCGCCGGCCTCGATGATTTTCTGACTCCCGTATTCCTGCACGGTTTCGAGCATCCTGAAGCGCACCGCAGCGCCGGACTCTTCCCGAATCAGGATCGACTTGTCCACCAGAGCCGACAACGCATCGAGGAATTGCGGCTCGGTCAGGTCGGTGCCGCAGACATCTTCGGCGGCGTCGAGTTCGAAGCTTCCTGCGAATACCGACAGCCGTCCCCACAGTCGCTGTTCGGTCGGTGTGCACAGGTCATAGCTCCAGCCGATGCACCAGCCCAGCGTTTGCTGTCGGGTCGGCGCATCCCGTCGCCCGCGCGTCAGCACGGCAAACCGATCTGTCAGTCGTGTCAGGATCTGCTCAGGGGACATGGTACGCAGCCGCGCCGCAGCCAGTTCGATCGCCAAGGGCAACCCATCGAGCCGGGCGCAGATCCTGGCCACGCTGTTGCGATTGTCCTCGTCCAGGTGAAAGCCCGGCACCGCCGCGGCGGCACGCTCGGCGAACAATGTCACCGCCTCGTAACCAGCCGCACCCCGCACCGACGACCCGCTACGCGGATCGGGAAAACTCAGCGGTGGCACTGGAAGCACGGCTTCCCCACCCAGGCCCAGGGACTCGCGGCTGGTGGTGAGGATCCGCGTCTTCGGGCACGCGCGCAACAGTGATTCGACCAGTTTCGCGACTGCTTCGATCATGTGCTCACAGTTGTCGAGCACCAGCAGCACCTCGCGGGTGGACAGGTGTTGTATCAGGACCTCGAGCATCGGTCGGCCGACCTGCCGCACACCGAATGCGGCGGCTACGACATCGGCCAACAACGACGGATCGCGCAACTCACCCAGCTCGATCAGCCAGACGCCGTCGGCATAATCTCGCTGCAGTTTGTGGGCGATCCGCAGCGCGAGCCGTGACTTGCCGACCCCACCGATCCCGGTCAGCGTTACCAGAGACGACCTCGACAGCAGGCTCTTCGCCTCCAGCACCTGGCTACGCCGATCCACGAAACTGGTCAGCTCCGGCGGCAGGTTTCCTGTTCCCTCCCGCTGCCCAACGCCCCTGGCTGCGGGAATGCCGGTCACCTGGGCGGGCGCCACCGCTGGTCTGCTGCCTTGTTCGACGTGCAGTGCCATCTGGTCGACGGCGAAACCGTGCGTGAGCTGGAGCAGCTGTAGCTGCTCGCCGAACAGCGCGGCCGTGGGGCGGTCCTGGGGGTCCCGGCACATCGCGGCCTCGATGAGGGCACTGACGTCTTCGGGGATGCCACGCTCGCGCAGGTCGGGTACCGGTTGGGCGGTGATGCGCAGAAACTGGGCCACGACTTGTTCGCCGCTGCGGCGTTCGAAGGCGGCGTGACCGGTCAGCGCACAAAACAACGTCGCACCGAGCCCGTAGACGTCCGACGCCCGGCTGGTCGGCTCCCCGTTGAGGACCTCGGGTGCGGTGAACGCCGGGGAGCCGGTCACCGTGCCAGTGGATGTCTGAAAACCCCCGGTCAGATGAGCGATGCCGAAGTCGCTCAGCGTCGGCTCGCCGTAATCGGTGAGCAGGATGTTGGCCGGTTTGACGTCGCGGTGGAAGATGTCTGCGTGATGCGCTGCTTCCAGCGCACCCGCCAGCTTCACCCCCACATGCAGCACCTCCTCCAGCGGCAGCGGGCCATCGCGGCGGATCCGTGCGTCCAGCGAACCTTGGCAGTGATACGGCATGACCAGGTACGGTTGGCCGGTGGGGGTTTCGCCGACCTCGAGCACCTCCATGATGTTCGGATGCGCGGTCAATCGACCCATCGCCCGCTGCTCACGAAGGAAACGCTCTCGATTCTCCTCCAGCTCGCAGGTCAGGACCTTCACCGCCACCACGCGGTCCAGCCCTGGTTGGGTGCAGCGATACACAACACCGAAACCACCCCGCCCGATCTCGGCAACGTCAACAAACCCGACCGCACGCAACTCCGTGACCAGATCTATGCCTAGATCACGTTGCGTTTTGAAGAAATCAGAATCCATAAACAGTCACTTCGCACTGCATCACCGGTGCTCAGCACAGAATACGCCGCGGGTTCGCTAGCCGAATGCGACCGCAGTCGCCGATGATCAGCCAGTCCCGGCTGAGGGTCGAGCTTCGGTGTGGGTCACAAGAGTTCACAGGTTTAAGGACACGCATGCGGCGTTTGTTCATCGTCGCTGTGGCCGCTATGGTCGCGCCAGGCACGGCCGTGGCGGGCCCGCAAGGTCGTGTCCAGGTGAGGCGCCGGGCTCAGCAGCGGTAGCAGACGCCGTTCGTCGGGGAGTTCGGTCTGGCGAAGGTCGATGTGCGTCGCGCACTTCGGGGATCGGGGAGAACATCGTGGTCGCCGAAATCAGCCTCTCCGGTGAGGAATTCTCGGCCTTGCACCTCCACTGTCTGTGAGAAGTACGCGACCCCGGTCGATGGCGAGCCCCGTGCTGCTGTGCGGGGCCTGTGATCAGCTGCGCTCACCCGCGGCGTCGACCCGGTGGCATCCCAGTGTTTACGCAGCCCTGGAACAGAAGGGTCCTTGCCCTTGAACCACCCCGCAGGACTGTGCGGCAGGAACGCCCGGTGGTGTCGCTGTCGGCCGCGTCACCACCAGACGCCCGGCTCGGTGGGTACGTCGCCGGTGGGCAGGTCGGCGAAGTGCACGAAGCCGCCTTGGCCGTCGAATACCTCAGAGCAGTAGCAAAGGCAAAACTGGGAATGCCTGAGTCCCCGATAACCGAAACCGACCCGACGACCCAGACTGTGCGTGCCAGCGCTCCTCGGCCACCGACGCTCCGGACCGCGCCGCCGTCTGTCCCAGTCCGATCAGTCGCGCCGCCTTCCCATCATGTCTGGCGAGTCCAGCGTCCGGAAGCTGTACGCTCCGTACGGGTTTGGCATGTAATGGCTGACTTGGGGAGACCGATTCTACTGCTGCATTCTTACGTGACTGCTCGGTCTGTATTCGCGTAGCCGGAGGATGGAAGACGCTGTCGGTGAAACCGAATGAGAATTGACAACTCTGGCAAGATCACCGCTGGTCAACAAGTGTGCTCCCCGCGCAGGCGGGGATGATCCGTGCTAAGACAGGCTCAGGTCGCGGTACTGGATGTGCTCCCCGCGCAGGCGGGGATGATCCGACACGCTCACGAGTCGCCATAACGAATCCAAGGTGCTCCCCGCGCAGGCGGGGATGATCCGGCACTCGGCGTTCGCAGCGGCGACATCATGAAGTGCTCCCCGCGCAGGCGGGGATGATCCGGGATCTTCCGCGACAGCAGTGATCTGGCCTTCGTGCTCCCCGTGCAGGCGGGGATGATCCGCAGACCGCCGTGCACCGCGCCCGCATCGACACGTGCTCCCCGCGCACGCGGGGATGATCCCGCTTCTTCGTACTCCGGCGTGACGGCTATCAGGTGCTCCCCGCGCACGCGGGGATGATCCGGTGGTGAAGCTCGGTTCACCGGAACAGCACAGGTGCTCCCCGCGCACGCGGGGATGATCCCATCCAGACCGACCTGCTGTCGATCATCACCAAGTGCTCCCCGCGCACGCGGGGGATGATCCGTGGCTGCACGCTTCCGCTCGCGGTCAGCGCGGGTGCTCCCCGGGCGATGATCCGACAGATTCGTCTCGCGTTGTGGGGGAAGCAGAGTGCTCCCTGCGCACGCGGGGATGATCCGCGCACCGATGCGATGGCCAACGGCGCAGGAACGTGCTCCCCGCGCATGGGGGATGATCCGGCACGGTGGTAGAGGTTCGGGACGTGCCCAGGGTGCTCCCCGCGCACCCGGGGATGATCCGATCTCGAACGGCGGGTGACCGAAGCTGGTGAAGTGCTCCCCGCACACGCGGGAATGATCCGCTAGGAGTCTCGACATCCGTTTGGACGACGAGGTGCTCCCCGCGCACGCGGGGATGATCCCCATTCCGCCGGACTGAGCGGCGACGAGCTGGTCTGCTCCCCGCGCCTGTGGGGATGATCTTCTCGCGACCGGTCATCTGGAATGGACGGGTGCGTGCTCCCCGCGCTTGCGGGGATGATCCGTCCTCACGGGCGCGCAGCGAGGTTCCGTTCGAGTGCTCCCCGCCCTGCGGGGATGGCCCTCGTCTGTCTCGCCTTCGGGCGCGGTGCGGTGTTCCTCATGCGCGTGGGAGGGCTCGTCCTGCGCATGTGGATTCGTGTTATGTGCGCTGGTCGGAATTTTTCGCAAGGCCGCAATAGTGGTTTGTGGTTGGTCCGGTCGAATGCATCAAATTACATGCGCGGGGTCCGGGCTGGGGGTAGCGTGGCCGAAGTTGTTTGGGGCGTGCGTTATTGGGGTATAGGCGCCGGAACTTGTCGGTGGGGGGTGCGAGAGTCTTCGTGTTCGGTGCGTGGGAGCCGGATCTGTCGATTAGGGGAACCCTTGGCGTTGAGTGAAGCTTCTCGTTCGGTATGGGCGAAGTCGCCGAACGCCGCTGGTGCGTGGCTTCCGTTGTGGCAGCACATGGATGATTCGGCTGATGTTGCCGGGCACTTGTTCGACCGGTGGTTGGCGGCGAGTGTGGTCGATTTGCTCGCGAGGGAGTTCGGTGGTGACACTCAAGCTTTGAGGTTGCAGGTGCTCCCCGCGCACGCAGGGATGATCCTGGGGCGTTGGCGACCATCCACTCCCACGGGCTGTGCTCTCCGCGCACGCGGGGATGATCCGGTCGGCAACACAGCCAGTAGCATCGCTCGGAGATGCTCCTCGCACACGCGGGGATGATCCGGCCTACTTCGACGGCAACGCCTCCATCTCCAAGTGCTACCCGCGTAGGCGGGATGATCCGTGCACGATCGAGATGATCACGTTCTGCACCTCATGCTCCCCGCGTAGGCGGGGATGATCCCCAGTTCGGCTCGATCTTCGGGTTCCGGCAGAAGCGCTCCCCGCGCACGCGGGGATGATCCGGTGGCGCTGAATCCGTCGATCAACTTGGGCGGGTGCTCCCCGCGCGCGGGGATGATCCGGCGCAGCAGATCGCCGAATTGCGGTCGCTGACGTGCTCCCCGCGCACGCGGGGATGATCCGGAAGACGCGGTGTTGCGGGCCAGCGCGAGCAGGTCGGTGGCGGCGCGTTCGCCGGTCCAGTGGCCGCAGGGCAGGTGGACGGCGGGGCGAGCCTTTCGGTGTTTCGGGGTCGCGGCCCGACAGCCAGACGTCGAGCAGGCTGATGCCGACGCCGATACTGCCTGCGACGCTGATGTCGTCCTGGCCGGTGGGGACCGGTGGTATGGCGTCGAGTAGTTCGGTGGCTGTCGTGTCGTCGCGGTCGGTGAGGGCGGTGACGATGGCCCGCAGGGTGGTGAGGGTGTTGTTGTGGGCGGCGCCGACGGGGGGAGCGAGCCAACAGTCAATCTACATTCGAAAGTTGCTATATCGCAGAGCGATTCGTTCTGGCTAAGTCCAACAAAGTAGTACAGTCGGGGCGCGGTCAGTGATTTCGCCTGCTAGTGCGGAAGCGGAGGGGATGTCGATGTTGGAGACGGTGCCAGAGGTCGTGGCCGAAGCGCTAGCGGTTGGGGCGGTTGCCGGTCTGCGGGATACGGCCAAAGCAGCGGTCGCTGAGGCATATCAGCGGCTGAAGGGTTTGGTTGCGGGCCGCTATGGACAGGTCGACGTGGAGACGTTAGAACAGCGACCGGACTCGCGGCACCGGCGTGACGAATTCGCCGAGGATCTGGCGGCCGCGGGTGCTGGTGGTGATGTGGACTTGCTGGCTGCCGCTCAAGCGCTTCTCTCGGCGGTCCGCGCCCACGAAGCTGCGGCCGGTGCAGCGGTAGGGGTTGATCTGGAACGGGTGGAGGCCGCGGCGCTGCGGATCCGCGAGGTGGCCTCTGCTGGCACCGGGGTGCGGGTGGTCGACGGCCGTTTCGACGGTGACATTGAGATTGGGTCAGTGCGCGCGGGAAGCCGAGACCAACAGGACCCTTCGTCGGCGCGCCGGTAGCCCCTGTCCCGGCCGCCTCACCCAGCTGGGGACCTGGGGCAGCGATCAACACTTTCGCGGGCGTGAACGCGAAGAACATAACCATTGTCCACGCCCCGACAGCCCCTTTACCCGCCCGGCACCCTGCTACCCCGCAGTTCCCGCGGGTGTCGGGTACCGCGTTCATCGGTTTCGTCCCCGACGTCCCGTCGCGGTATGTCGCTCGGACCGGGATCGTTGAGGTGGCGCGAGGTGACGTATTCGCGCATGCCTCGGTGGCTTTGGTCGGTATGGGCGGTGCTGGAAAGACGACTCTCGCGACTGCGATAACACGGCACCCGGATATGCAGGCGGCCTTCTCCGAAGGCATTGTCTGGGTCGATGCGATGCGCGGCGTGGCGCCGACGCTGTTACAGGAACGCCTTGTCGGGCTGCTAACCGGCGAGGTGGTGTCCTTCTCGACTGTCGAGGCGGGCCGGCACCGTCTCGCTGAGTTACTTGCTGACAGAGCAGTTCTACTAGTCGTCGACGATGTGTGGGACATCGATATCCTGCGAGCCCTCAACGTGGTTGGCGCACGGGGCGCGCTGTTGTTCACTACACGCGACCGCGGGATCGCCCGTTCTTTCGGCGCCACCGTGCATGAGGTGGACCAGTTGACGCTTGAGCAAGCCCTGACGCTGCTGGGCCGCTGGACTGATACTGCTGTCGATCGATTCCCACCCGTGGCGGATTCGCTGTGCCTACGGGTGGGCAATCTGGCGCTGGGCGTGGCGCTGCTCGGTGGGATGATCAAGGCTCGGGGTGGCCGCCCGCGGGTCTGGCAGGATGTATCGGACCTGCTCGAAGGGGCCGACATTCAGGCGATCGCGGACGAGTACGGGCCTGACGGTTATCAGCATGCCAGTGTCCTGGCTTCGATCACCCTCAGCGTGGACGACCTGTCCCCAGCTGATCGGGAGCGTTACCGGGAGCTCGCCGTATTTGCCGGCCGCGGCAGCGTCCCGCTCAACGCGGTGAGCGCCCTGTGGGCACCAGCAGACGATGCTGTCGAGGATGTCGAACGGCGACTTACCCGGCTCGTCGACCGATGCCTGGTGCAGCGCGACACCCGAGAGTGGTACACCCTGCACGATCTCGAATTCGACGTTGCCACCCATCAGCTCACCGCCAGTCCTGGTGGCGTCATGGACACTCACGGCCGCTTCATCGACGGCTATCGCTCACAGATACTGCAAGTGACCGACCCCGGTGGCGGCAACGGCGACCCGGCTCCATGGGCGAGTGGCCCGGACGACGGCTACCTGTTCCAGAATCTCGCCTTCCATCTTGCGCATGCTGAGCGCCACGAGCAGCTCGACGAACTGCTCATGAGTTTCGCATGGATGGAACGCAAGCTCTCGGTGGCTGGCATCAGCGATCTGCTCGCCGACTATTCCTATCAGCGCCGCCGCTCAACTCCAGTCGAAGCAGCTCATGGCGCCCTTCAGCTCTCGGCGCACACCTTGGCTCACGAACCGCGGCTGCTCGCCGGCCAGCTCGTTGGCCGCCTGCTCGGGAACCCTGAGCCGAAAATTTGCGCCCTTTTAGACACGGCCTGCCCATCTGATGAACATCTCTGGTTGTGCCCCCGAACTCCTGGCAGTCTCACTGAACCCGGCGGACCGCTCGAACGCATCCTGCAAGGTCACGACGAGCGAATCAACGCAGTAGCAATCTCGGCCGACGGCAAGCACATCGTCTCCGGGAGCCGCGACAAGACCTTGCGAGTATGGGATCTGGAAAGCGGGCAACTGAAACGCGTCGTCGAAGGCCATGAGCAAGAAGTCAAATCGCTGGCGCTCACCGCCGACGGCCATCGCGTCGTGTCCGGTAGCTTCGACGGGACCGTGCGAGTGTGGAACCTGGCCAGCGGACGTCTGGAACACACTCTGCAAGGCCACTCCGGCTACATCTACGCAGTGGCGGTCACTGCCGACAGCCAGCGCATTATCGTCGGCAGCGGCGACCGGAACGTGCAAGTATGGAATCTGGCCAGCAAACGCCTGGAATGCACGTTGCCGGGCCACAACAACCATGTCAACGCGGTGGCGGTTTCGGCCGACGGCCGGTATGTCGTCTCCGGCGGGTTCGACCGAACGGTGCGGGTCTGGGATTTGGCCACCGGAGATCTGAAACATACAGTGCGAGGCCACATTAGGGACATCGAGGCGGTGGCGGTTTCGGCCGATGGCCGGTATGTCGTCTCCGGCAGCCGCGATGGAACTGTGCGGGTCTGGGATCTGGACAATGAAGCTTCTGGACGCATCCTGCACGGTCATACCGGCTCTGTCCACGCAGTAGCGGTCACCGCAGAAGGCAAGCAGATCGTCTCCGCTGGCGACGACCAGATCGTGCGAGTGTGGGATCTGGCCAGTGGCCGTCTGGAACGTGAATTGCAAGGCCACGCAAGCCATGTCTACGCGGTGGCGGTTTCGGCCGACGGTCGGCATATCGTCTCCGGCAGCCACGATAAGACGGTGCGGGTTTGGGATCTGGCCAGCGGAGATTTGCAACGCCCCCTGCGAGGTCAGGTCGGCTCAATTAACGCGGTGGCGATCACCACCGACGGTCGGCGCGTTGTCGTCGCTGGCTACGACCAGCCTGTGGGCGTCTGGGACCTGTCCAGCGGAGAACCGCTGTACACCTTGGAAGGCCATATCGGCGTGGTCTACGCGGTGGCGGTCACCGCCGACAGCAAGCACATTGTTACCGGCAGTAGCGATGGGACCGTGCGGGTATGGGATCTGGACAGTGGACGCCTGGAACGCATCCTGAAACATCACGATAGCGAGGTGTACGCGGTGGCGGTGACCGCTGACAGTCGGCGCATCGTCTCCGCTGGTTACGACCGGATCGTGCGCGTGTGGGATTTGAACAGCGGACAACTGGAGTGCGCCCTGCACGGCCACGACGACAGGATCGATGCGCTGGCGGTTACCGTCGACAGTCGTCATATCGTGTCCGCCGGTCAGGATCAGTCGGTACGGGTCTGGAGCCTGGACAGCAAGCGCCTGGTACATACCCTGCGAGGCCACACTGGCTGGGTCCGTACGGTAGCGGTCACTGTGGACGCCCGACATGTCATTTCCGGTAGCAGCGACCGGACACTGCGGTTATGGGAGCTGGAGAGCGGAGTGGAGCTAGCACGCTGGGTCACGGACACAACCACTGTCACAGCCTGCGTTGGCCACCCGGACGATCCCACCGCGATGGTATACGGCGACGAGTCCGGACAGGTGGTCGTGCTGTCCTTGCGCGAGCCCTGCCCGAGGCATCGATGGGCGCCCATGCCATGCAGAGATAAGGGGTGACCAAGTCGTTTTCATCTTCGCTTCGAATTTTCTTCCGCCCCGGCCGAGTTCAAGGGCACTAGGACTGCGGAGATCAGGTCATTGACGAGATCAGTCGGCAGCCCTGGCAAGCACAGGTTTGATCAGGATCAGCCCGCATCCATATGCCTTGGCGTGCCCGAGTCCACCGATGACGGTGTCGACGAAGACCTCTGGGTCGGTAATCTTTAATTCGCCGCGTACTTCTGCCCGGCCGATCCGCATGCCGGGCTTTCCTTGGAGATGGCTCAGCTTCGGGAGAATGCGAACAGCGAGCTGGAGAGAGTCCGCATCTGCGCCGATTCGGTGGACACCACGCTGATTGACGGCGCTTTCCCCCAGCGACTGAAGACGTTCGGCGAACCATTGCTGTGCGTGCTGAGCCGTTGTGTCGGCCAGCCGTTTTCGTTCAGGTCGGCTTGATTTTCTGGCGTCGGGTGGAAGATGGCGATCGCTCATTCGGGCCGGGTTGACCACAGCACGGAACCGGTACCGCTGGCCGGTCTCGATAGACTCGTCAACCTTGATGACCTGGGGTTCGGCCTTGAGCTGGCGTTTGTCCAGGTGGGACCAGTCCGGTGGGACCTTGGATTGAACGACGACGGTCAGCAACTGGTTCTTCAAGTCGACGTTCGAGGTATGCAAGACGCCCATCTGGGCGCGAGCGTCGGGAGCGCCATCCTCGACCCAGCCAAGGAAACCCTTCATCACCAGACGGTGCATCGCCTGGGCATCGAGCAAAGCGCGTTGGGTCTCGGGGTGTCGCGCATTCAGCTCGAGGATGCTGTGGCAGGCGATCAGCGCGGCTCTCATGGCACCTCCCAGGTGATTATCGGATCTGTGATTGCCATGCGCTGCCGGCGCTCCCATCTCTGTATGTGGACTCGGTGCCGGGAGGAGAAGGAGACGGGCTGATCTTGGACGGGTACGGAATCCGGCTCGTTGGGGCCAGTCTCGATCCACGAATATGGTTCGGCTTCACGGGCGTTGGGAAGTAGGGCAGTGCTGAGGAGGACAGTCCGGAGGTTTCCCTCGTGGACGCCATGGTTGAGGCGCTCGGCAGGCGGGCAGTTCTTGCGCCCCAGCCATACCATGCGACGCGGATGGTCGAGGCGCTCAGCAAGCCGCCCGAGTAGTTCCGGATCATCGGACTCGACGGCGGCCACGAATGCGGCATCGGACAAATACCAGCGTTCGGTGACGAGCCCGTTGCGCCTTAATGCGGAGTTTGCGTGCAGAACCCCCGACGAATCAGGTGCAATGCCTTTGGGAGCCCCATACCAGCCGGGGGCATCGAACGAGCCGAAAGGGGCCGGCTGGCTGGATTCAGGTGGAAGGTGCGCTGCCGGAACACGCCGCCCGTCGAGGATCAGATCGCGCGGTCGGATCGGGAAGCGCCCGCCACCGACTGTGTGATAGTCGCGCACCATCACGCCGGGGCGGTCGGCTCGGACTCCGAATCGCAGTGCTGCGAGTGTTTCCAGTGGTAGCGCGTCCGGGTAAGCAGGGTTGGTTCCACTGCGGTCGTGCCCGTCCGCGGCGGCGAGCAGCCCGATAACGCCGCTCTTGGTTGGACGGTCGGGATCGGTATCGCGGTGCCGGAATTTGGACAGTGTTCCCCACGCCTGCAGAGGACCCGCAAGCCGAATCAGCAGCGTTGACGTCATCGCAGCGTTGCGTGCATCAGCTCCGCGGGCGAGTCGACTGAGACAATGCTCGTCGAATCGTTCTTGCCGAGAATCTGATCAGCGATGTCGATGTCGTAGGTCAACGCTCTTCCGGCTGATATTCCGGGCAGTTTCGCCGCCGCGAACTCGTGTTGGCGAAGGAGTCGCTTTGCGGCTTGGATACTGACCGACTGGCCGTTGGCGACGAGAGCCTGCTCGAAAGCGGAGGCATAGTTGACTGGACGCGAACCACTTACTGCGAGAACAAGTTTTGGCAATGTGCCGAGCGCGCCCGTATTGTTCTTCTTCGCATTCGGCACAGAGTGGCAAAAGGACTCTATGTATGCGCGTTCCGCGGCGTCAGCGCGTTCTGCGACTTCCTCGGGAGGAATGCTGGCGCGGATGAGATTCCGGCGAAGCTGAGCGCGGTCGAGAACGGCATTCCGGTAGAAGGTGCCGGATGTCAGGCTTTGATACCCGGTCATAGCGGCACCGCTGTCGTCGCCCGACCAGCCATCGATCGCATCGAATGCAGTTCTGCGGCTTTCCTTCCGGTCATCCACCGCGGTGAAGAAGTCGTCGTCAACCTCTGCGGCGTCCACGGTGAACGCGTGCATGGACTGGATGGCACCGTCCACATCGGTCGCTTCGGCGATCTCGGCGAGCATCCTGCCGAAGAGCGCGATGTCGATAGCGTCGGCCGGAGCCAGAGCCGCCACGAGAGCGTCACGCACCTTCTTCGGGATGGGCGTCACCTCGAGCTGCTGCTCCGTGCTGGCTGGTTCGGAGGTCTGGCCTTTCCGACTCTTCTTGGCAGCTTGAACAGCCGCGCGTCTTTCGGCCTCTTCGCGCAGTCGCTTCGTCTCGGCTTCGAACCAGCTGTCGAGCGTGACGGGGGGAGAGTGCAGGATTGTCGCCATCCTGCTGCCGGCGTCAGCGGGCGCGAAGATGGCAACCTTGGTCTTCATCGGATCCTTGTCGGGATCTCCGAAGTTCAAGTTGCAATGCTCGAGAGCGAGCCGTGCCATGTCGTTGGCCTTCTCTCTCGGCCAGCCGAATTCTACAAGCGCGTCGGCTGTTTCGATCGCCCACTCGCGAGTCCGAATCCCGAAGGTGTGGCCTGCCAGAGGCCCTTTGCCGTTGTTGGCTTGGTTTCGCATGTACATCCGTTCGGCCCTGCGCCAGCTTTGTGCCGATACACGGGTACGAGTGACTCCGCCGTACACAAGCTCTTTGGGCAGGTTGTTCTCGTCGCGGTTGAGAAGCACGCCAGAGAACGTCGTGATCGCGTGCAGGGACAGGTACTGATCATCCACGATCAGCGCACCCTTCTCGAGTTGGTATGGGGCAGATAGAAGTCCCGGGCCCAGTGGTGTTGGATCGTGCGGTCCGGGTCCGTCCAGCGCAGTAGATCGACAGCGAGCTGGTACCAGTTCGGCGGCGTGCCCGAATCGGCTCGTAGCAGATCGATCCCGTGCTGGATACGGCGATACGGAGGCTCTCGGGAAACCAGGATCTGGTTGATCAGTCGTACGCAGCCAGAGTTCTCGGTGCCCCGGTGGCCTGGGTTGCCGACTTTGGTCATCGCATACCCGAGCGACCCCGACCCCCTCCGCAAGGTCGATTCGCCTGCATGGAACCGCGCGAATAGAGAGGCGACCGTCTCGAACACCTTGATCGAATTCGGGCCCAGAGCAACACCATTGGGCGCTGCGTAGTTGCCAGCCAGAAGCCGCGCTACTGTGTCGGCGCGGGCTCGGCGCAGATCGGCCAGGTGCCCAATGTTCCCTGCCGCGATTAGGCCGTGCAACCAGCTTACGAGGCGTGCCGCAGCCTGCTCGTCCGCGTCGCGTTCTGATGGGCTAACTGCGCCGTTGTCGGTCATCGAGGTCCCAACTGGTGCTTGAAGTGACGTGCCTGTAGCCCCTTCAGAAGCTTCTCCCGGGCGCGGACTTTGGCCTGCCAGCCGCGCGCGTTCGGTGTCAGCGATCTGAGCCGTTCGTCGAGTGCTTCGATCGTGATATCGCGGATGGTCTCTGCGTGCGCGAGCAGTTCGGGTCGCGGGTCGTGTCCAGCCGCGACGCGGTCGAGCAGTCGATGGAACGGCGTGTCGGCTCTCGCCCACACATAGTCCGCGGCGTAGAAACGCTTCATCAGTTTCTCGCGCTGTTCCCGTGGGCAGGCGGGGTAGGTGTAGCGGAAGGCTTCGGATGCTGCAGTATTCAACGCCGTGACAGCGTCATCGGTCAGCTGCACACCGAGCTCGGCAGCTTGCTTCAGTGAGTTCTTCCGATCAGGGTCGAATGGGAAGATATCCCGAACCCAGCCATCTACGCTCTGCTGATTAGCGGCCAGCCCCACCGCGAGTAGTCGCACCGGACGTTTGAGTTCGTTTCCCAGCAGGCCGAACAGCCCATCACCGCTTCCAGGGGTGAGGCTGGCCGAATAGATGGCGTGCGCATCGCGCCACAGCGCCCTGCCCAGGTTGGCTTGCAGTGGCTTCGTGCCGAGATACACGGTGTCGTGGTCGGCGTAGCTGTCGCTGTCATTTGCAACAGTAACCGTCTCACCCATGCCCAGCAGTACACGATCAACGGTCGGTGTCCCTTCACCGGTACTCTTGCCGCGCAACAGTACCGAGCGACCGAGGGTGCTGTGCCAGTCGGCAGGTCCATCCATCGTCCGGTTCTCCCGAACGGAGATGAATTGTCGTCGCGGGCGACCGTGCCACGTGGCGTTGAACGTGCCACTCGTGCGATTGATGCTGAGGTTGAGCCGAATCGTGTCGCCGAGGGTATCGCCGAGAGCAAGGACACGTACCCGAGCCCCGAGGCGACCCACAGCACCACGAGTGAAGGGATCCTTGTAGCCGAGAGTGTGTTCCACCTGCTTCACAACACCCTCGGTCATCATCCGGCCGCCGAGCCCATAGCAATGCTGAGTGATCATCGATAAGAACGCGTCGCGAGCACTGACTGGATCTGGATCGTGCAGATGTACATGGTCGGCGAACTGGTTGTAGTTCTTCGCGCGGTCCAGCATCAGCTGGACCGGGCTGTAGCCGAGGTCCCTGAGCGGCGCGGCCAGGAAGGCGTTCTGACCAAAGGGTCGTTCGGGATCGAACAGGTCGAAACGGCCTCGGCCGTCGCCCGTTGTAAGCCAGTCGACGACATCGTCGAATGATCGGTCCTGGTCGACCCACAGGGACCACTCGCGGGGTGCACGAGGGGTGTAACCGGCCGCGTGACAGATCGCGAGAAGGAGCTCGTAACAGGCGATCTCAGTGCCGGGGGATGGGTGGCTGACGGCGATCTCGTCCGAGTCGGCTGCGGCGAAAACGTCTCGCAGACTTCGCCACTGCAACCGGTTCTCAGAGGTCAGGACAGGAATGCACGGTTCGGAGGACAGGTCGAAACATACTGGACTACATGATGTTTCGGATTCCGCCACTCCTGCCCCCTCCAGGTGAAAGATGACCTTGTGCAGATTACGCCGAATACGACCGATAGCAACGCAATTCAGCGAATCGAGACTATGGCAGTAGACGGTGCTTCCTGATTATGCGGGTATGGTCCGGAACCGGTCATACGGGGTGGTGTAGGACATGGACAGTGCTCCCCGCGGACGCGGGGATGATCCGGAGACCAACCGTCATGACCCTCGCCGACCTCAGCGCTCCCCGCGCATGCGGGGATGATCCCGAGGCTGGCTGAGCGAACAGGTCGACCAGGTGGTGCTCCTCGCGCATGCGGGGATGATCCGGAGACGGCGTCATGGAATGCGCTTGCCCTGGAGTGCTCCCCGCGGACGCGGGGACGATCCGCCTGAAGGGCGGGGAGCTTGATGATCTTGCCGGTGCTCCCCGCGCATGCGTGGGCGGCAGCGACCATGATTCGACGTAGGTGTTCCCCGCGCATGCGGGAATGATCCCGGGAACTGCCACGACTTGCGCACCTCATCCGGCGTGCTCCCCGCATATGGGTGATCCGGTGCTTAGGTGCTGGTTAGCAACAAGGTCCGGGTGCTCCCGGCGCATGCGGGGATGATCCCCTGTACGAAAACCTGTGTATGGTGCCGCTGGTGTGCTCCCCGTGCACGCGGGGATGATCCTATCCGGGCGAAGCAGGAAACTCACTGCAAGACAACGAATACGCATCCCGTCGTTGCCAGAACAACGACTGCGGCGAGCAAACTGCTGACGGCGATGTTTGCGAACCGGTACTTCCGTTGTGCCACTCCAGCATTCGCCATGATTTGAGCGGATAGCTGTTCGACGATGCTGTCGGGGTGGTGGCTCAGTGTCGTCAGTGCGCGCATGTAGGTGTCCGGGGTTAGGTCAGGGTCCGCCGCGTGGCTGAAGTGAAAGAGGCTCTTCGATCTCTCGCTGGATCTCACGCGAGGCCACAGGACGCAGATCGAGGCGACGCAAGCGCTGAGTATGAAGACCGCGCAGGCCCCTGCTCCCACCGACACAGCAACGCTCGCTGTCCTGGCTTCCGCTCGGACAAGGTTGAACAGCACTTGTGCCAGCACGCCTGCGGTGGCGAGTGTGGTGATCGCTTTGGTCTCAGCGTGTTTCACCTGGGCGAGGGTCAGTTCCAGTGTCTTCCATGTATTTTCTACCACCTGGCGGTCACGGTACGCCCACCGACGGAGCGCACGCCACGAGTTTGTCGTCAACATGTGTCGACTCCCGCGACCGTTCTGCCTGCTGTTGTTTTCAGTCGGCATCGTCGTGTTCCTTGGTCATCGGTCCCGATTCGATGGATTCCATCCGTTTCTTGGGTGGCAGTGAATCGATGGCGGTTGTGACGTCGTCGATCAGCCTGTTGAACAGCGCATCCAGTTTGTCGGGGTCGACGTTGACGTTGTCCGTTCCTCCTTGACGGATCCACACTTTGAGGGCATCGAGATGCTCTCTCAGGGCATGCCTGGTCGCGTTATCGCGCCGCTGTTCGTATCGTTCGGCTTGTGTGCGCAGTTGCTGTGCGAACTCCACCGGGCTGATGCCGCCGGTGACCAGTGCAAGATACGCGCCGAGCTGGGAGCTGTGACCCATCCTGTCGAAGTGTTTCTGGACTTCGTCGAGTTGGAATGTGCCGACCTCGGCTCGCAGCTTGTGGTCGTGTCGCTGCCGTAGCTCCTCAAGCTCCTGCTTCTGATCCTCCAGCGTCCGAGTTACGGTGTGGAAGAGGCTGGATTTCTCGACCTCCAGGACGCTCCACTGCAAGAGCTCCCTGCGTCGGCGCTCGAATTCCGCCAATTCGGCTGAGGGGATCACCTCGATACCGGCGAGCTGGATCCGCATGCCCGGCTCGGTCGCAGGGTTTCCTGTGACGAAGGCGGTCACCCCTGCGATGAGTTCCTGGCGAAAATTTGCGACTTCATCGAAGCGATACTTCTGGCCGAGGTCGAAGATCCGGTGCTCGCTACGCAGATAGCCCTCGAGGAAGTTGCGGGCATCGGTTCGCCCGTTGCGGACGACGGCGACGGGATCTGTCACCGTGCATTCGAAGGTGACCTGGACGGTGAAAGTTGTTGCGTCAGCGGCTCGAATCGCTAACTCGACAATTACCGGCATATTCAGACTCATGTCGACCAAGCTGGCATGGGATGCGTCGGCGACAGTGCCTTGGTCGATGCTTCTGTGCTCGTTGTCAGCGATCAGTCGGCCGTTCACGCGAAAGACAAGCACTTCGTGCGCGTTTGGCTTCGGTAGCTCGTCTAGTGGACGTACACGTCTGCGCAGTGCCCGTCGACCGACGACGTCAAGATTTCGTTGCTCGATGATGGGGTACCTCATGTGATGTCCTTCATCCGATACATTCTGTGCTCAAGGGCGCCAACAGGACTCGCAACAGCAAGGCGACTTGCTCACCGTTCGATGTCGTTCGGCTGGGATCCAGCCTGATCCGCTGCGTGTGGCGGGCGGTCAAATCGTGTTCCAGAGACGCGTGTTCGCGGGGCGGCAAGTTGGCGGCGAGGGCGGTACCGAGGAGCTGTGCCGTTTCTTCGGGCTCGGAACTGATCTTCGTCAGATCGCCTAGACCGCTCAGCAAGGCGTCGAGTAGCCGACGTCGGAATGGCCGGTGGCATAGGACCAGACCCCACAGACGGGCAGCAATCGGTATTTGGTCCTTGAATTCGTCGATGTAGCTGAATATCGCCGACATCTCCGCTTGGACCGCGGTCGCCGTCAGCACCTCCGCGATGGCGGACAACACCGAAGACCGCCCGCGCCGACTTGCTCCGGCACGACGATGCTCATCCTCCAATGTGGTCAGCACGATCTCGGCCGCCGACGACTCCACGGCGAGTCGTGCGAAAAGGGTTGCCAGGGCCGAGTCTTGGTTCGATACAACGTCGCTGCTGTGAATTATCAGCTGCGACAGGTGTCGAGATGCCGCGTTGGGATAGATGATGCCGAGAACCCCGCTGAAGGCGTGGGTTGCGGTCCACTGTTGTTGCCGGGTCCCGACAGTCGCCCACCGCACCGCAGTACGCAAAGCGATCGGTGCGAGGACCCGATCGAAGCACATTGACCAAAGCACGAAGATAGCCATGTTGCGGCACGTCCATCCGTGCTTGCCCTTCGACCACGGCTCGAGGTAGACGTTTTCGACCTCATCGAAGGAGACCGCGGCCAGGTGAGCGAGCCCGTCCGCGATGGCGTGTCTTCGGATCTCTGCGTCAACGTCGTATCTGCGCAGGATCACCGTTTTCAGCCATTCCCGAATGCAATCCCAGAACGTCACATCCATTCGCTCCCACAGCTCCGTGATTACGTGCTTTCGATATACGTCTTCTCGGAACTCGAGGACCTGGCGCGATGTGTCGTACGGCTCGACGGGCACGCAGCGGATCAGGCTTGCGTCAGCGACGCGGGTGCGCCGATGCTCGGGGAGCACGTCCATATCACTGGCTGACAACGACTCGATGGATTCATCTGGTGGCGCGGGTTTCGCGAAGAGGTCTTGCAGTTCGGACAGAAGCGATTCGAACGGTCGTTGGCCGCAGTTTCCGAGGAAGGCCAGGACGGCGACTTCCAGGATCTGCCGCCGCGTCCGCTGGCCAGTCGCGAACCAGTCTCTGACTCGGTTCTGAACGGATACCTGGAATAGGCGCGAGGCCGTGATGGGATCAGCCCCATCACAGACTTGTTGCGCGACCGCACGGAGTTCACCGATCGTGTAGACACTCGGTAGCTGCTCCTTGATGGCGGCGATCTTGTCGACCGTTTCCTCATCAGTAGCCGTGCAGTCCGGGGAGGTGAGCCACGCGGTCAGCAGGTCATGGGCATCAGGTCGATTCCATGGGACTTTGACCACTTGGTTCGAGGTGTGGGTTTCGTTGCCGGTACCGGTAACTATCAACCAGGCTTCGGCACCACGAACGCGATCACGAACCGTGTGCCAGGTGAAATCGGTGTCGGCCTGCCGTTCGAGCACGCCGACATCGGCGGCAAGGTATCCGTGTTCTGCCCCGTATTCTCTGTTCGCCAACTCTTCCAACGACACGGTTGGAGGCAGCGCAAGCAATGGGCCGGGTGTGGCTTCGCGGAGCAATTTGATTGCACCCGTGCGCTTCCCGGCTCCGGCCTTGCCGTCGAGCAGGACCACGTGGTCGGCACTCAAGGCGTTGAATGCGTTATCGAATTCATCTGGTAGCACGTAGCATCGGCATGCGTTCTCGATCTCCGAGCTATCGAGCGTTTGGGTCCGATGACCCAGACCAGCTGTAGCAGTGAACATCCCGAGTTGGCTATTCGGCGGATGAACCGTGGTGTTGTAGTACTGGTTGATTTGGTTGACCTGCTCGATAATCGTGCTCGAATCAGGCTCGACCGCTTCCAGATCCGCGCCATCCTCCCGGTCAGGTAGCGGGCCTGCACTCAAATTATCGGCCGAGACGGCGGATTCTTTATCCGCAGAATAGGATTCACTCATCACTGATTCCAGACCATGCCGATGACACCGTTGGGAATGTGAACGTTCCCATTGATTGTTGTCTCCACCGAGGCTTGTCGGCCGACTCCGGCCGAGGTCTGCGATGGCGAACTGGACGCGGCTTCTTGCCTTTGTGGACCAGCATCTGGCTCAGTAGCTCTGTCCGGCAAAAGAATCGAATGGACGTCGTACCCGGGCACGTACAAGTACGCGGGGTCATCGAACTCCTTGTTTCGCACCATCACTCTGCGGAATGCGGAATACGGCAGCGACGTATGGCGCTGCCGGACCGAATCGGTATACACCTGATCCGAGAGAATCACTACGAGATATGCCGCAGGTAGCAGCTCGAGCGCGTCCCGGGCTGGATCGGAATCCACGAGCCGAGAGACCGTGACGATGCCCTGACCGGCGAACCCGTTGTCAGCGACCTTCATCGCGCCGAAGTGGACAGCGAGCCGCAACCGTAGTCGCGCCTCGTCGCGCAGATCATGATTGTGCACCTCGAGTGCGTTGGCCAGCTCGCGCACGTAATCGTCGACGACCACATGCTCCATCTCGGATTCCTCCGAGGGCAACACAGCAAGCTCCCCATCGCCCCCAGCCTGTCGTGCCCACGCGGACCGGTTGAGCCCCGCACGCGACGCCGCCTGGTCCAATACCGCCAGCAGACCAGACTGCATGTCTTGCTGGCGGCGGTCATCGCTACCGCCGTACCCCCGTGCATCGACCGACATCAACAGTCGGCGACCAAACGGTACTTCTCTGGTCAATTCCGGTCCCCTTCCTGAACTATGTTGGAGCGCACGATGATTGGCCCGCCTCACCGCTCCTCATAGACGAGCGTGACACGGGTCCAGTACGAAGATCCCGTAAAATTCAGGATTCCGACCGCAAATCAGATGTCGTCGGCGAACATGCGCAATCGATCAAGATCGTTAATCGTGACGTTGCGGTAGGCAGACTTCACCAGGCCCTGTGAACGCAGCTGTCGCAGCGCCAACCCGATCGCATCCTCGCCAGCGCCGATGAGTCTGCCCAGTTCCGTGTGCGACAACCGAACGCCGAGCTCATACCCCTCGGCCGTCGAAAACCCGTGCCGCTCAGCTAATTCCAGCAGGACTCTGGCAAGCCGGTTCGGAACGTCGTATCCCGCGAAATCCAGACGACGACGATTAGCCCAGTCGAGCCGATCGGCGATCATCCGACACATCGCCTCCCACGCATCAGCATGACTGTTCAGGAAAGCAATGAACGAACCGTGCGGAATGTTGTGCACGAGCGTTGTCGTGCAGGTAGTCACAGTCGCTGTTCTGGCCGTACCACGCAGCGCCGCAAGCTCACCGACCACATCCCCGCTGACCCGAATCCCGAGCAGGGTCTCATAACCACTGCGCGAAGCCGCACTGATCTTCACACACGCAGACAACGCCGCCTCCCGAGAGCGCAACAGCAGAACATGATTACGCACTTCACCCTGACGGATCAGAACATCACCCGCTGGAACCTCACGAGGCAACGCCAGACCGAGCAGGTCCTGCCTGGACCTTTCCCCCAACCTCGCCATCAACGTCCCCACAGGCCAATCAACACCATCAGCACGCGATGTCGACGAACGTGAGATAACCATCCAGCCCTCCGCAACTCTGATTCTCAACCACCGAACCATCGGAAACATGAGCCGCCAAACACCGTGCACCCCTATGAATTTCATCCCTCTCCACTGGTACACACAGGCAGATTCAAAGCAGCCTATCGCCCCGAAACCAACCAAACACCCGAAATCCAGTGCGCCGAGAAGTCGCGCCAATCCGAACGCCGGATCCACATCCCGCATACGAGGGCCGCTCCTTGTTCGGCCGCACCCTGCCACGCTCGTTGCAATGCTCGCTGTCGCTGTTGGTCCGCCGCATTCCTGCGGCGTGTCCGATGGAGGCAGAGGCGGAGCCTCTGATAACCGAACCGAATTTCGACGATCAAGACGGCACGGGCTTGCGCTCCGCGACCGCCGATCCTGCACGCGGGGATCGACTTTGGAGACGACACACATCCGCCCAGATCGAGGGGATCGATGCAACATCAGACATTCCGCATACGGTCTACTACATTGCACGACGGAGGCAGATTGAAAAGTCCACAGTGAAGCCGGAACTCGATGATCTATCCCAAGGCTGCCGAGAACAGCGAGGTGAAGCGCTGCTCGCACGTGAGGATGATCCGGATGTCTGGGAGCAGCACACTTCCGACCGGCGGGCTCCCCGCGCACCCGGGGTGATCTGCCGCGGGCTCGTCAGCGACGACCAAGGCTATGCGCTCCCCGCACACGCGGGGATGATCCGGGCACCGAGTTCATCGGGTTCCGGGCGTGGCCGTGCTCCCCGCGTACGCGGGGGATGATCCCGGGCATCGAACAGCGCTGAGAACCGGTCCGAGGTCGTTTGGCGACGGCGAGTGGCCCGGCGAAAGTTCAGACCGAAATCGAGGCTGTTGCGCAGACACCTTGTGGCTGAGCGCGTCTCAAAGCAAACCGAATGAGAAGTGGTGATCCGGTCGGGAAACCGCCAGGTCAAGAAGTGTGCTCCCCGCGCACGCGGGGATGATCCGGCAATCGGACTGATCAACTCGGCAGTGACCGGGTGCTCCCCGCGCACGCGGGGATGATCCGGGTTTTGTGCCGCGTTCGATGATGATGTCCGTGCTCCCCGGCCACGCGGGGATGATCCGCGCCGGACAGCGAAGCCCGAGAAGGGGTCCGGGTGCTCCCCGCGCACGCGGGGATGATCCTTCCTTTGTGGCCCACACGTTGTCGATGCGACCGTGCTCCCCGCGCCTGCGGGGATGATCCCCCGCAGGTTGCGATGGCGTTCATCGCGGAAGAGTGCTCCCCCATACGCGGGGATGATCCGACGTGTTCGGCCAGCCAGCGCGCCAACTCCTGGTGCTCCCCCCGCACGCGGGGATGATCCGACCGGGATGCGGCGCGCGTTTCCGGCCCGTGAGGTGCTCCCCGCGCACGCGGGGATGATCCGTCGCTGTCGCACCTGTCGCTGGCGCAGACCGCCGTGCTCCCCGCCACGCGGGGATGATCGGGCCGCCGTTGGTCGCACAGGCGGTGCGGTGCTCCTCGCGCATGCGGGGATGATCCGAACCTGGACAACCCCAGTTGCCTGGCCCAGCAGTGCTCCCCGCGCACGCAGGGATGATCCCTGCCGCAACGGATCCGAGATACCCGACAGGATCGTGCTCCCCGCGCACGCGGGGATGATCCCCGCGGCGCCAGCTTCGCGAGATGGGCGTAACCATGCTCCCCGCGCACGCGGGGATGATCCCACAACTGGGATCGTGAACTACGCCCCGTACTCGTGTTCCCCGCGCACGCGGGGATGAACCGCCGCTGGTCGAGCCGGGTGAGGAAGCCAAGCCGTGCTCCCCGCGCACGCACGGATGATCCAAGGGCGTCGCGGACGAAATCGGACAGGTCGATGTGCTCCCGCGCACGCGGGATGATCCGCCAAGAACCTGTCCCGTCGTGCCGCCGCACAAATGCTCCCTGCGCACGCGGGGATAATCCCAAGAAAGACCCTCCGATCGCGCTGCGCTGGATCGTGCTGCCGAACGCGAAGGCGTGCTCTCCGCGCACGCGGGGATGATCCTTGGAATGCGATGCCCAGGTCCGGACATCTGCTCCCGGCGCACGAGGGGATGAGCCGCCGTTCGAACCTCGCACGGTCCGCATGAAGTCGGTGCTCCCCGCACACGCGGGGATGATCCGCACGCCCGCTTGGTGATTCTTCCCCCGGAAGACGTGCTCCCCGCGCACGCGGGGATGATCCGGTGAAGGTGTCCGGCCCTGGACAAGGTGGTGCGTGCTCCGCGTACGCAGGGATGATCCTCGCCGTGCCGGACAGGATTGTCCACACACGGAACTCCGTATTTACTCCTTATTTTCAGCGGAATTCGCTCCGAATCTGATGCGGCACAGCATAATTCGATGGATGATAGCCAAAGGCTATTCGTGCTGGTAGAAGTATGTAATCGAAGATAATCGCAGAAAGTCCTGTTGTGCCAGAACCGGGAGTTCTGACATGGAGGTGGCCGCTGAATATGCGCTCTCAGCAGGTGAGGCGCAGTCTGAAAGGAGTTCGACCAGCCTCCAGCAGCCCAAGTACGGCTCAAGCGGGGCAACCGGACATCGAACATTGCCGAGAACCAGTCCGAAGTCGTTTGGCGACGCTGAGTGGCCCGGCGAAAGTTCAGACCGAAATAGAGCCTATTGCGCAAACATCTTGCGGCCGAGCACCTCTCAAAGCAAACCGAATGAGAAGCGGTGATTCGGTCGGGAAACCGCCAGGTCAAGAAGTGTGCTCCCCGTGCTCCCCGCACGCGCGGGGATGAGCCCGGCAAGGCGCGCGATATCAACGGCAACACCGTGTGCTCCCCGCACGCGCGGGGATGAGCCCAGCACAGCGGTCAGCAACCTTGTATGTCGATCGGTGCTCCCCGCACGCGCGGGGATGAGCCCCGAAGACCGGCCGCGCGCGTCCAAGTGGGACAGTGCTCCCCGCACGCGGGGGGATGAGCCCGGGGTGCATATAACTGGGCGTTGGGGCAGGTGGTGCTCCCCGCACGCGCGGGGATGAGCCCATCCAACGTAGCGTTACGGATATCGAGCAGCGGTGCTCCCCGCACGCGCGGGGATGAGCCCATGCCGAGGGCGGTGGCGGTGTCCTCCACCGTGTGCTCCCCGCACGCGCGGGGATGAGCCCATGTCCGATCTGGCGCACGTCCTGATCCTCGTGTGCTCCCCGCACGCGCGGGGATGAGCCCGCTGATCGGCCGGATAGTGATTGCGTCGGCCCGTGCTCCCCGCACGCGCGGGGATGAGCCCTCGGGAGCGTGCGTGGGCAGTCCGATGAAACCGTGCTCCCCGCACGCGCGGGGATGAGCCCAGCGCCTGGTCGAACGCACGCGGCAGAAACGTGTGCTCCCCGCACGCGCGGGGATGAGCCCGCGCGCCGCGTCCCGATATTCGACGAGTGGGAGTGCTCCCCGCACGCGCGGGGATGAGCCCGGACTGAGCGCGGGATCTGGCATCCTGGCGAAGTGCTCCCCGCACGCGCGGGGATGAGCCCACCTCGAACGTGTGCACTCCGCCCGCGACCAGGTGCTCCCCGCACGCGCGGGGATGAGCCCAGCATGACCACGTTCACTGGACGGCCGTGAAGGTGCTCCCCGCACGCGCGGGGATGAGCCCAGCCCGACCTCGGCCCAGCGGATGCCGGCCGAGTGCTCCCCGCACGCGCGGGGATGAGCCCGGCAACGAGGACAACGGCGATGTACTCCCCACGTGCTCCCCGCACGCGCGGGGATGAGCCCTCGTACCACCTATCCGGATCCTCGGGACCTACGTGCTCCCCGCACGCGCGCTGTCACCATAGGCGGAGACTGCGATTTCCTATCGGGCGGTGGAGTGCAGAGCCGTAGCCCAGTTGTTTACACGTCGTCTCGGGACACTTTCTCCGATGCCCGGGATAGGGTCAAAATATGTCCCCGCATGTGCGGGGATGCTCTTGTTTGGCGTCCAAACAGGTATAGGTTGCCTGGGCGGACGCGATGAACACACTCCATGCTCCCCGCACGCGCGGGGATGAGCCCAACGGAATCGTGAAGTTGTGGAACGGCATCGCGTGCTCCCCGCACGCGCGGGGATCAGCCGGCGTGGCGGACGCGAGCCGAATCAGCCGACGTCGCGTGATCCCTGTCGACGGCACGTGTATCCGCGCGCCGTTGACACTCCTCGCACGCGCGGGGATGAGCCGGGAAAATAGACGACGGCAGCAGCGATGCATTGGTGGTCACCCGCACGTGCGGGATGAGCCCAGTCACCAGGAGGTATGGCGCTCGTCCAGTGGTCCCCGTGCCGCGCATGTGTGAGCAAAAGACCGTCCGGAACTCCACATTTGCTCCATGTTTTCAGCCGAATTCGACCGAATCCAATGCAGCACAGCGCTATTCGTTAGACCATAGCTAGCGACTATCTATGCTGCTAGGGGAAAGTAAGCGAAGAGAGTCGCAAAAAGCCGAATCCTGCTGGTGCAGAAGCAGAAGTTCTACCATTGAACTTCTGTCGGCCAGCCCCGAACGGGAGTGATGATGGGGGCATGGTCTCGCACACCGTCATTCCCACGCCGCACGGTGCCACGTTCTATGGGGTTCCCCTGAAGTAGTGGACATCTGAGATAGCGGGACCGATGGTCCCTGGAAGGATGTTCACTATGCCTGGTCCGCGTCGATCGTATTCGCCTGAATATCGGGTGGAAGCTGCGCATCGAGTGATCGATTCCGGTCGACCGGTGCGCGAGATCGCCCGTGAGCTGGACGTGCACGAGAACCTGCTGCACAAGTGGGTGCGCGAAGAACGCCGCCGTATGGCCGCGGCCGGCCAGACCGGTGGTCGGGCTCCGGATGACGGTGGTGGCCAGCCACTTTCAGCCGATGAGCGCGCGGAATTGGTGCGGCTGCGGGCGAAGGTCGCCGAGCAAGCCAAGGACATCGTGTTCCTGGAAAAAGCCTCGGCGTACTTTGCGGCACGACATCCAAAGTGAGCAGGTTCGAGCTCATGGCGGCAGAGTGCGCCGGTCTCGACGTGACCCGGATGGCCGAACTGCTCGGCGTCTCGACCTCCGGCCCTGGCGCGGCGCCGGCCACCGGCGGGAGTGATATTTCACAGCGACCGCGGCACCCAGTACACGTCAAAGGAATTCGCTGATTTCTGCCGGAAGAATGGTGTCCGGCGTTCACTCGGCCGCACAGGTTCATGCTTCGACAATGCAGTCGCGGAATCGTTCTTCGCGACCTACAAGAAGGAGCTGGTACACACCCGTCCGTGGCCGACCCTGGCATCGTTGAGGAGAGAGACATTCGACTGGATCGAATCCTATTACAACACGCAACGAAGGCACTCAACACTCAATTATTTGACGCCACAAGAATATTCGTTAGGGTACAGGGAAATCAGTCAGATCGCGGCATGACCCCGTGTCCACGAAACCGGGAACACTCCAAACAGGGGCGCCAGATCAATGTCAGTGTGCAGGTGTTGAATGCGGTGGCGCGGACTTTGTCGTTGGATGCGGCGGAGAAGGCGCATCTGTATCGGCTTGCGGATGTGCCGACGGTGCCTACGGCGCACGCGGGAACCGCTCTGCCGGAAGAGCTTCAGGTGATTCTGGATCATCTGGAACCGCTTCCGGGTGTGGTGCTCAGTCCGCGTTATGATGTGCTGGCTCACAATCAGTCCTATGAGGCACTGTGCCCGGGTTTCGTGCGGGGTGAACGGAATGTGGCGCGTCGGGTGTTCCTGACTCCGGAGTGCTGCAATACCTATCAC
>NZ_JBSGEQ010000064.1:0-27647 GCF_053602975.1 Nocardia sp. NPDC004278
TCATCGACGCGTTGGCGCAGGGCGGTGGGGGAGAAGCCGGCGAATACCACCGAATGGGTGAGGCCCAGTCGCGCACAGGCCAGCATCGATACGATCGCCTCGGGGACCATCGGCATATAGATGGCGACCCGATCGCCTGGCTCGAGTCCGAGTTCGGTGAGGTAGTTGGCGGCCCGGGACACCTCGGCCAGCAGCTCGGCGTAGGTGATATCGCGGGAGTCGCCCGGTTCGCCCTCCCAGTGGATGGCGACCTGATCGCCGTGTCCGTCGAGCACATGGCGGTCCACGCAGTTGTAGGCGACGTTGAGCTTGCCGTCGACGAACCACTTCGCGACGGGCGCCTCACTCCAGTCCAGGACCTGGGTCCATGGCTGATCCCAGTGCAGCCGCGCGGCCTGTTCGGCCCAGAACGCGTCGCGATCCGCCGCGGCCCGCTCGTAGATCGACGCGTCGGCGTTCGCGGCTGCGGCGAACTCCTCGCTCGGCGGGTACGACTCCCGGTAGTCGGCGGTGGTATCGGTCATCTTGTCTCTTCCTTCACGTAGCCCGTGGTGCTGGCAGTCGCGGTCGAATTCGACAGTAACCAACTGTGACCCACACTGCGTCCGGTGTGTCCAACGGGTTTCCATCCCGTCACGGCAGCGGGTATCCTGCGCGATCCGCTGACAAACCGGCCCTCCGGTCGCTATCGTCATAGACCAACCAGCTCCGGACACCGGAAGCCCCAACGGAGGCATACTTCCGGCGGATGTCCGTTCTCACATGAATCTTTAGCGTGTTTCGCCGATGTTGCCGGATTGGTAACAAGTGGAACGAACCTCGCTCAATCCGGTGACAAGTCTGCTTCGAATGGCTAACGTCCCAGGCATTCCAAGGCGGATCGAGTCGCGCATGCGTGGTCGCGGATCCCCCTTTGCCTGTCTCGAAATCGGGAGAACGCGTTGAGATTCAACAGAGCTACAGCGTTGACCGCGGCGGTACTGCTGGCCACAAGCCTGGGACTGTCCGCATGCTCGTCCAGCGATAGTGCCGATGCCGACATCGTCACGACGAACGCCGGTGAGCCGCAGAACCCATTGGTGCCGACCAATACCAATGAGAATATGGGCGGCCGGGTGGTGGACCGGCTGTTCGCGGGTCTGAAGTACTACGACGGCAAGGGTGTCGCGCACGACGAGATGGCCGAGTCGATCAAGTCTCCCGACCGCAAGACCTACACCATCACCATCAAGCCGGACTGGAAGTTCACCGACGGCACCTCGGTGACGGCGAAGTCGTTCGTCGACGCCTGGAACTACGGCGCCCTGGGCACCAATGCCCAGTTGCAGAGCTACGTGTTCAGCCCGATCGTCGGATTCGACGAGGTATCCGCGGAAAAGCCGACGGCACAGACGATGTCGGGGCTGAAGGTGGTCGACGATCGGACCTTCACCGTCCAGCTGAAGACGCCGTCCATCGATTTCGAGACCGAGCTCGGCTTCGCACCGTTCTATCCGTTGCCCGATGCCGCGTTCAAGGATATGAAGGCCTTCGGTGAGAACCCGATCGGCAACGGTCCCTACAAGTTCAAGACCTGGGAACACAACGTCAAGATCGAGCTGGTGCCCAACCCGGACTACAAGGGCGGCCGCCCACCCAAGAACAAGGGCCTGCGCTTCGTCATGTACCAGTCGTTCGACACCGCGTACTCGGATCTGCAGGCAGGCAATCTCGATACCCTGGACACGATTCCGGACAGCGCGCTGACCTCCTTCAAGAAGGACCTCGGCGATCGCGCGATCCTCGAGCCGACCGCGCAGAACCAGCACATCGGCGTCCAGGCCAATGTCCCGCATTTCGGTGGTGAGGAGGGTCTGCTGCGCCGCAGGGCCATCTCCATGGCGATCAACCGGCAGCAGATCTGCGACACCATCTTCAACGGCACCAAGATCCCGGCCCGTGACTTCACCTCGGCTCCGCTGCCCGGATTCGACGGGAACCTGCCCGGCTCGGAGATGTTGAAGTACAACCCTGAAGAGGCCAAGAAGCTCTGGGCACAGGCCAATGCCATTTCGCCGTGGTCGGGGCGCTACGAGATCGCCTACAACTCCGACGGCGGCCACCAGGGGTGGGTCGAGGCCGTGGCCAACAGCGTCAAGAACACCCTCGGTATCGACGCCGTCGCCACGCCGTACCCGACCTTCAAGAACATCCGAGATCTGGTGAACCAGAAGACGATCGGCAAGTCCTTCCGCTACGGCTGGCAGGGTGACTACCCGACGATGCTGCAGTTCCTCACCTCGCAGTACTACAGCTACTCCGAGACCAATAACGTCGACTACAAGAGCCCCGAATTCGACCACCTGCTCGATGCCGCGCTCGCCGCGCCGACACTGCCGGAGTCGTACAAGATCGTGGCGCAGGCGCAGGCGTTGCTGATCAAGGATATGGCCGATATCCCGGTGCTGGACTACCTCGCCGCAGCGGGACGTTCGGACAAGGTCAAGAAGGCCGATCTGGCCTGGAACGGTCTGTTCGACTTCGAGAACATCGAGAAGTAGCCGCTCGGCGCCGACCGTGCCGCCATGACTCGACGGCACGGTCGGCGCCGCTTACCCAGGAGACGAAATGGCCTGGTATGTCTTGCGGCGTCTGCTCCAAATGATCCCCGTCTTCCTCGGGGCGACGCTGCTCATCTATGCACTGGTCTTCCTAGTGCCGGGCGATCCGATCCACGCGCTGGCTGGCGACAAGCCGATGACGCCCGCCGTGGAAGCCCAGCTCCGCGCGCGCTATCACCTGGATCGCCCGTTCTTCGTGCAGTATCTGCTGTATTTGAAGGGCATCTTCACCCTCGATTTCGGTACCGCCTTCTCCGGCCGTCCGGTGCGCGACGAGCTCGCGCGGGCGTTTCCGATCACCATCAAGCTTGCGTTCATGGCGGTGCTCATCGAGGGCGTCTTCGGCGTCATCTTCGGGCTGATCGCAGGTCTGCGCAAGGGCAAACTGTTCGATTCGACGCTGCTGGTGGTCAGCCTGATCATCATCGCGGTGCCGATCTTCGTGATCGGCTTTCTGGCCCAGTTCGTGCTCGGCGTGAAATGGGGCATCGCACCGGTGACCGTCACCGGTAAGGCGAGCTTCTCCGAACTGCTCGTACCCGCTTTCGTACTTGGGTCCCTGTCGTTCGCCTATGTGCTGCGTCTGACCCGAAACTCGGTGGCGGAGAACATGTCCGCCGACTACGTGCGCACCGCGACCGCGAAGGGGCTGAGTCGGCCCCGGGTGGTCACGGTGCACATTCTGCGCAACTCGATGATCCCGGTGATCACCTTCCTCGGCGCCGATCTCGGTGCGTTGATCGGCGGTGCGGTCGTCACCGAGGGCATCTTCAATATTCCGGGTGTCGGCGGAACGCTGTACCAGGCGATCACCCGCGGTGAACCGCCGACCGTGGTCTCGTTCGTGACCGTGCTGATCGTGATCTTCCTGATCTCGAATCTGCTCATCGACCTGCTCTACGCCGCGCTCGACCCGAGGATCCGATATGCCTGATCTCGATAAGAAGGTTCCGGACAGGCAACCGCATTTCGTGGCTCCGCCCGACGAAGTCGAGGTGCTCGCCACCGATCAGGTCGTCGATACCGGGTCACCGACCAGCATCTGGCAGGATGCGTGGCGCCAGTTGCGTCGCAATCCGATCTTCATCGTCGCCGCGGTGCTGATCGTCTTCATCGCCGTCGTCGTGCTCTGGCCCGGCCTGTTCAGCGATCAGGATCCGCGCTACTGCAACGGCGATTTCAGCATGGATCCCCGCGGACCCGGCCATCCCTTCGGATTCGATAAGCAGGGCTGTGATGTCTACACCCGAACCGTTTACGGCGCACGGGCTTCCGTGATGGCGGGTTTGGGCGCGACGACGGTATTCCTGGTCGTCGGCGGCACGCTCGGGGCCCTCGCGGGCTTCTATGGCGGACTACTGGATTCGGTGGTCTCCCGCATCGCGGAGATCTTCTACGCGATTCCGCTCATGCTGGCCGCGATCGTCATCATGCAGCTGCTCGACGCGCGCACGATCTGGACCGTCATCCTGATTCTGGCGGCCTTCACCTGGCCCCAGGCCGCGCGCATCGCGCGCAGTGCGGTGATCGAGGCCAAGAACAGCGAATATGTCACGGCGGCAAAGGCATTGGGGGTGTCCCGAATACGGACGCTGCTGCGCCATGTGCTGCCGAATGCGGCCGGACCACTGATCGTGGTCACCACGATCTGGCTCGGCGCGTTCATCGTCACCGAGGCGACGCTGTCCTACCTCGGCGTCGGTTTGCCACGCACGATCGTGTCTTGGGGTTCGGATATCAATACCAACCAGCACGAGCTGCGCGGCGGATCGCCGATTTTGTTCTATCCCGCAACGGCTTTGGCGCTCACCGTGCTGAGCTTCATTCTGCTCGGCGACGCGTTGCGGGACGCACTCGATCCGAAGGCGAGGAAGAGGTGACCGGGTCGATGTCCGAGCGACCATTGCTCGAGATCGAGGATCTCAACGTTTGTTTCTCCTCCGAGGGCAAGAAGATTCCGGCGGTGCGCGATGTCAGTCTGTCGGTGTATCCCGGCCAGACCGTCGCGATCGTCGGCGAATCCGGATCCGGGAAGTCCACCACCGCGCACAGCATCATCGACCTGTTGCCCGGCACCGGGAAGGTCACTTCCGGATCCATCGTGTTCGACGGCAAGGATCTGGCCAAGGCGTCGAAGCGGGATGTCGTCGCGGTCCGCGGTAGCGGTATCGGGTTGGTTCCGCAGGATCCGATGTCGAATCTGAATCCGGTGTGGAAGATCGGGTTCCAGATCCGCGAGACCCTGGAGGCCAATGGCATTGCCAAGGGCAAGGCGGCCAAGCAGCGCGCCATCGAACTGCTCGAGGAAGCCGGTATGTCGGATGCGGCGCGCCGGGTCAACCAGTATCCGCACGAATTCTCCGGCGGTATGCGCCAGCGCGCGCTCATCGCCATCGGACTCGCCTGCCGTCCCAAACTGCTGATCGCCGACGAGCCGACCTCGGCCCTCGACGTCACGGTGCAGCGGCAGATCCTCGACCATCTCGACGGACTCACCAGCGAACTCGGCACCGCCGTGCTGCTCATCACCCACGACCTCGGCCTGGCCGCCGAGCGCGCCGAACATCTGGTGGTGATGTATCGCGGCAAGGTGGTGGAATCCGGTCCGGCACTGCAGATTCTGCGTGAACCGCAGCATCTGTACACCAAGAAGCTGGTGAATTCGGCCCCCTCGCTGGCCTCGCAACGGCTGTCTTCGGTGCGCGAGCGCATCGAGGTGCGCAAACAGGCCGTCCAGGTCGCCGAGGAGGTCGCGGCGGCCGATACCGAACTTGCGGTGGTCTCCGATGACGTGGTGATCGCGCAGAATCTGACCAAGGCGTTCAAGATTCGGGGCAGCACGCCGTGGCAGTCGACCGATTTCATCGCGGTCGACGATGTGTCGTTCCGCTTGAAGCGCGGCACGACCACGGCCATTGTTGGCGAGTCCGGTTCGGGCAAATCCACGGTGGCGCAGATGGTGCTGGGTCTGCTCGAACCGACGTCGGGTTCGGTGACCTTCGACGGACGTGAAGTGGCGAAGCTGGATCGTAAGGGTGCGTTCGCTTTTCGCCGTCGGGTGCAGCCGATCTTCCAGGACCCCTACGGTTCGCTGGATCCGATGTACTCGATCTACCGGACCATCGAGGAGCCGCTGCGCACGCACAAGATCGGCACCGCCAAACAACGCGAGGCAACGGTGCGCGACCTGCTGGACAAGGTGTCATTGCCGTCCTCGGTGATGCGCCGCTACCCCAATGAACTCTCCGGTGGCCAGCGCCAGCGCGTCGCGGTGGCCCGTGCGCTCGCGCTCTCGCCGGAGGTGGTGGTGTGCGATGAGGCGGTCTCCGCTCTCGACGTACTCGTCCAGGCCCAGATCCTCAAGCTGCTCAACGATTTACAGGCCGAATTGGGTTTGTCCTACCTGTTCATCACCCACGACCTGGCCGTCGTCCGGCAGATCGCCGACGATGTCCTCGTCATGCAATCCGGCAAGATCGTCGAAGCGGCCACTACCAATGAGGTTTTCGACAACCCGCGAGAGGAGTACACCCGCCGCTTGCTCGATGCAATCCCCGGACGGGATCTGCTGGCGGGCTGACCTGCAGTCTGTGCGGCTTACCCCTTGGGTTGGCCGCACAGAGCGAGTCTGGAGCGCACGCGAGGCGTCGGCTTCCGTGCGCTACCCAGTCATCCCGGATCTTACGAGCGAGGAGTTCGCGGCCCGTCTCGCGTCCGCGCGAGAGCGCGGGTATCGGATTCAGCCGAGTCGTGCAAGCGCATGCGACGAAGTCGCGAGTCTCGACGGCGACTGCTTGCAGGTCGCTGAAAGGGGCAGCCGCGAGGCGCCAGGTCACCACGCCCGCGCGGCCGAAAACAGAGCCCGCGAACACGTCGCGTCATAGCGGCTGCAAAATGACACAGTGACCGATCCGCTACAGCCTCTTGTCGATCTGCCCGGTGTGCGCGAAGCCGCTGATAAAGCGCGCGACGCGCTCGCCGCCGTACACCGGCACAAGGCGAACCGGCGGGGCTGGCCGACCACGGCGGCCGAGGCGGCGGTGCGCGCGGCCAGGTCATCGGCCGCGATCGAGGGCGCGAGCACCGAACTGCCCGCCGACGGCCGGGTCGCGGATCCGATTCTGGCCGGATCACTGCGGGTCGGGCAGGCCCTCGACGGTGACGCGCTGCGCAACCTGATCGGCACCTGGCAGCGCGCGCCGCTGCAGGCACTGGCGCGGCTGCACCTGCTGGCCGCGGCCGATCTGGTGACCGACGAGTCGCTGCTCGGGCGGCCGCGCGGTGATGACGGCGTGGCCGAACGGCTCGACCTGCTGGCCCAGACAGTTCTCGGCTCGACGGCCCCCGCACCGGTCATCGCGGCGGTCGTGCACGGGGAGCTGCTGGCATTGCGGCCGTTCGGTACCGCCGACGGCATTGTCGCGCGGGCGGCCTCCCGACTGGTCGCGGCGTCCAGTGGGCTGGATCCGCACAGCCTCGGTGTGCCGGAAGTGTTTTGGTTGCGCCGGCGCCAGCAGTACCTGGATGCGGCGGCCGGATTCGGGTCGGGTGCCGCGGACGCGGTGGGCGGCTGGGTGATCCTGTGCTGCGGCGCCTTCGAGGATGGTGCGCGGGAGGCCACGTCGATCGCCGAAGCGGCGTCGGGCTAGCGCAGATAAGGGGGCCGTACACATCAAAGCGGGCGGCGTTGTCGTTGACGACCTCACCGCCCGCTAGCACGGACTCCGGGTTACCAAGCGTGCTAGGTGGGTTGTGTTCTGCGGCCTCGGCGATAATCCGTACTCCGCCGGTTCATCCCCGCAACCTGTGCGAGGCCCTCGCCGACGATAATCCGTATCTCGCAGGCCCACAACGCTTCTGCCCTTGTCGCGGCGCGCTCCGCGTGGGTGCCTGGTGCCCGTGCTGGGAAGGGTGGGTTGGGAAGCTGAACCTTCTCTTCTGGCTCCGCTCAGGCCTTCCGTCCTTCCGTAGTTACATTTCTACACCTGTGACAGCCTTCACATCAAGGGCTGCGAAAACATTCAATAATCGGCGTGTTTACCGGCGTTTCGTGGTTAAATGCCTGGTCGCAGCGCCCTCTTTGTTATGTCGGCAAACGCTTGCGCAAGCCTTCCGCTTCGCCCCCGAACAGCCCTTCCGCAGGCCCGCGTCGGGGCAGCTATGGCTCAGCGGCGACGTCGCAGCAGCCGGTAACTGATCGCCCCCGCCAGCGCCGCGCTCAACCCGACCGCCGCCGTCGCGGCAAGGGTGGTCGACGAAGGGCTCTGGAAACGCGCCCACAGCGATACCGGGTTGGAAAAGGTGAGGATCGGCCATCCCTTGGCCACCGCCTCGCGGCGCAGATTGCGATCCGGATTCACTGCGGTCGGATGGCCCACCGCGCTCAGCATCGGCACGTCGGTCACCGAATCGGAGTACGCATAACACCGCGTCAGGTCGTAACCCTCACTGGCGGAAAGCTTTTCGATCGCGGTCACCTTACCCGCACCGTAGCAATAGAAT
Source organism: Nocardia sp. NPDC004278 (assembly GCF_053602975.1). Taxonomy (NCBI): domain Bacteria; kingdom Bacillati; phylum Actinomycetota; class Actinomycetes; order Mycobacteriales; family Nocardiaceae; genus Nocardia; species Nocardia sp. NPDC004278. Next base: position 8,103 of record NZ_JBSGEQ010000064.1, read on the forward strand.
TCGACCTCGCCGGTGTAGCGACCGTCCTCGACCACCATCCGAGTGGCGGCGGTGTGCGAGGCCCCGAGCGCCTCGGCGATCGGGGCTACGATCTCCTCGCCCGAGGCCGAAACGATCACCACATCATGGCCGCGGATCTTGTGGTCGGCAATGAGATCGGCTGCCTCGGCGTAGATCAGCGGGTCGACGAGATCATGAAGTGTCTCGGCCACAATGGATTTCACCTGCTCGACGTCCCAGCCTGCGACCATATTGGTCAGGTTGGCGCGCATTCGCTCCATCTGATCGTGGTCGGCGCCCGACAGCATGAACAGGAAGTGCGCATAACTGCTCTCCAGCACTGCGCGCCGGTTCAGCAGGCCCTGTGCGTAGAAGGGCTTACTGAATACATATGTGCTCGACTTCGCGATCACCGTCTTGTCGAGATCGAAGAAGGCGGCGATGCGCTGGCCCCCGGCCATGGGTCGCGTCGTTGCCGTCACGTCCCGTGCCGTCTGGTCCGCGAGCTCTGTCTGGTCGCCATCGGCCGTCACCCGTTCAGAATATGCATGTGCCCCTGACGGTGCCGACCGGACCGTGCGCGGAGTTGGTCGGGTGAGTTTGCCCCGGAGACGCCGGGCCGGTGGCGGCCATAAGTTCTCCGACGACAGACTTGCGTTGTGGCCCGGGCTTGGGTGTAGTATTGCTGGCACCTGGACATAGTCCAGGCGCGTTCAGCCCGACCCCCCGGGGCTGAACCCGACGGCCCCAGCCTCCTCCCCCCCCGGCTGGGGCCGTCCTCTATTTCTGGCCAGGTTTCCCCGGGTTTCGGCGTTCCAGATTTATCCACACCCCCCGAGTTATCCACATTCGGCATATTGGATCTTCTGCTGCGGCTCGTCATCGAGCACGCTGACCTGCATGAATCTCGAAGTCGCGCCGGCACTCACACCGCCGCCAGCGCTTGTGCTCATCCAGGACATTCGGCTGTGTGACGAGGTGCGCCGGGTCGCGGCGGCCGCCGAGCGTGCTCTCGATGAGCGCGGGCTGCCCGTCGGCCGACATGCCTGGGCCGCCGCGCCGCTGGTGATTCTCGACACAAACGCCGCCCAGAGCTGCGCAGAGGCCGAATATCTCCGGCGTATCGGCATCGTCCTGGTGACCGACGGGGAACCCGGATTGACCGATTGGCAGGCCGCCGCCGCGGTCGGAGCCGAGCGTGTCATCGCGCTGCCGGGTGCGGCGGTCGGGCTTATCGAGAAGTTTGCTGAGCACGGCGAAAACCGCATGGGCGACGGTGTGGTGGTCGCGATCGCGGGCGCGAGCGGTGGTGCGGGCGCCTCCACATTGGCCGCTGCGACCGGGCTGCGATCCGCCGCCGAGCGGTTCCGCCGCGACACCGTCCTGATCGACGGCGCACCCCTCGGCGGCGGCCTCGACCTGCTGCTCGGCGTCGAAACCGAGGCCGGACTGCGCTGGCCGGATCTGGTGATCGAGGACGGTCGGGTCTCCGCCGCGGCGCTGCACAGCGCACTGCCCGCGGCGGCGCCGGGGCTGGCGGTACTGTCCTGCGGCCGAGTCGGTGCCGGACGCTTGCCCGTCGACATAGGCCCCGCCGCGATCCGCGCCGTCATCGAAGCAGGCCGTGCCGCAGGCGATTTGGTGATATGCGACATATCCGGCGAACGCGGCCCACATGCCGACCAGATACTCGACGCGGCCGACCTGGTGGTGTTGGTCGTGCCCGCCCGCCTGCGCGCCGTGGCCGCCGCCGAGTCGGTCGCCGCCCATATCGGCCGACGAAATCCGAACCAGGGCTTGATCGTTCGTGGCCCAGCCCCCGGCGGCCTTCGTGGCACCGAGGTCGCCGAGGTCCTCGACCTTCCCCTACTCGCCGCCGTCCGAGCCCAACCCGGCCTCGCTCCCCGCCTCGAACGCGGCGGCCTAACCCTCCGCCGCGGCCCCCTCCGCGACGCCGCAGACGCCATCCTCACCGTCCTCAGCGCCCCAGCCGGACAGGGATTGCGATGAGCGGCTTCGCGAAATCCGAGACCCCGCCCCGAGTCCGCAGTGCCGGTGCGGCGGCGCCCGCGATCCCGGGGTGCCATGACAAGGCGATTGACTCAATGAAATACCAACTGTCGCAGCGTTATCGGTATGTGGTGCGAGCTGCCCGGTCGGTGCTCGGCGCGAGGAGATCTGCGGCCCTGAAAGGGCGGGCGAGATTCCGGGCATCGCGGCCGGTCCCTGATGTGGGTGCTGGCGCTTCGGTGGGGATGAGTGCATTGGTGGCGTCCGAACTACCGCATCAGGATGCAGTGCGCGCCCGGCCGGTGCAGCGATCTGCGGCGCTGAAGGCGCACGCGACCTGTCGGAGTGTCGGGCGGGCCCTCGATTCGGGTGCTGGTGCTTCGGAGGAGAGGGGTTGGGGATGAGTGCGTTGGTGACGTCGGAGCTGTTGGATCGGGTGCGGGAGCGGCTGGCGGGGGCTTCGGGGGATCCGGATCCGGCGCAGGTGGCGGCGGCCATTCGGGCCGAGGCCGGTGGTGTGCTCGGTGATACGGATCTGCTGCGGGCGTTGCGGTTGTTGCAGACCGAGATGACCGGGGCAGGGCTTTTGGAGCCGCTGCTGCAGGATCCGCGGGTCGCCGATGTGCTGGTGACCGCGCCGGATGCGGTGTGGATCGATCGTGGTCGGGGGCTGGAGCGGACTTCCGTCGCTTTCCCGGATGAGGCGGCGGTGCGCCGATTGGCGCAGCGGCTGGCGCTGTCGGCCGGGCGGCGGCTCGACGATGCGCAGCCATGGGTGGATGGCAGATTGTCGGGAAGGGAAGCGGCGCTGGGGGATTCGTTCGGTGTACGGCTACATGCGGTATTGGCCCCGGTAGCGCACGGCGGCACCTGCCTGTCACTGCGAGTGCTGCGCCCGGCAACGCAGGGGCTGGACGCACTGGCGGCAGCCGGTGCGATACCCGCCGACGCGAAACTCCTGCTGGAGCAGATCATTCGGGCCAGACTGGCCTTCCTGGTGGTGGGCGGGACCGGCGCGGGAAAGACCACGCTGCTATCCGGACTGCTGGCCAAAGTCGCCGCGGACGAACGCATCGTCTGCGTCGAGGACGCGGCCGAACTGGCACCGCCTCATCCCCACGTCGTGCGCCTGGTCGCGCGCACCGCGAACGTAGAGGGTGTCGGCGCGGTGACGGTACGCGACCTGGTCCGCCAGGCATTGCGAATGCGCCCGGACCGAATCGTCGTCGGTGAAGTCCGCGGCGCGGAGGTGGTCGACCTACTGACCGCACTGAACACCGGCCACGACGGCGGCGCGGGCACCGTGCACGCGAACTCGCCCCGCGAGGTACCTGCGCGCCTGGAAGCCCTTGCGGCACTGGGCGGTATGGACCGAAAAGCCCTGCACAGCCAACTCGCCGCAGCCGTCCAAGTGGTGCTGCATGTCCACCGCCGAGCCGACGGATCCCGTGGCCTCCGCGAAATCGGCATCGTTGACCGCACCCCCCAAGGCCACGTCCGCATAACCGCCGCTTGGCGCGCAGACCAAGCCCCCACCCCGGCCGCCCCTGAACTGACCCGCCTACTCAACGAACGGTTCGTCCGATGGTCGGGGCGCTGATATGTCTGGCAGTGGCGCTGCGCTCGGCGCTTTCAGCGCAGAGGACGCCAGCCCCGGGCCGGCGACCGGGGTGGTCGGCAACCGGAGCGGTCGTGCGCTCATCAGGCGCAGTTCCGACGGCGCTGGATCCCGGTCCAATTGCGGCACCGGTCATCTCGGCATACGTGGCTTCGGTAGCAATGCGGCCAGGTGTGCTCGGCGAACGGCTCGTTCGATGATCGGGGCGTTGGTATGCCTGGCAGTGGCGGTGCTGATAGCGCCGGTGTCGAGGTCGCGACGTCGGTTCACCGGTATGTTCGTCACAGCTGGGGTGCATCGAAAGATACAGCGTGGCAGTGTGTTTCGAGCAGCGTTCGCGGTCGGGATGGTCGCCGCGCTTGCTGTTGGCGTCGCTCCGCTGCTGGCGGCGGTGTTGGTTGGGGGAACTGTTGGCATTCGGGTTAGGCGGGGGAGTCGGGATCGGCGGCGCGGTGCGGAGTGCGCCCACCTGCTCGATGCGCTCGAGGCGGTCATCGGTGAACTGCGGGTCGGTGCCCATCCGAGTGCCGCGGCGGAGGTTGCCGCACAGGAGTCGCGTGGCGAGGCCGCACGTGTCTTCGCGGTCTGCGCGGCCCGTAGCCGACTAGGCGGCTCCGGGGCGGATGGTCTGCGGCATACCGATTCCATCGTCGACGCCGAACTCGGGCGGATCGCCGACGCATGGCAGGTCGCCGAAAACCACGGCCTTGCCCTCGCTGAGCTACTTTCCGCCGCTCGCACGGACCTATCGGGCCGCATCCGGTTTCGCGCGCGCACCACAGCCGCCCTGGCGGGTGCTCGGGCCACCGCCGCGGTCCTGGCAGGTCTGCCACTGCTGGGTATCGGCCTCGGCCAACTGATGGGCGCCGCCCCACTGCACGTGCTGTTGAGCCCCGGCGCCGGAACAGCACTGCTGCCGCTGGGTGCGGCACTCGCATGCATCGGCTTGCTCTGGACCGATGCGATCACGCGAAAGGTCCTCCTATGAAACGCACCTGGTCGGCGATATCGGTTGTGCACATTCGAAGGGGGGTCGAGATGATTGGAATTGCCAGTGGGCCAGTGGTTCTGCTCGCTGCGGCGTTGGTGGTGCTGCCGGGGCGGGTCGCGGTGAGTCGACGGCTGCGGGCGCTGCGAGAAGGCGGCTCGCAGTCGATCACCGCAATATCAGGCCGCGGGACCAGCGTAGATCCACTCGCCGCTGCGTCAGTTTTCGACCTATTGGCCGCATGCCTACGCGCCGGGTTGCCGATGGCGGCCGCGGCGCGCGCAGTGGCACCCGGTGCGCCCGCATCGCTCGGAGCCGCATTGCGCCGGGCCGCTGATCTACTGGCGCTCGGCGCGGACGCGACGATGGCATGGGACCAAGTCGCACGGGACGGCGCGAACCAGCCGGGTGCCGAGGAGGTCGACGCATTGGCGCGCATGGCGCGGCGCTCGGCACGATCGGGCGCCTCGCTCGCCGCCGCCGTCGGCGAACTGGCCGAACAGCGCCGCAACAGCGTCGAGGACGCGGCCGCCGCGCGAGCCGAACGCGCCGGAGTCCTGATCGGCGGCCCGCTCGGCCTCTGCTTCCTCCCCGCCTTCATCTGCCTCGGCATCGTCCCCGTAGTAGTCGGCCTTGCGGGCCGGGTGCTCGGAGGTGGACTGCTGTGAAAACCACACGACCGGGAAGAGCATGTCGGCACGGAGCCGCCGCGTCGACTGGAAAGAGAGGGGAAATCGGTGCGAATCGGGAAGGTGCGGGAACGGGTGGTGCAGATGCTCGGAGCTGTCGGCGTCGAGGTGCGGGCGCGGCTGTTGCAGGCGGTGGTCGCCGAGGACGGGATGAGTACGGCGGAGTATGCGATCGGGACCATTGCGGCGGCCACGTTCGGGGCCGTGCTGTATGGGGTGGTGACCGGGGACAGCATTGTGAACGCCCTGACGAAGATCATCGACAAGGCGCTCAACACCGCGGTGTAGCCGATGACGATCGTCGATTAAACTATTGCGGTACAACGCATCTCGGTGACGATCGGGGTGCGGTGACGGTTGAGGCGGCGATCGCGCTCGCTGCCATCGTGGTCGCGGTGGTGCTGTGCGTCGGAGCCTTGCTCGCGGCGGCGACACAGGTGCGCTGTGTCGACGCCGCTCGCGAAGCGGCCCGGCTGGCCGCCCGCGGTGATCAGGCGAATGCGGTGTCGGCGGCGCGGCGGGTTGCTCCGCCCGCCGCCGACATCTCGCTGCGCAGTGAGGGCGATCGGGTGGTCGCGACGGTCTCCGGCCGCTCACCCCTGCTGCCACTGCTGATGCTGCGTGCCGAGGCCGTGGCCAGCCGCGAGCCGGGAGCCGAGCCGTGACCGACCGCGGCCCGGCAGCCGAAGCCGGTATCCCCGCGGCCCCGGCGCAGATGAAGGACTTGGAGGTACCGCGCCACATCGGCGCGGTGGTAAGGGAGTGCAGTGATCGAGCGGTAGACGCGGCGTCGTCGGACAACGCGCGACGTCGGCGGGTCGACCACCGCCACCGTATGTTCGATGCTCGGTCGGATCGTCGGCGTTTCGCGATCGCGGATGACGGTGTTGCGACAGTGTTCGCGTGCCTGGTGCTCGCGGCGCTGATCGGCGTGACGTTATTGATCGGTCAGGTCGGGGTGGTGATCGTCGGGCGGCATCGGGCACAGGCTGCCGCGGATTTGTCGGCTTTGTCGGCGGCGGGGGAACTGGAGCGTGGGGCAGATGCCGGATGCGCTGCGGCGAGTGAGATCGCATCGCGGATGGGAGTGCGGATTCTGCAGTGCGCGGTAGTGCAGTGGGATGCGACTGTCACCGTTGAAGGGAATGTACCAATAGGTCTGTTCGGAAAGCGGACTGTTCGCGCGGTTGCTCGCGCGGGGCCGGTCGAAGTTGGAGTATGACCGGTGCATACAGATGTCCGACAGCGGTCCGTCGCATCGCTGGAATTCGGTAATTGAGATGGTCGAATAATTGCGGTATTGCATCAATTTACTGAGTAGCCGCAGAACGCAAACTGTGTATCCGCACGTCGGATGCTAATGCCCGTGGCAATAACCCAGTTAACATGAATATATTCCTCTTTAATCGGCGGGTCGGCACGCCTGGGTCTGCCGGGCGCGGCAGGCCGGTCTGTGTCGATCGTCCCTGGTGATCATCCGGCCAACTGGACGAGTGATCACACTCGGAGGTCGGCGCTGTCACGAATCGAATGCGAGGCCTTCACCACGCCGATCAGCCACCTGTTCCGGCCGCCAACTCGCCCAGAATGGCGGCAAGCAGGCGGGCCGCGCCCGCCTTGTCCAGCGGATGGTTGCCATTGCCGCATTTGGGCGACTGCACGCAGGACGGGCAGCCCACCGCACAGGTGCAGCTCTCGATCACCGCGAGCGTCGCCGACAACCAGCGCCGCAGCTGCGCGAATCCACGTTCGGCGAACCCCGCACCACCTGGCTGCCCGTCATAGACGAACACCGTCGGCAGGCCCGTATCCGGATGCTCGGCGGTCGAGACACCGCCGATATCCCATCGGTCACACGTCGCGACCAGCGGCAATAGGCCGATAGCGGCATGTTCGGCGGCGTGTAGTGCGCCGGGCACCCGCGGCATATCCAGGTCTGCCGCGGCCAGCAGTTCCGGCGTCACGGTGTACAGCACCGCGCGGGTCGGCAGCGTCTGCGCGGGCAGATCCAGCTCCACCAGGTCCAACACCTCGCCCGTGCGCAGCGTGCGCAGATAACCGATCACCTGGCTGGTGACCCGCACCTGCGCCAATGCCGTGGTCACCCGGCCGTGGATGCGCTGTTCGGTCACTTTGTCGATGGTGATCGAAGTGACCTGCCTGGCGCTGGTCGTCCAGCCGGGATCGGTGCCGTGCACAAACGCGACCCCGCCCTCGAAATCCAGCTCATCGACCACGTAGACATCGCCTTGATGCAGGTGAACCGCACCTTCGTGCAGCGTCGCCCGCGCTCGTCCGGCGTCGGCGGTGCCGAGCAGTCTGCCGGTCTCGCCATCCACGATGGCAATGGGGGTGCCGATGCCCCCGCGCACGTCAACGGCATCGTGGGGATGCGTTTCGGCCGTCGCGAACCAGCGTGCGCTGCCATCTCTCGCAACCCCCGTTCGGCGTCGGATCAGTCCTTGACCTGCGAGATCGTTCAGCACCTCGCGCGCACCGAGCGCGTCGACCTCACCGTCGGTGAGCGGCAGTTCCAGCGCGGCGCACAGCAACTGCGGACCCAATACATAGGGATTGTGCGGATCGGTGATGGTGGCCTCGACCGGCTTGTCCAGCAGCGCCTCCGGATGGTGGACCAGGAAGGTATCCAGCGGATCGTCCCTGGCCACCAGTAGCACCAGCGATCCCTGCGTGCGCCGGCCCGCCCGCCCGGCCTGCTGCCAGAACGATGCGACCGTGCCGGGAAAACCCGAGATCACGACGGCATCCAGCCCCGCGATATCGACCCCGAGCTCCAGCGCGTTGGTGGTCGCCGCCCCGAGCAGCGATCCATCAGAGAGCGCGGCCTCCAGTTCGCGCCGATCCTCGGCGAGATAGCCCGCCCGATAGGCGGCGACCCGCTCGCTCAGCGCCGGATCGACCTCGGCGAGCAGCCGCCGGGCCTCGATCGCGGTCAATTCCGCGGCCCGCCGCGACCTGACGAAGGCGAGCGTGCGCGCGCCCTCGACCATTAGATCGGCCATGATCCTGGCCGCTTCCGAGGTTGCCGATCTCCGCACCGGCGCACCGTTTTCGCCGGTCAGCGTGGTTAATAGCGGCGGTTCCCACAGTGCGATGGTGCGCGCGCCCCGCGGCGATCCGTCCTCGGTGACCGCGACACAGGGAGCGCCGATCAGCCGGGATGCCGCGGCCGCTGGCTCGGCCGTCGTCGCCGAGCACAGTATGAATACAGGATCCGCGCCGTAATGGGCCGCGATGCGTCGCAGCCTGCGCAGCACCAGCGCCACATGCGAGCCGAATACACCGCGGTAGGCGTGGCATTCGTCCACTACTACATAGCGCAGCCTGCGCAGCACCCTGGCCCAGCGCTGATGCGAGCGCAGCATGCCGACGTGCAGCATGTCCGGATTGGTGAGGATCATCCTGGCATTCGCGCGCACCCACTGCCGGACCTCGGCCTGGGTATCGCCGTCGTAGGTGGCCGGATGGACGTCGCGCAGCGGGCCCTCGTGGGTCAATTCCGCTATTGCCCGCAGCTGATCGGCGCCCAATGCCTTGGTCGGCGCGAGATAAAGGGCGGTGGCGAGCGGATCTTTCCGCAGTGCGGTGAGCACCGGCAGCTGGTAGCCGAGCGACTTCCCGGATGCTGTGCCGGTGCTGACGACGACGTGCCGACCGCTGGCGGCGAGGTCGGCGGTTCTGATCTGATGCGTCCACGGCGCCTCGACCCCGGTGGCGCGCAGCGCGGCGACCACATCGGGCGCTGCCCAATCGGGCCAGGTAGTGGCGGCCGCGGGGCGTGCGGATAGCTCGACGACGTGGGTGAGGCGGGGGTCGTCGTCGGGCCCCCCATTCAGGACACGATTCAGCAACGATCCCCCGTAACTCGAGCCGTTGCTGGGTCGTATCCGAGTTACCGGCTCGGTCGGATTCACGATGCGAACTCCGCGACACGCTGGGAAAGTGTGAAACGCGTGCGCTTGGGAAGTCCCACCTGCCTTTTCGATACCAAATAGCGACCTGGGTCACAGGCTGATTGCCATACGTCGACTCGGTTATCTGAAGGCAAACGAACCTCAAGTCTAGATTCCGGCATTGTGTCCCTCACCTGCGCATTCGCAAGATCAACTTTTTTGCAAATTGTCGGTAACTCGACTGTTGAATTGCTCGAAGACATGGTTCACTAGTTCCTGGTCGCAAGCTTCTGTGTTCGAGGGACGGATCCAAAGTCCAAACCGTCAGCAGGATCGATGTTGCGGCCGGTGTGCTTGGTGCTTTCCTGCAGGGGGAACCAACAGTACAGCGGTCGGAACGGACCCGGTGGATGAACCTACTTGTCCGCCGTTCCGGTAAGAAAAGAGAAGGAACAGAATGGCACAGGGAACTGTGAAGTGGTTCAACGCGGAGAAGGGGTTCGGCTTCATCGCGCCCGAGGACGGCTCCGCTGACGTCTTCGTCCACTACTCCGAGATCCAAGGGTCGGGCTTCCGTACCCTCGAGGAGAACCAGAAGGTCGAGTTCGAGGTTGGCCAGGGCACCAAGGGCCCGCAGGCCACCGGGGTTCGCGCGCTCAGCTGAGCGACGCAACGATTCGCTCGTCCCTCACCGCCGGTAACCGGAGGTGAGGGACGAGCCATGTCTGGGGTAAGACACAAATATGACGGGTACCTGCGGGTGCCCACGCATTGTGATGGGCACTGCATACTGATCAACAGCGACGCAGGTACGCTCTGTGGTTCGAGTCGCAAGCGCTCGGCCACACGTCGCGTCAAGGTATAAACGTGTCTGGTGGCAACGTCCTCCCCGTCGCCGCCGCTTGCCCCAGCCGCGCACAGCGCGAAAGAGCGCCGCGCGGGTCGATTAGGAAAGGTGTATTCGCCGGTGGCAACACGAGACCGCGGTGCAGCCGACCAGGGCCGTCCCCTGCGTCGTCTCGTGATCGTCGAGTCCCCGACCAAGGCCCGCAAAATCGCGCCCTATCTCGGTCGCAATTACACGGTCGAGGCCTCGGTCGGTCATATCCGGGACCTGCCGCGCGGTGCGGCGGATGTTCCCGCCAAGTACAAGGGGCAGTCCTGGGCGCGCCTCGGCGTCGACGTCGACAACGACTTCGAGCCGATCTATGTGGTGAGCCCGGATAAGAAGGCCAAGGTCTCCGAGCTCAAGAGTCTGCTGCAGAACGCCGACGAGCTCTATCTCGCCACCGACCCCGACCGTGAGGGCGAGGCCATCGCATGGCACCTGTTGGAGACGTTGAAGCCCAAGGTGCCGGTGCGACGCATGGTGTTCCACGAGATCACCGAGCCCGCCATCCTGGCCGCCGCGGCCGATACCCGCGATCTCGATAACGATCTGGTCGACGCGCAGGAGACCCGGCGCATCCTGGACCGGTTGTACGGCTACGAGGTCAGCCCGGTGCTGTGGAAGAAGGTCATGCCGCGGTTGTCGGCCGGCCGGGTGCAGTCGGTTGCGACCAGGGTGATCGTGCAGCGCGAGCGTGAGCGGATGGCGTTCCGCTCGGCCGAGTACTGGGATATTGCGGCGAAGCTGGACGCGGGCGGGGAGAACGGCGACGCCACCAATCCGCGGACCTTCGGGGCGCGTCTGGTCACCGTCGATGGGACCAGGGTCGCCACCGGGCGGGACTTCGGTCCGGACGGTCAGCTCAAGGGCAATGGGGTTGTCGTACTCGACGAGCCGTACGCCCGGCGGCTCGCCGAGGCGCTGGAGGGCGCCGATCTGGTGGTCTCCTCCGCGGAGGCCAAACCGTATTCGCGCAAGCCGTACGCGCCGTTCATGACCTCGACACTGCAGCAGGAGGCGGGCCGCAAACTGCGGTTCAACGCCGAGCGCACCATGCGGGTCGCGCAGCGGCTGTACGAAAACGGCTATATCACCTACATGCGTACCGACTCGACCACGCTGTCGGAGTCGGCGATCGCCGCGGCCAGATCGCAGGCGACCCAGCTGTACGGCGCGGAGTACGTGCATCCGACGCCGCGTCAGTACACCCGCAAGGTGAAGAACGCGCAGGAGGCGCACGAGGCGATCCGTCCGGCGGGCGATACCTTCGCGACCCCGGGCCAACTGCACGCGCGGCTGGACAATGACGAGTTCCGGCTCTACGAGCTGATCTGGCAGCGCACCGTCGCCTCGCAGATGGCCGATGCCAGGGGCACCACGCTGACGCTGCGGATCACCGGTATCGCGGGCACCGGTGAGGAATGCGTCTTCTCCGCCTCCGGCCGGACCATCACCTTCCCGGGCTTCCTGAAGGCCTATGTCGAAAGTGTGGACGAGGAGGCGGGCGGTCAGTCCGATGACGCCGAATCCCGGCTGCCCGCACTCGACGAGGGTGAGCGCGTTACCGCGGTCGAGCTGAATCCCGACGGGCACACCACGAATCCGCCCGCGCGGTACACCGAAGCCTCGTTGATCAAGACGCTCGAAGACCTCGGCATCGGTCGACCCTCGACGTATTCGTCGATCATCAAGACGATTCTGGACCGCGGATATGTGTACAAGCGCGGCAGTGCGCTGGTGCCGTCCTGGGTCGCGTTCGCGGTAGTCGGTCTGCTGGAGGCCTATTTCGGGCGACTGGTCGACTTCGACTTCACCGCCGCGATGGAGGACGATCTCGATGCCATCGCCGGTGGGCGCGAGCAGCGCGGAAATTGGTTGTCCAGCTTCTATTTCGGCGGCGATCACGGTGTCGAGGGGTCGGTCGCGCGCTCCGGCGGTCTGAAGAAGATGGTCGGTGAGCGGCTCGATGATATCGATGCCCGCGAGGTCAATTCGATCAAGCTGTTTGTCGATGACGCGGGTCGCGACGTCGTGGTCCGGGTCGGCCGCTTCGGACCGTATCTGGAGCGGATGGTTGCCAATCCCGATGACCCGGAAGGGGATTCGATCTCGCAGCGGGCGAATCTGCCCGATGATCTGCCGCCGGACGAGCTGACCGCCGAGGTCGCCGAGAGGCTCTTCTCGACGCCGCAGGAGGGGCGTGCGCTGGGTGTGGATCCAGCGACCGGACACGAAATCGTTGCCAAGGAAGGACGTTTCGGGCCGTACGTCACCGAGATCCTGCCCGAGCCTGCGGACGAGGACGGACCGACGCCAGCCAAGAAGACCGCGAAAAAGGCTGCGGCGCCGAAGCCGAGGACCGGATCGCTGTTCAAAGATATGGATCTGGCCACGATTACGCTCGACGATGCGCTGAAGCTGTTGTCATTGCCGCGCGTTGTCGGTACCGATCCGACCAGCGGTGAGGAGATCACCGCGCAGAATGGGCGTTACGGACCGTATCTGAAGAAGGGCACGGATTCTCGTTCGCTGCTCAATGAGGATCAGATCTTCACCGTGACGCTCGACGAGGCATTGAAGATCTATGCCGAGCCCAAGCGACGCGGACGGCAGGCGGCGAGCACCGCGGCGCTGCGCGAGCTCGGCAACGACGCGGCCACCGGCAAGCCGATGGTGATCAAGGATGGCCGTTTCGGTCCTTATGTCACCGACGGTGAGACCAATGCCAGCCTGCGCAAGGGCGATGAGGTCGACTCGATCACCGACGAGCGGGCCTCGGAACTGCTCGCCGACCGGCGCGCGCGTGGTCCGGTGAAGAAGACGGCCAAGAAGGCGGCGGCGAAGAAGACGCCAGCCAAGAAGGCCACCGCCGCGAAGAAGACCGCAACCAAGGCCACGGCGGCCAAGAAGACCGCCGCCAAGAAGGCGGCCGCGAAGAAGTCCTGACGGCTGTGCCGATCGGTCGAATCGATCGATCGGCGCAGTACGCCCTGCGGTCGGACCATCGAGAGCCGGGCGCTGGCCGAAGATGCCGTAGCCTCGCCCCATATCGACGAACGATCGTGAAGGGGACTGTCCATGGCCATCGACCAAGAACGCGAGAATCTCATCGCCATGCTCGCCAGTCAGCGCGAGCTGTTCCGGATCACCCTGCGCGGCATCGACGACGCACAGGCGCGGCAACGCACGACGGTCAGCGAACTGACGCTCGGTGGGCTGCTGCATCACCTGGTCAGCTGCGAAAGCCACTGGACGACGGTCATTATCGAGCGCGACGAAACGGCCGAACTCGACGTTTCGAAATTCGATGGCGAGTACGTGCTCGGACCCGATGAAACGGTGGCCGGGCTGCTGGCAGCTTGGGACGAGGTCGCGGCGGCGACCGAGAAGCTGATCCGGACCGAACCCGACCTGAACACGTCCATTCCCACACCGACCACGCCTTGGACACCCGAACGCGAATGGTGGACGGTGCGTTTCACTGTGCTGCACGTCCTGCGCGAAATCGCCCACCACAGCGGTCACGCCGATATCATTCGCGAAGCGCTCGACGGCGCGAACACCACTTATCAGCGAGTGTGAGTCGAAAATCTCTGCGGGCCTGCGAGATTCGGTACGAACCGGCATCATGGAGCCATGAGCGTGACCGGTCGTGAGTGGGTTTACATCGCGGGCTATGAGTACCTTGCGGACAGTCCGCATCCGATGGCGGCTGTGCGCGCTTGACTGCGCGAGCGCGGTATCGACTGGATGCCGTTCACCGTTGACGAAGTCTGCTGGACTCGAGGCTGTGGACCAGGTCCGGAGGGCCGATGGCATAGCCGGTTCGATATCCGGGTCGCCGGGGAGGCGCTGCGTAGGCTCGGACTGCATCCCGATCAGCCGACCTCGCGGATAATCGGGCCGTCGCCGCCCGGATGGTGGCATGCGGCTGCCGAGCGGCGGTTCAGCACGGTCGTGGTGCTCGGGCGGGACCCTGTCGGTGGGGGCGGTTAGGGTGTACGGCGTGGCGGGTGTCTTCGATCGACTGGTCGGCCAGGATACGGTCGAGTCCGAGTTGACGGCTGCCTCGATTGCCGCGCGCGGGGGTGCGGGCAATGGGGCGATGACGCATTCGTGGCTGTTCACCGGGCCGCCGGGATCGGGGAGATCGGTTGCGGCACTGTGCTTTGCGGCCGCGCTGCAGTGCACCGACGAGGGGACGCCGGGGTGCGGGCGATGCCATGCGTGTACGACCACGATGGCCGGAACGCATGGTGATGTGCGGCGGGTGATTCCGGAGGGGCTGAGCATCAGCACCAAGGAGATGCGCGAGATCGTGCAGATCGCCGCGCGACGGCCGAGTACCGGCCGGTGGCAGGTGGTGCTGATCGAGGACGCCGATCGGTTGACCGAGGCGGCGGGCAATGTGCTGCTGAAGGTGGTCGAGGAGCCGCCGGAGCGGACGGTGTTCCTGCTGTGCGCGCCGTCGGTGGATCCGGAGGACATCTCCGTGACGCTGCGCTCGCGCTGTCGGCATGTGCATCTGGTGACGCCTTCGGTGCCCGCCATCGCACAGGTGCTGCGTGAGCGCGACAAGCTCGACGAGCAGACGGCCAACTGGGCGGCATCGGTGAGCGGCGGCCATGTCGGGCGGGCCCGGCGGCTGGCCACCGACGAGGAGGCCCGATCGCGCCGGCAGCGTGCGCTCGCGCTGGTCGGCGCGGTGTCACGGCCCGGTGCCGCCTATGCGGCCGCCGACGAATTGGTGAAGTCGGCCGACGACGAGGCGAAGCAGATGAGTGCGGCCCGCGACGAACGCGAGCGGGAAGAGCTGGCGACCGCACTCGGCGCTGGCGGTACCGGCAAGGGTGCCGCGGGTGCGACCCGGGGCTCGGCCGGTGTGCTGAAGGATTTGGAGCGCAGGCAGAAGTCCCGCGCCACCCGCACCGGTCGCGATGCCCTCGACCGCGCCCTCATCGACGTCGCGGGCGTCTACCGCGATGCCCTCGCCGTCCGCTTCGGCGCGGCCCGCAACGGTTCCGGCGTCGCCCTCACCCACCCCGATCTGTCCGACCAGATCCACGACCTCGCCGACCGCGTCCGCCCCGAAGGCCTGCTCCGCTCCCTCGATGCCGTCCTCGCCTGCCGCGAAGCTCTCGATCTCAACGTCAAGCCCCGCTTCGCCCTCGCCGCCATGGTCGCCAGCCTCATCGCCGCCCAATCCGCGTGAGCGCTACCACCCGTTTCAACGCCAGTGCAGGTCTCCGATCAATGCCGTCTCCGCACCCCCGTCGGCGAAGATGACCTGACCGGTCACGAAACGGTTGTCCGCACCGGCGAGCCAGCAGATGAGTTCGCCGACCCACTCAGGTCGCCCGGGAAAGCCGCCGAACGGTTGTGGTGCCATGGTTTCTATGGCGGCGCGGGTGTCTTCGCTAGCGAAGATCCAGGCGGCCGCGGGTGTGTCGACGACGCCGGGTGCGACAGCGTTGAGGGCGATGCCGGATCCGGCCCACAGGGGTGTCGGGGCAACCCTGCGTATCCAGCGATTAAGCGCGCGTTTGGCAATGCCGTAAGCACCGATAGATGGGTCCGCATCGACGTAGGCGACGGCGGCGGCTTCG
The DNA here is from genome assembly GCF_053602975.1 of Nocardia sp. NPDC004278. Taxonomy (NCBI): domain Bacteria; kingdom Bacillati; phylum Actinomycetota; class Actinomycetes; order Mycobacteriales; family Nocardiaceae; genus Nocardia; species Nocardia sp. NPDC004278. The sequence continues at coordinate 23,817 of NZ_JBSGEQ010000064.1, forward strand.
TCACCGTCGAGACATGCTTGCACCACGCGCTCGTCCGCGGGTGCCAACGACGCGGTAGAGGACACGGCCACGGCTCGGGGCGCCGCGCTCTGCGCCAGCAGCGGTCGTAGCCCTTCGAGCGTCGAGACGGCGCCGAAGTAATTCGTCTCGAGGAGACCGGTTTTGCCGCCCCCTGCGATGGCGAGCACTGCGTCGATGGGCCCACGCTGGGCCACCTGGTCGACCAGCGACTGCCGCCCCTCGGGCGTAGCCAAGTCAGCCTCGATATCGGCGTCGCTGAGGTCGCAACCGATGACCTTGGCGCCCCGCTCGCGCAGCATCGTCGCGGTCGCAGCGCCGATGCCCGATGCGGAGCCGGTCACGACATACGTACGCCCGGCAACCTCGGTAAATGTCATTGTGCTTCCTTCAGTTTGCAGGCCGGCGATTGCCTTCCCGTCAGGGCTGTTCACTCGTACTGCGGTCGAAGAGTTCGACCAGTTCATTTCCACAGAGATCGGGGTCGAGTCCAGCGGAAAGGAGCGGGACCACACTGTCGATGGAGGCTCGTAGCGCCGCTGCCATGACCTGGGGGTCGAAAGGGCGGAAGGCTCCGGTGCGCTGGCCCTCCGCGAATAGACGGGCCAGCCGGTTCAGCGATTCGATGTGGTGCCGCTCCCAGACGCCGTGACTGCCGTTGAGAAGGATCTGTTGGAGCGCCCGCACCTGCGGCAGGTGACCGGCGATGAACGCCACGTTCGCCCGGATGACGGTGGCGAGCAGTTCTCGGGCACCGGTCGCGGCCTCGAGGGTGGGTCGCATGTGGGCTTCGGCGTCGGCGACGATCTGATCGGCAACGGCCGCGAACAACTCGTCCTTACTGGAGAAGTGATAGGTGATCAGCCGCTTGCTACTGAGCCCAGCTCTGCCGCAGATGGCCTCGAAGGTGGTGGCCTGATAGCCGAGCTCGCCGAGCAGGGCGATCGCGGTATGGGTGATCTGTTGTCTGCGGGCCGCTGTCGCCGCCTGACGGGTGGTCATGACCGCTGCGCCTACTTGCCGACCTCGGCGCAGGTGAGGGTCCGATCGCCCGGTGGCTCACCATGATTGGAGACTTTGTTATCCATGCAGATAACGTTATCCATACGGATAACATTGGGCAAGCCCTACCGGAAGTGCGCCAGAGCCGCTAAACCGACACTCCCACGTTCAGCGCGTCCAGGTCGTTGCCGATCACGAGGCGGCCGGAGTAGCCCTGTTGCGCCAGCTTCCACCGTGCTATCGGGTTATTCGCCGGAACGAGGTGGGAGAGAACCAGGTTGCGTGCTCGTGCGGCCTGCGCGACATGTGCGCCGACCTGCTCGATGGTGGTGTGAGCGGAGAGCAGGTGTTCGCGCATGGGCGCGGCTTTGTCGGGTGGTAGGTGGGCGACGACCTGTTCGGCGAACTGGGCGTCGATCACTTCGTGCACCAGGTAGTCGGTGTCGTGGGCCAGGTCGATGAGGTTCTTGCTCACCGTTGTGTCGCCGGAGATGACGATCGAGCCGTCCGGGGTGTCGAACCGGTAGGCGAAGGCCGGCGCGGTGGGGTGGTGGTCGACGAGGGTTGCGGTGATTGTGACGTCGTCGTCCTGCCAGATGTGGATCGGTGCGGACAGGCGAGGTGGTTCGCCTTCCGGGTCGGGTGTCCAGATACCGGCGAGATCGATGTCGTGGACCTCGAACAGTGTGTCGGGGCCAGCGAGGGCGCTGTCGCGGGATCGATCGTTGAGGTCGGTCGCGAAGGCCTGGCGCAGGTGGTTGGTCATGCCGACGGTGCCGGGGCCTGGGTCGCCGGGTTCGAATACGGGTGGTTGCGGACGGCCGGGCGGGAAGACCCGGGGCAAGGTGGGCCGTACACCCGGCCCCCACACCTGGATAGGTGGGGCGGTACGGCCGATCGCGTTCGAAACGCCGGTGACGTAGAGCGCGGGCCAGTCCGCGATGTGGTCGCTGTGGAGGTGGGTGAAGAAGATCCCGCGCACGTTCTCGAGCAGGTCACCATTGGCCAGGCCCGGTGCGATCCCGCTTTGGACGAGCCGCTGGTATGCGCCGAGTCCGAGGTCGACCAGGTAGATCCGGTCCGCATGGACGATGGCGGTGGACACGCCGGCCCGCGCGGGGTCGAGCAAGGTCGGCCCACCCGCGGTCCCGAGCGGCACGATCCGGGTGCGGGCAAGTGGTTCCGTGCTGCGGGATGTTGCGCAGGCTGCCGCAGTGCCTAGGGCCAACGCCGATCCTGCGGCTCCGAGGCTCTGGAGGAACCGGCGCCGGTTCGAACCGCTCGCGGCCTCCCCGGCAGCGCGGGAAATGAAGTCACACATGACGCACTTTCCGAGAGTGACTATCCGGCCTTCAGCGTCGACGTCGGCCGGTCACTTTGGATGACGGGAGACGGCCTGCTTTCGAGGTGCCGGTCATAGCGTCACCGTCGACGGTCATGTCGAAGGCGAGGTTCAGCCGCATCGGCTTGGTGACGGCCTGCCGCCAGGTGATCCGATCTCCGTCCCGCAGGAGGTCGCGGAGCTCGATGTCCTCACCGGCGCCCTGCGCGGTGCCGTGCCAGGCGCCGTCGCGCTCGTACAGATCGATAACGGCGTTGACCTTTCCGATCGGGGTGGCGATGGTCAGGTCCCATGTCTCCGAAGGTTGCATGTGACGAGTCCTCCTTAAGGGGATTTGGCAATTCGGGATGGTCAGAACGAGGACGGCGCGGGCCCGGCGTTGCGCCAGACGACACCTCGCCGTTCGTGTGCGAAGAGCTCTTCGACGGCATGCGCGACCTGTGGCCCGATCTCGCGCTCGAGGAGGTATAGGCCGAGGTCGAGGCCGGAGGTGACCCCTGCTGCGGTGACCAGGTCACCGTCATCGACGATGCGGGCCCGCACTGCGTGTGTGCCGGTGGCTTCGAGCAGGTCCATCCCGAGGTGGTGCGTGGTGGCGTGGCGGCCTTCGGTGAGGCCCGCCATGGCCAGCACCAGTGAGCCGCCGCAGACCGTGGTGACCGTGATGTCGGGGTTCTCCATGGCGTCTTTCAGCAACACGGGCAGCGCGGTATCCAGCGTCCGGGCGAGGCGAACCTGGATATATTCACCCGCGGTGTCCTCGTCGGACGGTTGTTCCTGCGGATCGCCGACCAGACCGGCAGCACCTGGAACCAGCACCAGGCCGGCGCGGGTGGGGTCGAATGCGGCGATCGCGCGCAGTGTCAGGTCGCCGGTACCGCTGACCACCTCACGTGGTCCTTCGGCCGAGACGAGCTCGACGGTAATCGATCCATCGGAAGCCGTGCCGCCCGCGTGGAGTACTTCGAACGGGGCAATGGCGTCGAGTGGGTCGAAGCCATCGAAGAGAACGACCTGGACGTGCATGTGGGCATCCTTCGAAGCAGGGAGAATGATCAACTGAACTGCACGTTATTTAGCGGGGGCTCGCCTGACCATTGGGATACCTGCCAGATTTCACCGGTTAATCGCCAACAGGCCAACCGCCCGTTCGCGCATGTCGAAAGATCTCGGCATCCGTCCCGAGGCCTGCGCGGCTGGGTGCGGCAGGCCGAGGCCGACAGCGGGAGTGGGATGACCGGCCGACCACCACAAGGTCGACGGCGGCCGCTGTTCGGCTGCGATGAACGCGATCAGATTCGCCGGCTGGCATGAGCCCAGTACTCGTCGCGCAGTTCACGGCGAAGGACCTTGCCGACGGGTGATCTCGGCAGGCGGCGGATCTGCACCGACTTCGGTGTCTTGACCGGGCCGAGCTTTTCTCTGCAGAGAGCGAGCAGCGCATCGGTGTCGATGTCGGCGTTGTTCTT
>NZ_JBSGEQ010000065.1:0-27406 GCF_053602975.1 Nocardia sp. NPDC004278
CACCACACGGGGGTATGAGGAGCCGGAACCAAAAAATATTTGGCACTGACATTCATCGACACACTATTGAGTTCTCAAAGAACACACGCACACACCATCTCGCGGGTTTAACCCCGGTCGATCGGTGAGGCAACTTATCCAGCTTAGCTCAGGCGGGAACCCGAATCAAAATCGGGGTCTCGTTCGAGCTAGTGTGATCGTCAGGCGCTCTACGTCCTACCTCGTTTCCCTGGTCCTTTGCTCAGCCTTTCGGCTCAGCGCGTCGGCCCCGGGTCGGTGTCCGTGTCGCTCTGACTCGAATAAAGTTACGTGTCGGCGTGCACGATGTCAAATCGCCTGGTCAGGAATGGTTTTCGACGAAACGAAATCGTCTCCTGCCGTTCACATGATCAATCCGCGGCGCCGACCCGCTCCACCTGACCACCCAATGCCTGGAGCTGCTCAACGAATTTCGGGTAGCCGCGGTCGATGTGGAAGACGTCGTGCACTTCGGTGGTGCCATCGGCAACCAGACCGGCGAGTACCAATCCCGCACCGGCGCGAATATCCGACGACCACACCGGCGCACTCGACAGCCGCGGAATTCCGCGCACCACCGCGTGATGTCCATCGGTCCGGGCATCCGCGCCCAGCCGGATCATCTCCTCCACGAAACGGAAGCGGGCCTCGAAGATGTTCTCGGTGATCATCGAGGTGCCATCGGCAATCGCCGCCAGGCCAATGGCCATCGGCTGCAGATCGGTCGGGAATCCGGGAAAGGGCAGCGTCGAGAAATTGACCGCGCGCGGCCGATCGGCCTGAATCACCCGGAAACCGTCCGGTTCGAATGAAATGCGCGCACCGGCCGAACGCAGCTTGTCCAAGACGAGGGACAGGTGCTTGGGATTCACCCCGGTAACGCGGACATCGCCCATGGTCATCGCCGCAGCGATCCCCCACGTCGCCGCCACGATCCGATCACCGATCACCCGGTGCGTCGTTGGTGCGAGACGCTCGACGCCCTGAATGGTGAGCACCGATGTACCGGCCCCACTGATCCGCGCCCCCATCCGCACGAGCATGTTGCAGAGGTCGACGATATCGGGTTCGCGGGCGGCGTTATCGATGACCGTTTCGCCCTCGGCCAGCACGGCCGCCATGAGGATGTTCTCGGTAGCACCCACCGAAGGGAAGTCCAGCCTGATCCGCGCGCCCTGCAGTTCCTCCGCGCGCGCGACGACACAACCGTGCTCGATTTCGCTGGTCGCGCCGAGCAGCCGCAGGCCGGCCTGATGCATATCCAACGGGCGCGAACCGATCGCGTCGCCGCCCGGCAGTGCGACGACGGCCCGCTTGCAGCGGGCCATCAGCGGACCGAGTACGCAGACGGACGCGCGGAACTGCGTTACGGCCGGAAAATCCGCGTGGTACTTCGGCTCCGCAGGCGTGTTGATCGTGACCACCGAACCGTCGATAGCGACATCGCAGCCGAGACCGCGCAACACATCACCCATCAACGGCACATCGAGGATGTCCGGGCAGTTCGTAATGGTGGTCGTGCCCTCGGCCAGCAAGGCAGCCGCCATCAACTTGAGGACGCTGTTCTTCGCACCCCCGACCGCGACCTCACCGACGAGTCGATTCCCGCCAGTAACCAAAAACCGTTCCATGCCGCCTCTCCGCGTATTCGGCGCACTATTGGTGCAAAGGATAGTTGCGTTGCGGGCCGCTGGTAGCGGTGCCGGGGTTATCTCCAGGTAGCTGGTCGGACTTCCCGAGTGTCCAGCAACTTTTTGCGAGCGTGTTGGGCGCCGGACGGTCGGTCGCGGGCTGTGTCCCGGGTCTCCCCAAGAAGTTACCCACGTCTACACCAGACAGTCGTGCGGGATTCGGATGGTGAAATCGCGTCGGTCGTTCAGTCCGATGTCTGCTCCCCACCAGGCTTCCACAGCACATCGCCACCCGGGTTGGCGACTCGGCTCAGGATGAACAGCAAGTCGGAGAGACGGTTCAGGTACTTCGCCGGAAGGATATTCGTATCGTCCGGATGCGCCTCGATCGCGGCCCAGGCAGAACGCTCTGCGCGGCGCGCAACCGTCCGGGCGGTGTGCAGGAGGGCGGCCAAAGGTGTGCCGCCGGGCAGAATGAACGAATTCAGTACTGGCAGTTCGGCATTGAACTCATCACACCAAGCTTCGAGGCGGTCGATATAGGGCTGGGTGACGCGCAGCGGCGGGTACTTCGGCTCGGCGACCACCGGGGTCGACAGATCCGCACCCGCGTCGAACAGATCGTTCTGCACCTGCCGCAGTACCTTCAGCAACTCCGGCGCGGGTGCACCGAGCGCGATGGCCACGCCAATGGCGGCATTGGTCTCGTCACAGTCCGCATAGGCGATCAGCCGCGGATCCGTCTTGGCCACCCGGGAAAAGTCGCTGAGACCCGTCGTTCCATCGTCGCCGGTCCGCGTGTAGATCCGCGTCAGGTGCACACTCACATGGCCCACCCTATCGCTGCGAGCACACCCGTATTTTCAGCTAGCGGATTTCGTCTAGAGGCCGGGCAGACGGCGGGTGCGATCCGACGGCCGGGATTCGACCCAGGACAGGAAGGCTGCCAATGAGCCACGGTCCAGGGCCAGTTCGTAATTGCCGTCATTATCCGAAACCGCGGTGACCGCGATCTCGTCGGTCATGATGTCGTATTCGTCACCGCGCGGGCCCCGCCGATCACCGATCTCGATGCCCTGGCGTCGAATGGTGGAGTCGGGACCCAACTTGAGGCTGGAGAGTTTGTAAAAGACGAGCCGATCCTCGTCGTATCGGATCAGGCCGTGCCGCCAGCCTTGACCGCCGCGCGCGGGCAGCACCCGCAGGATCGCCGCAGTACCGCCGCGGCGCAACATGATCAGCCGATAGGTCGAAGCGAGCGCCAAGAGAACGAGCGTGAGCACCAGAATGATCAGGAGAACCATCCCGGTCTGCAATGCTGTTCGTCCCTTCGCTCCGCCGCCGTGCCGACGACACAATGTCCGATTGGCGGTGTTCGCGGGCCCTCCCCGCGGTTACGCAAGCTACCGCTTCCGAGCCCGAGCGCACACCGCCGTTTGGTCATTCAACCACGGCCCCGAGTTTACAAATGGCCGGGCCTTGTCTTTGAAGAATCGGACCCGGAAACGCCACTGTCGGCGGCGAAGACAACTTCACCGCCGACAGTGGCGAATGCAATCCCGATGCGGTGCTTACGCGTTCGCGTTCGCCTCGACCGCGCGCACCTGACCCTCGGCCGCCAACTTCGCTTCCACGGTCGCGTCGGCGTCGGCCAGCACCCGACGGGCCGCCTCGACGTCGATCTCGTCGGCGAACTCCGCGGATTCGGCCAACACCCGGACCGAGGTCGCGGTCACCGAGAAGAACCCGCCGTGCACCGCCGCGGTGATCCGCTCACCCTCGGTGGGCACGATGCTCACGATGCCGCCCTCGATCAGCTGGCCGAGCAGTGGCTCATGGCCTGCCAAGATGCCGATCTGGCCCTCGGTGGTCTGCGCGCTGACGAACGTCGCCTGGCCGGACCAGAGCAAACGCTCGACGGCGACGAGATCAACTGACATCTCCGACATGGGTGACTACTTTCCGGCGATCTTCTTCGCGGCCGCCTCGACGTCGTCGAGACCACCGCAGGAGTTGAACGCCTGCTCCGGGAAGTGGTCGAACTCACCCTTGCAGACGCGGTCGAACGCCTCGATCGTGTCCGTCAGCGGCACCACGGAACCCGGCTGGCCGGTGAACTTCTCGGCCACGATGAAGTTCTGGCCGAGGAACTTCTCCAGACGACGGGCCCGGCCGACGAGGACCTTGTCCTCTTCGGAGAGCTCGTCCATGCCGAGGATGGCGATGATGTCCTGCAGTTCCTTGTACTTCTGCAGGATCCGCTTCACCTCGTTGGCGACCCGGAAGTGCTCCGCACCGACGATCGAGGCCTCCAAGATGCGGGAGGTCGAGGTCAGCGGGTCGACGGCCGGGTAGATGCCCTTCTGCGAGATCGGGCGGGAAAGCTCGGTCGTCGCATCGAGGTGGGCGAAGGTGGTCGCCGGGGCCGGGTCGGTGTAGTCGTCGGCGGGCACGTAGATGGCCTGCAGCGAGGTGATGGACCGACCACGGGTCGAGGTGATGCGCTCCTGCAGCTCACCCATCTCGTCGGCCAGCGTCGGCTGGTAACCGACGGCCGAGGGCATGCGGCCGAGCAGGGTCGACACCTCGGAACCGGCCTGGGTGAACCGGAAGATGTTGTCGATGAACAGCAGCACATCCTGGTGCTGCACGTCGCGGAAGTACTCGGCCATGGTCAGGGCCGAGAGGGCGACGCGCATACGGGTGCCCGGCGGCTCGTCCATCTGGCCGAAGACGAGGGCGGTGTCCTGGAGGACGCCCATCTCTTCCATTTCCAGGTGCAGGTCGGTGCCCTCACGGGTGCGCTCACCGACGCCCGCGAACACCGACGTACCGGAGAACTCACGCGCGATACGGGTGATCATCTCCTGGATCAGCACGGTCTTGCCGACACCGGCACCGCCGAACAGTCCGATCTTGCCGCCCTTCACGTACGGGGTCAGCAGGTCGATGACCTTGATGCCCGTCTCCAGGATCTCGGTCTTACCCTCGAGCTGGTCGAATGACGGGGGCTTGCGGTGGATGCCCCACTGCTCGCCGTCGCGGCCGAGGCCGGGGGTGTCGAGGCAGTCGCCGAGGGCGTTGAACACGTGGCCCTTGGTGATGTCGCCGACCGGCACCGAAATCGGCTTGCCGGTGTCGGTGACGGTGGCGCCACGGACCAGACCGTCGGTGGGCTGCATCGAGATGGTGCGCACGATGTTGTCACCGAGGTGCTGGGCGACCTCGAGGGTCAGGATCTTGGCCACCGAGGTCAGGGTGATCTCGGCGTGCAGAGCGTTGAACAGCTCAGGGATCGAACCCCGCGGGAACTCGACGTCCACGACGGGGCCGATGACGCGGACGACGCGACCTGTTTTCGCGCCCGTCCGGCTCTCTTGAGTGACAGCTGCGGTCATTAGTTGGTTCTCTTCCTGCGCTTAGTCGCGGTCGGAGCTCGAAGCCAGCGCGTTCACGCCGCCGACGATTTCGCTGATTTCCTGCGTGATCTGGGCCTGCCGCACCGAATTCGCCTGCCGGGTAAGCACATTGGCCAGTTCGTTGGCGTTGTCGGTGGCTGCCTTCATTGCGGTGCGCCGAGCCGCGGACTCGGATGCCGCTGCCTCGAGCAACGATGAGTAGATGCGGGTGTTGATGTACTTGGGCAGCAGTGCCGCCAGCAACACATCGGCATCGGGCTCGAACTCGTACTGCGCGGTGAGTTCCGCGGTCGGCGAGTCGGTGAAGCTGTCCTCACCCATATCGTAGTCTTCGTCGACGAAGCTGACCTGGATCGGCGCCAGCCGGCGCACCTCCGGGCTCTGGGTCAGCATCGAGACGAAACGGGTGTACACGATGTGCAGTTCGTCGACACCCTCGATATTGCCGGTCCCGTTCGGGGCGGGCACCTCACCCTCGGAGCCCGCCATGAAAGCGTCCACGAGGTGATGGCACGCGGCCGAGGCATCGTTGTACTTCGGCTGCTGGGAGAACCCGGTCCACGCATTGACCACCGGACGACTCCGGAAGGTGTAGTACGTGAGGCCCTTATTGCCCATCACGTACAGCACCGGCTCCTTGCCCTCGCCACGCAGGGTGACCATGAGCTCCTCGGCGCGCTTGAGCACGTTGGAGTTGTAGCCACCGCACATACCGCTGTCACTGGTGATCACCACCACGGCGGCCCGGCGCGGGTTGGCCCGCTCCGTCAGCAGCGGGTGCGACAGACTCGTCGACGCACTCGCCAACTCGCTGAGCACCTTGGTGATCTCCTCGGCGTACGGCTTCGCGGCCGCAACCCTGGCCTGGGCCTTGGAGATTCGCGAGGTCGCGATCAGCTCCTGGGCCTTGGTGATCTTCTTGATCGAACTCACACCACGAATGCGGGAGCGCAATTCACGCAAGCTTGCCATCAGCGGTTCACACTCCCTTCAGTTCATTCGTGAGAATCGAATAGCGCATTGCTCGCTCGATTACTTCTCGACGTGCTTGCGGGTCACCGACAGCGATTCGACCTCTTCGTGGTCGAGTTCACCGGCGGCGGCCTCGTTCACGACGCGCGAACCGTCGGAAGCGAGGAAGCTCTGCTTGAACTTGTCGGTCGCCTCCTTGATCGCGTCGGCGGCGTCACCCTCGAGGCGCTTGCTACCACCCTCCAGGGCGTCGAACGCGCTCTGCGCGGTGCGGTGCAGGTCCTCCAGCAGTTCCGCGTTGAAGCGGCGGATGTCGGCGACCGGAACCGAGTCGAAGTAGCCGCCATCGACCAGGAAGATCGAGACGATCTGATCCTCGACCGCGACCGGCGTGTACTGGTCCTGCTTGAGCAGCTCGACCCAGCGCGCGCCACGCTCGAGCTGCGCCAGCGACGCGGCATCGAGGTCGGAAGCGAAGGCGGAGAACGCCTCCAGCTCGCGGTACTGCGCCATTTCCAGACGCAGCGAACCGGCGACGGTCTTCATGGCCTTGGTCTGGGCGGCGCCACCGACACGGGAAACCGAGGTACCGACGTTGATCGCCGGGCGGACACCCTTGTTGAACAGGTCGGACTCGAGGAAGACCTGGCCGTCGGTGATGGAGATGACGTTGGTCGGGATGAACGCCGAGATGTCGTTGGCCTTGGTCTCGATGATCGGCAGACCCGTCATCGAACCGGCGCCCATCTCGTCGGACAGCTTCGCGCAACGCTCCAGCAGACGCGAGTGCAGGTAGAAGACGTCACCCGGGTACGCCTCGCGGCCCGGCGGACGACGCAGCAGCAGCGAGATGGCGCGGTACGCCTCGGCCTGCTTGGTCAGGTCGTCGAACACGATGAGGACGTGCTTGCCCTGGTACATCCAGTGCTGGCCGAGGGCCGAACCGGTGTAGGGCGCAAGCCATTTGAAGCCAGCGGAGTCCGAGGCCGGTGCCGCGACGATGGTGGTGTACTCCATCGCGCCGTGCGCCTCGAGCGCGGACTTCACGCCGGCGATGGTGGAGCCCTTCTGGCCGATGGCGACGTAGATGCAGCGCATCTGCTTCTTCGGGTCGCCCGACTCCCAGTTGGCCTTCTGGTTCAGGATGGCGTCGATGCAGACCGCGGTCTTGCCGGTCTTGCGGTCGCCGATGATCAGCTGACGCTGACCACGACCGATGGCGGTCAGGGCGTCGATGGCGGTGATGCCGGTGGCCATCGGCTCCTCGACCGGCTGACGCTGCAGCACGGTTGCGGCCTGCAGCTCGAGCACGCGCTGCTCTTCGGCCTCGATTTCGCCGAGGCCGTCGATCGGCTGGCCGAGCGGGTTGACCACGCGGCCGAGGAACTTGTCACCGACGGGGACCGAGAGCACGTCGCCGGTGCGGCGAACCTGCTGGCCCTCTTCGATTTCCGCGAACTCACCGAGGATGACCGCACCGATCTCACGGTCCTCGAGGTTCAGCGCGACGCCGAGCACACCACCCGGGAACTCGAGCAATTCATTGGCCATCGCCGAGGGCAGGCCACTGACGTGCGCGATGCCGTCGCTGCAGTCGGTGACAACACCGACTTCTTCGATGGAGGTTTCCGGGGTGTAGCTCTGGGTGTAGCTCTCGATCGCGCTACGGATCTCATCGGTGGAGATCGTCAGCTCCGCCATAGTCTTCCTGCTCTCGCTGTCTGGTCTGAATGTCGGGGGTGGTGGGTGTCAGGCCAGAGCCCGACGCAGCCGTTCCAGTCGGCCGGTGGCGCTGCCGTCGATCAGGTCGTCGCCGACGGTCACAACGACGCCGGTCAGCAGACTCGAATCGACCTGCACGTGCACCGTGACCGGCTTGCCGTAGATGCGCTGCAACGATGCCGCGAGATGGTCCCGCTGCTGGTCGGTCAGCGCGACCGCGGCGCGCACATGCGCGACGATCTGGTCGCGCCGAGCGGCGGCGAGATCGGACAACTCGTCGAACGCTTCGCCGATGCTCGTCCTGGACCGAGTGACCACCTGGTCCGCAAGGGTCTGGGTGATGGACTCGGCCTTACCTGTGAGCAGCCGCTCGATCAGCGCGCGCTTGGCCTCCGTGGGCTTCACGCGATCCGAAAGTGCCTGCTCCAGATCGGGGTTGTCGCCGATGATCCGGGCCAGCCGGAACAACTCGTCCTCGACCGCCCCGAGCCGTCCGCTGTCGGCGGCCGACTCCAACAGCGCCTCCTGGCCGAGCAACACCAGGGTGTCGACCAAATCGGCGGTGCGCGACCAGTTCTGGGCCACCGCGGTGGTCAGCACCGCCAGGGTGGCGGGGCTGACCTTGCCGCTGAAGACCCGTTCGCTGAGTTCGGCGCGCACCGAGCCGGGAACCGACACGTCCGCGAGCGCAACACGCAGCGAACGCTGGTCATCCAGCACGGCGACAACGGCGAACAGTTCCGACCCCGTTGTGGCCGCAACACTGTCGCTCCCGGTCAGAGCGGCCCGAAGTGCCTCCCGCGCCCGAGAGCTGGCCTCGCGGCTCGCTGCGTACATGCTTCTCACTTTCGCGTCGCTACCTTCCGACCCCGATGCTGGCATTCGACTGATCGAGTTCGGCGAGGAACCGATCGATCGATGCCGCCTGCTTAGCTTCGTCCGAAACCGACTGTCCGATAATCTTTTCGGCCAAATCGACGGCAGTTTTGCCAACTTCGGCGCGCAGCTCGGTCAGGATCTGCTGGCGCTGAGCTTCCAGCTGGCTGTGACCGGCGGCGACGATGCGGTCGCTTTCGGCCTGTGCTTCCGCGCGCATCTGCGCGAGGATCTGCTGGCCCTGGGTGCGTGCGTCCTCGCGAATGCGCGCGGCCTCGAGCCGGGCGTCGGCCAACTGCTGCTGGTATTGCTGCAGCGTCAGCTGGGCTTCCTCCTGCGCGGCCTCGGCCCGCTGGATGCCACCCTCGATCTTGTCCGTACGTTCATCCAACACCTTGATAAGGCGCGGGATGACGTACTTGTAAAAGATGACGCCGATGATCGCGATGCAGACCACCGACCACACGATGTCGTAGGTCTCGGGGATGAGGGGATTGATGTCGTCCCCTGTCTCCGCGGCGAGCGTAGAAAGCGTGTTCATGGCTATCTCAGAAGATGAAGCCGGCGACGAGGCCGATCAGCGCCAGGGCCTCGGTGAAGGCGATACCGAGGAACATGTTGGTGCGGATGGTGCCCTGCAGCTCGGGCTGACGAGCGATGCCCTCGATGGCCTTACCGACCACGATGCCCACACCGATGCCGGGGCCGATAGCGGCCAGACCGTAGCCGATGGCGCCGAAGCCCTTGAACTTCTCGGAGGTGGTTGCCGCTTCCTGGGCCAGGTACGCGAGGCTCATGAGTCTACTTTCCCTTTCTGTTGCTCACCCGCCGGTCGGCGTGGTGTAGCAGGTATTCGGTAGTTGTTCGGTCAGTGCGAATCAGCGTGTTGCGCGAGTCCGATGTAAACGGCCGTCAGCAGGGCGAAAACGTAGGCCTGCAGGAAGATGACCAGCATTTCGAACAGCGTGAACCCGAGTCCGGCGAGCAGCGAGAAGGGTGAGAACACCTTCATCCAGGCCGCCGCGTCGAAGAGGAAGAACCAGGTGGCGCTGAAGAACAGCACCAGCATGATGTGACCGGCCAGCATGTTGGCCATGAGTCGGACGGTCAGCGTGAACGGACGCAGGATGAACGTCGAGACGAACTCGATCGGAATCAGCAACACGTGCAGAGCGGGCGGAACATTCGGAACCACGATGCTGCTGCGCATATAGGTGACGAACCCGTACTTCTTGATACCCACGAAGTTGAACGCGAGGTATGCGATGAGGGCCAGCACCAGCGGCATGCCGATTCGGGCGTTCGACGAGATGTTCAGCCCCGGGATAATGCCGGAGAAGTTGAGAAAGAGAACCGCGAAGAAGATCGTCGCGATCAATGGGAGGTACTTGCGACCGGTTTCCTTACCGAGCACCTCTTCGGCAATCTGATCCTTGACGAACACCAGACCGGTTTCGGCGATGTTCTGCAGGCCGCGCGGGACGATGCGAGGATTGCGGAATGCCAGCACCATGACGAGCACCAGCACTGCGGTCATCAGCAGCCGGATCAGCATCAAACGGTCGAGTTCGAACGGCGTACCCTCGAACAGCACTGCTGGAGGGAAGAAGTCGGACAGCGATGGCGCGTGGAACTCGCCCGCCAAAGTGGTGACGCTCAGCGTTCTCTCCCGTGTTCGGGCCGCGGGTACGGTCATTCCCGCGGTTCGATCGGACATTGACGATCAATTGGGTCGACTCAGGTCGGCTCGAAATTCGTCAGCTGCTGTGCGGCAACCCGCATGGGCGTCTGTACGTAGTGTCGGCGACATCGTCGACATGCAGAACCGGAACCCATCGGAGCCCGGCACGGCAGTAAGCATAGCTGCCACCTGGCGGGATCTTGGTGATCCCCCCCTTGCTTGGTCGCTTGCTTACCAACACTTTACCAAGTTATCTACGACAGCGTGTAGGTGGGTGGAATTATTGCTACGCAGAAGGTGAATCGGACCTATCGGTCGGTACGTTTACGTACGGAACCTTCTGTCGCAGAACGCCATACGTCTCCGCGCCGAGCACGACGAGCAAGGACCCGACCACCGTCAGGAACAATGCCATCCGGTCGTAAAAGTCGAAGCGCTGGAGCACCGCGATCACGATCATCGCGACCAGCAGCTTGCCCACCCAGCTCACCAACATGACCAGGCCTGCGGTGCTCGGCGGCAGCTTCGCGCCGAAAAGCACCACGGCCGCGGTGGTGAGAATGAACCCGCCGCCGATGGCGGCGCCGAGCAGCGCGCCCCAGAGTCCGGACAAACCGGCCACTGCCGAGGCGATGGCCACCGACAGCACCACCAGAACGGCCAATCCGATCACGCCGTAGCGCAGCGCCGCCTTCAGGGGAGCGTCGGGACCAGGGATCGGATTAGTGAGACTCACGACCCGAACTTTACCTGGACCTTGCATTACGAATCCGCGGGCTCCTTGCGACGCAGGCCCGGTATCGCGGTCACCACCAGCGCGAAGACCAGCCCGCCCGCCATCATCAGCACGACAATCCGTCGATCATGGATCAGCGAAGTGCCGACGGCACCGAACGCCAGTACGCCGACCCATAAATAGATCACCAGCACAACGCGGCGGTGCGAATGCCCGATCTGCAGCAGCCGGTGATGCAAGTGCATTTTGTCCGGTGTCGAGAAACTCACACCGGCGCGGACCCGGCGCACGATCGCCAGCAGCAGATCCAGTACCGGAATGAACATCACCGCACCGACCAGCAGCAGCGGCGAAAGCAGACCGACAATGTCGCGAGGTCCGTAGCCCGCCAAGTTGATTCGGCCCGAGGCGCCGGTCGATACCGCCGCCAGCATGAGCCCGATCAACATCGAACCGGAATCGCCCATGAATATCCGTGCGGGCGAAAAGTTGTGTGGCAGAAATCCCAGACAAGCGCCCGCCAGCGCGGCGGCGAGCAGGGCTGGCGGATAGGTGTCGACCGAACCGCCCTGGTTGTAGAGCAGGCCGACGGTGAATACGAAGACCGCGCCCGCGCAGATCAGGCCGAGTCCGGCGGCCAGGCCGTCGAGTCCGTCGACGAAATTCATGGCATTGACGATGGTCACGGTGATGCCGACGGTGACCAGACCGCCCTGGAGTGCGTCCAACACCACGGTGGTGTCGTTGAACGGGTTGTAGATGACGTACCAGCTCAGGCCCATGACCGCCATCACACCGGCGGCGGTGACCTGACCCGCGAATTTGGTCAGCGCATCCAGGCCCCACCGGTCGTCGACGATGCCGACGACCACGATGATCGTGGCCGCGACCAGCACCGCCGGAATATCCGGCGCGTAATCGAAACCCCTTCGCAGCGCAGGCAATTGGTGCGCGAAGAGGACAGCCCCGACCACCCCTACATACATGCCGACCCCGCCCATCCGCGGAATCGGCTTGACGTGCACATCGCGTTCACGCGGTACCGCCACGGCACCGAATGCGATGGCCAGCACCCGAATTCCGCCGGTCGCGAGAAAGGTCACCGTCGCCGAGATGAGAATCACGAGCAGCAGCTCGCGCAACGGAACTACAGCACCCGAACCGATCATCCGATTATCTGATCCGCCATACGATCACCGCGTCCCGAGGTCACCGGGTCGCGACGCTGGTCAGCGCCTCCGGGGACATCCCGAGCACATCGGCGATATCGCCGACCGATACCGCGCCCTCGCGCAGGATCCGTGGCTGATCCGCCGTGAGGTCGACGATGGTGGAGGCGACCGCGTGTTCGGCCGGGCCGCCGTCGAGGTAGACCCCGACCAGATCACCGAGTTGATCACGCGCCTCGGCGGCGGTCTTGGCGGGCGGCTGCCCGGAGATGTTGGCACTCGAGACCGCGAGCGGGCCGACCTCGCGCAGCAGTTCCAGCGCGACCGGATGCAGCGGCATCCGCAGCATGACCGTGCCGCGCGTATCACCGAGGTCCCAAGCGAGCGAGGGTGCTTGCTGCACAACAAGACTCAGCCCACCGGGCCAGAACGCCCGGATCAGTTCGCGAGCCTGCGGGCGCACCGAGAACACCAGGCCGTCGATCGTGTGCCAGGAACCGACCAGCACCGGTACCGGCATATCCCGACCGCGCCGCTTCGCGGCGAGCAGTTCGCTCACCGCGGTCGAATCGAATGCGTCGGCGGCTAGGCCGTACAGCGTGTCGGTAGGCAGCACGACCAGACGTCCGGATTTCAGGGCGCTGGTGGCCGCGGTCAGTCCGGCGGCGCGCGAGTCGGCATCCGCGCAGTCGTAGACGGTACTCACGGCCCCCATCCTGTCACGCTCCCCCGCCTCCCCGAATACTCA
Source organism: Nocardia sp. NPDC004278 (assembly GCF_053602975.1). Taxonomy (NCBI): domain Bacteria; kingdom Bacillati; phylum Actinomycetota; class Actinomycetes; order Mycobacteriales; family Nocardiaceae; genus Nocardia; species Nocardia sp. NPDC004278. Next base: position 12,973 of record NZ_JBSGEQ010000065.1, read on the forward strand.
GGCCATACAAGTGCGTGCCTCGAGATCTGCGTTCAGGTCCTGCGTCAAGTGTGACCTGGCTTTTGGGCGTTCCCGACGAGTTACCCATGTACTCACGAAATCAGTTGTCATCGTCTTCTTCGGGCTTCGCCCTCGGAAGTTCAGCTGCGGGTCGCGGCCACGAAACGGGGCTTATCCGCAAGGTCGAGGTGCTCGACGATATCGGTGAAATCACCCTGTTCGGCCAGGAGAGTGGCGAGATCGGAGCCGTTGGTGTCATCGTGTTCGATGGCGCAGGAGCCGCCGGAACGCAGCAGGCGGGTGATGCTGGGCAGCATCCGCCGGATGACGTCCAGTCCGTCCGGACCGCCGAAGAGGGCCAGCCGCGGGTCGTGATCGGCGACCTCGGGATCGAGTTCGGCGTCTTCGGGGATATAGGGCGGATTGGCGACGATGAGATCGACCCTGCCATTGAACTCGGTGAGCAGATTCGGGTCGGTGACATCGTCGGCGTAGAGGGTGATCGGCGTATCGCCCTCGGCAATGCGCACGTCGGCATTGCGACGTGCCCACTGCAGGGCCGCGGGATCGATCTCGATCGCGTGCACGTCCGCATCCGGGCGGGCCTGGGCGATGGCCAGCGCCAGCGCGCCGGATCCGGTGCACAGGTCGAAGACGACCGGTGCGTGATCGTGTGGCAGCGCCTCCAATTGCGCCAGTGCCCAGGCGAACAGCAACTCCGTCTCCGGGCGCGGGACGAAGACGCCGGGACCGACCGCCAGGTCGACCTCGCCCATCGATGCGGTACCGGTCAAGTGCTGCAATGGAATTCGCTCCGCGCGCCGGGCGACCAGTGCGCGGTACTGCTCGATCACCTCGGGGGTGACCAGGGGTGTCAGTGCCAACCGGGTCCGTTGCACGCCGAGCAGATGGGCAGCCAGCTGTTCGGCATCGGCCTGCGGACTGTGCACGCCCGCGGCGCGCAAGGTCTCGACGGCTTGGTTGATGGCTGGGCGCAATGCCACGCGAGTTCCGGACATGATGTCGACACTCCCCGTTCTTGGCGTACCCGGTGAGCTACCCGTGTTGTCACCGAGTCGGTTGATTTCTCCGGAACATCGGGCCGGTGCCGTCGACTATTCGGCCGCCATGCGCGCTTCGCGATCCGCCTTCCCCAGCGCATCCAGGAGCGCGTCCATATCGCCGTCCAGCACGGCGTCGAGATTGTGCGCCTTGAAACCGATGCGATGATCGGCGATCCGGTTCTCCGGGAAGTTGTAGGTGCGGATGCGTTCGGAGCGGTCCACCGTGCGGATCTGGCTGGCCCGGCCCGCCGCAGCCTCCTGATCGGCCTGCTCCTCGGCCAATGCCTGCAGCCGGGCCGCGAGCACCTGCATGGCGCGGGCCTTGTTCTGCAGCTGGGAGCGCTCGTTCTGGCAGGTCACGACGATGCCCGAGGGCAGGTGGGTGATGCGGACCGCGGAGTCGGTGGTGTTGACGCCCTGGCCGCCCTTACCGGAGGAACGGTAGACGTCGATGCGCAGATCGGATTCGTCGATCTGCACCTCCTCCACCTCGTCGGGCTCGGGGTAGATGAGTACGCCCGCGGCCGAGGTGTGGATGCGGCCCTGCGATTCGGTGACCGGAACGCGCTGGACGCGATGCACACCGCCCTCGAATTTCAGGCGCGACCAGACGCCGTCCCTGGTGGCGTCGCGGCTTTTGATCGAGAGCGTCGCATCCTTGTAGCCGCCCAGGTCGGAGACGGTGACACCGAGGATTTCGACCTTCCAGCCGTGCCGCTCGGCATAGCGCACGTACATGCGGGCCAGGTCCGAGGCGAAGAGCGCGGATTCCTCGCCACCCTCGCCGGATTTGACCTCGAGCACCACATCGTCGCCGTCGTGCGGATCGCGCGGGGCGAGTAAGTCGGCCAGCTGCTGCTCCAACTCGACGACCTGGCCCTGTAGATCGGGGACCTCGGCCGCGAAGGCGGCATCGTCGGCCGCGAGCTCCTGTGCGGCGGCGAGATCATCGCGCGCAGCGGTGAGTTTGTTGTAGGTGGCCATGATCGGGGCCAGCTCGGCGAAGCGTTTGCCGACCCGGCGTGCGGCGCCCGGATCGTTGTGCAGCGCCGGATCAGCCAGCTGCAGCTCCAGGCCCGCGTGCTCGGCCAGAATGTCATCGATCGCGGACGGTTGCGTCACGGTGCTTCCTCTCTTACCAGTACCGGCCATATAAAAGCGCCGACGCCCGGCCTGCTGAGCAGGACCGGGCGTCGGCGAGGAAGCTACTTGCTGTCTGCGTCGGCCTTCTTGCCTGCACGCTTGCCGTAGCGAGCCTCGAAGCGGGCCACGCGACCACCGGTGTCGAGGATCTTCTGCTTGCCGGTGTAGAAGGGGTGGCACTGCGAGCAAACTTCGACGGTGATGTGTCCCGACTCCTTGGTGCTGCGAGTCTGGAAGGTGTTGCCGCAACCACAGACGACCGTGGTCTCGACATACGCCGGATGAATTCCTGCCTTCATGGGTGTCCTCTCGATATTGGTCGCCGGGTCGCCCGTGCAGATCGCGCGGACGTGAACCGGAACCGACTAGGCGGGAGGTCTGCTCACCAGAGCAGACGCAACAGCCGTTCAGTATGCCAGAACAGCGGTTACGCTCCCAAAACGCCCCCGGCCCCCGGATTTGTTCCCGCCCAGGTAGTCCCCCGGTTCTCATTGCCGGTTGAACTATTGGCATGCGGTGATCGTGTTCTTACAGAACCCTTAATTCGGGTAGTGCGCTACTCGTGGATACGAACACCACTGTTCATAGAGTTGAAGGCCTGATGCACATCGGCGTGCCGAGACAGAAAGGAGAACCCTGTGAACAGCCGCGTTGCGCTGGCGGTCTTCGTTTCGTTGATTTTCACTGCCGCGGTCGGCTGGTTTACCGCTCCGGATCGCCAGGATACCTACGCGTACGCGAAACCCACTGCCGCACAGTTCGATCCGGCCAGCACCGCCGCGAGCACCGGTAGCCCGGCCGCCACGACGGCGATCATCCTGGCCTTCATGATCGCCGGCGCGGCAGGCATCGGCCTCGCCTTCTTCAGCCCCGGAACGCCGAAAGGGCGCTCCCCCGCCTCCCCGCGCCTTTTGCCGGACGTCGCGGGTGTGGAGACCCTCGTTGCGGACCGGCGGCAGCCAGCGAACTCCAGTTCTGGGCGTACCCGACGAGTTACCCATGTGCGCACGAAATCAGCTGTGGCGTATGCGCAAAAAGTACGGGGACTCCGCTCGAGCGGAGTCCCCGTTCATTCACTCGTCCAGCGCACCCGGCGCGGTCTTGCTGACCTGCATCAGGAACTCGAGGTTGTTCTTGGACTTCTTCAGGCGGTCGATCAGCAGATCGATCGCCTGGTGCGAGTCCAGGCCGGACAGTACGCGGCGCAGCTTGTGCAGCACCGCGGCCTCGTCGGGGCTCAGCAGTAGCTCGTCCTTACGAGTACCGGACGGGTTGACGTCCACGGCCGGGAAGACGCGCCGTTCCGCGATCTTGCGGTCCAGCTTGAGCTCGGCGTTACCGGTGCCCTTGAACTCCTCGAAGATCACCGTGTCACCGGTGGAACCGGTCTCGACCATGGCGGTCGCGATGATGGTGAGCGAGCCGCCGTTCTCGATATTGCGCGCCGCGCCGAGGAACCGCTTGGGCGGGTACAGCGCGGTCGAGTCGACACCACCGGAGAGGATGCGGCCCGAGGCGGGCGAGGAGTTGTTGTACGCACGGCCCAATCGGGTGATCGAGTCGAGCAGCACCACCACGTCTTTGCCCATTTCCACCAGGCGCTTGGCGCGCTCGATGGCGAGTTCGGCGACCGAGGTGTGATCTGACGGCGGCCGGTCGAAGGTGGAGGCGATGACCTCACCCTTCACCGAACGCTGCATATCGGTGACCTCTTCCGGACGCTCGTCGACCAGCACGACCATGAGGTAGACCTCGGGGTTGTTGATGGCGATGGCGTTGGCGATGTCCTGCATGATCGTCGTCTTACCGGCCTTGGGCGGGGAGACGATCAGGGCGCGCTGGCCCTTGCCGATCGGCATGATCAGGTCGATGACGCGGGTGGTCAGCTTGTTCGGCTGGGTCTCCAGCCGCAGCCGCTGGTTCGGGTACAGCGGGGTGAGTTTGGAGAATTCGGGGCGCCGCTTGGCCGCCTCGACCTCACCACCGTTGACCGTGTCCAGCCGCACCAGCGGATCGAACTTCTGCCGCTGGTTGCTCTGCTCACCGTCGCGCGGAGCGCGCACCGCACCGGTGATCGCGTCACCGCGGCGCAGGCCGTTCTTGCGGACCAGGTTCATCGAGACGTAGACGTCGTTCGGTCCGGCCAGATAACCCGAGGTGCGCACGAAGGCGTAGTTGTCCAGCACGTCGAGGATGCCGGCGACCGGCTGCAGCACGTCATCCTCGCGGATCTCGAGCTCGCGGGCCTCACCGCCACCGGCGCCGCCCTCGCGGTCGCGACCACGACGACGTTCCCGGAAGCGACGTCCCCGCCGTCCGCGACCGCCCTCGTCCTCGTCACCGCCACGGTTGGCGTCGCTGCGGCCACCGCCCTCGCCGCCACGGCCGCCATTGGCACTGCCGTTCTGACTGCGTTCGCCCTGGCCGCGCTCGCCGCCCTGGCCGCGCTCGCCGCCCTGGCCCCGCTCGCCGCCCTGGCCCCGCTCGCCGCCCTGGCCCCGCTCGCGACGGCGTTCGCCCTGCTCCTGGTCCGATTTGGGCTCGTCACCACGGGCCTCGCCCACAGCGGCCTCGCCACCGGCGCGCGCCTGGTCACGACCGCGGCGCTGCCTGCCGCGACCGCGCTGACCGGCCTCGCGACCGGAATCCTCGGTGGTCTCCGACGGCGCGGCCTCGGCCTGCGCCTGCTCGGCCTTCGGCTCGGCCGACTTGTCAGCGGACTTCGGCGCTGCGGCTTCGGCGACGGTCTCCTGCGCGGGGGCGGCCTTGGCCGGGGCCGTTTTCGCCGGGGCCGGAGCCTCCTTCACCGGGGCGGAGGCAGCGGGCGCCACATCGAGGGTGCCCTGCTCGGCCTTTACCGGCGCCGCCTTGGCGGCATCCGCATCGGACTTCACCTCGCCACGCGCGGACTTCTCCGGCTTCGCCGACTTTCCGGCCTGATTCTCCTTGATGGCGGCGATCAAATCGCCTTTGCGCATTCCAGAGGTGCCTCGGATACCGAGCTCCCCCGCGAGCGCGCGCAACTGCGGCAACAACATTCCAGTCAGCCCCGATCGTGCGACGTCGGTTTGTTCGCTCATCTTCGAAATCTGTCCGGAGTCACTTTCGCGGTCCCCCGTTGGGTTGGAATCCACCCCGGGTGTCGCGAGCAGGTCCGTATCTGTCACGGAAATCCTTTCCTTCCCTCGACTGCCGTGTGCCGTTTCGAGGGTTTCGTCCCGCAGTCCGGGCGTTGTGCCGGACTCGGATGCGAGGGCCGAACGCAAAGTTCGGACCGGCGCTTTTGCCGTATCACCTGCCCCGCCGGACCGGCGGCTTCGCCACCAGTTCCTGAAAGGTGGAAGAGATCATTCCAGTTGCGCAGCTACGCAGCACCCCCATGGCCTGGAGGCTCGAGCCTGGAGCCTGCTGGAGCGATTGCCCTGATGAAGCACCGGCGTCTGATGCGCACGATGTACGGACGTGCTCAGGATAGCTGGCAACCTGGAATCTCGGCAAGGCAGACTCGCCGTCAGTCGACCCGGACGCCTTCCGCGAGTCCCGGCTCGACCACACGCAGGCCGTCGATGGCGGCGAGTTCACGGAGTTCGGCGGGGAATTCGCTGGTACCCAAGGCCAGTACGGTGGGTCCGGCGCCGGATACCGTGGCCGCGATACCGGCCGCCCGCAGGCGAGCGATCCACGTCGTGGTCAGCGGCAGCGCGGGCGCACGCTGGGTCTGGTGCAGACGATCTGCCGTCGCGGGCAGTAGCAAGTCGGGACGCTGCGTCAGGGCGATGACCGCGAGTGCGGCACGACTGACGTTGAACGCGGCATCGCCGTGCGGCACGACCTCGGGCAACAGTCCGCGGGTATGCGCGGTCGATGAGCGCTCTTCCGGAATCAGCACCACCGGACGCAGCGCCGGATGCGGATCCAGGCGCACCGCGCGGTAGACGCGGCCGTGATCGGATGCCGCGACACCGTCATTGGCGGCGTCCGCGGCGGTTTCGGTCCAGGACACCACGATTCCGCCGAGCACGCTGGCCGCGGCGTTATCCGGATGGCCCTCGAATTCCGAGGCCAGCTGCACCAATTGGTCACTGCCGATGGCCAGTGCGGGATCCAGTTTCGCGGCCAGACCACACCCCGCGGCGAGCCCGCCGACCACCGCCGATGCCGACGAACCGAGACCGCGCGAATGCGGAATCACGTTGCGGCACACCACATCGAGACCATCGGCCCAGACGCCCGCCGCCTCCAGGCCGCGCTCGATCGCACGCACCACGAGATGCGAAGGGCCCCATGGCACATCGTCGGCGCCCTCACCCTCCACTCGGATGGTGAGGCCGGAATCGGTAGTGCGCACCTCGATCTCGTCGCAGATGCCCAAAGCCATACCGAGCGAATCGAATCCGGGGCCGAGGTTGGCACTGGACGCGGGCACCCGCGCGGTCACGGACAGACCGGCGGGCAGCGTCCTGGTCATGACTCCGCCATGACCAGAGGGCGCTGTGAGATGATTCGCTCGCTGCGCTCGCTCATGCAGTTGGCTCTCGCGCGAATTCAACTCAGGCCAGCTCGAGCTCGTGGGCGACCGCGATCGGGTCGACCGGAATAGCCTGTACCTGCGGCATTCCCGCGAGCGCGTTATCCGGATCCTTGAGACCGTTGCCGGTCACCGTGCATACGACGGTCAGCCCGGAATCCAGCCAGCCCTCGTTGCGCGCGGCGAGCAGGCCCGCGATGCTGGCCGCGGACGCGGGCTCGACGAAGACACCCTCGGTCGCGGCGACCAGTCGGTATGCCGCCAGGATCTCGTCATCGGTGGCGGCGCGGAAGGCGCCACCGGACTGCTCCTTGGCCTCCATCGCGCCGTTCCAGGACGCGGGCGCGCCGATCCGGATCGCGGTGGCGATGGTCTCCGGCTCCTTGACCGGGGCACCGTTGACCAGCGGCGCGGCACCGGCGGCCTGCACACCGAGCATGCGCGGCAGCCCGCTGGTGATGCCGTCGGCGTAGTACTCGCGGTAACCGCGCCAGTAGGCGGTGATATTGCCCGCGTTGCCGACCGGAAGAGCGTGCACATCGGGGGCCTTGCCGAGCACATCGCAGATCTCGAACGACGCGGTCTTCTGACCCTCGATGCGGGCCGGATTCACCGAATTCACCAGACCGACGGTCGGGAATTCCGCGGTGACCTTGCGGGCCAGCTCCAGACAGTCGTCGAAGTTGCCGTCGACCTGGATGATCTTCGCGCCGAGCATGACGGCCTGGGCCAGCTTGCCCATGGCGATCTTGCCCTGCGGGATCAGCACGGCACAGCTCATACCGGCGCGGGTCGCGTAGGCGGCGGCCGATGCCGAGGTGTTGCCGGTAGACGCGCAGAGCACCGCCTGCTGACCGCGGTACTTCGCATCGGTGATCGCCATCGTCATGCCGCGGTCCTTGAAGGACCCGGTCGGATTCAGGCCCTCGACCTTGAGATACACATCACAGCCGGTCAGCTCGGACAGGTGCGGTGCCGGCACCAGCGGGGTGCCGCCCTCGTACAGGGTGACCGGGTCCCAGTCGGCGGCGCCAGCCAGCCGATCGCGGTAGGCGGCGATCAGGCCGGGCCACCGGGAGTGGACTCCGACCTGTGGCGCGACGCCAGTCGTCTGCCCACCCGTCGCCCGGCCACCACCGTTCACAGAATCGCTGCGCGATGCTGTCGTCATTCTTTGGTGCCTTCCAATCTCAGAACGCTGGTCACGGATGTGACGGACGCCATCTCCGCCAAGGCGGCGACGGTATCCGCGAGCGCCGACTCCGACGCATGGTGGGTGACCACGACCAGGCGCGCACCCTCGCCGTGCCCTTCCTGACGGACGGTGGAGATGCTCACCTCATGCTTGGCGAATTCGCCCGCCACCTTGGCCAGCACCCCGGGACGGTCTGCCACCTGCAGGTTCACGTGGTAACGCGTGGGCGTATCACCGATCGGCGCGATCGGTAGCTCAGCATAAACCGACTCGCCCGGAGCACGGCCACCGTAGAACTTATTGCGGGCGGCCATCACCAGATCGCCGAGCACCGCGGAGGCCGTCGGGGCACCGCCAGCGCCCTGACCGTAGAACATCAGCCGACCGGCGTTCTCGGCCTCCACCACCACCGCGTTGAACGCACCGGTCACCGCGGCGAGCGGATGCTTGCGCGGGATGAGGGCCGGGTAGACGCGCACCGAGACGCGCTCCTTGCCGCCCTCGTTCGGACCGGGTTCACCGGGGCCGGCGGCGACCCGCTCGCAGATGGCGAGCAGTTTGACCGTGCAGTCCAGCGCGGAGGCGGTCTCCAGGTCCTCCGCGGTGATCTTCGAGATGCCCTCGCGGTACACATCGGCCGCGGTCACGCGGGTGTGGAAGGCCAGCGAGGCCAGGATCGCGGCCTTCGCGGCGGCGTCGTAGCCCTCGACATCGGCGGTCGGATCGGCCTCCGCATAGCCGAGGCGGGTGGCCTCTTTCAGGGTGACCTCGTAGTCGGCACCGGTCTCGTCCATGGCGGAGAGGATGAAGTTGGTGGTGCCGTTGACGATGCCGACGACCTTGTTCACCCGGTCACCGGACAGCGACTGGATCAGCGGGCGCACCACCGGGATCGCGCCCGCGACGGCGGCCTCGAAGTACAGGTCGGCGCGGCTGCGCTCGGCGGCGGCGGCGAGTTCGCCGGTGTAGTCGGCCAGCAGGGCCTTATTGGCGGTCACCACGGATTTGCCCGCGTTCAGCGCGGCCAGGATGAGGCGGCGGGCCGGATCGATGCCGCCGATGACCTCGACCACCAGTTCGACATCGTCGCGGGCGACCAGCGCGTCCGCGTCGGTGGTCAATAGTTCGGCCGGAATGCCGCGGTCGGCGTCCAGGTTGCGCACCGCGACACCGCGCAGCACCACTGGCGCGCCGACCCGGGCCCGCAGGTCATCGGCGTGATCGCGCAGAATCCGCACCACCTCGGTGCCGACATTGCCCATCCCGAGGACCGCGACGCCGATCGGGCGATCGGTTCCCCACACTCCGAACTTCGCGGCTCCGGGCACACTCGCCACCCGGCCGCCCGTGATCGAATCGCTACGCGATACTGCGTTCATTGCACCTCCAGGCTGAGCAGATCCGCCACCGTTTCCCGGCGCAGAATGAGTCGCGCTACGCCATCGCGCACCGCGACGACCGCCGGCCGAGTCAGCTGGTTGTACCGGCTGGACATCGAATAGCAGTACGCGCCGGTGGCGGCGACGGCGACCAGGTCGCCGGGGCCGACATCGGCGGGCATCCACGTGTCGCGGATGACGATATCCCCACTCTCACAATGCTTTCCGACGACCCTGGCGACCACGGGCCCGGCCTCTGAGGAGCGTGAGACCAGGCGGCAGTCGTAGTCGGCCTGGTACAGCGCGGGGCGGATATTGTCGCTCATGCCGCCGTCGACGCTGACGTAGCGGCGGCGCAGTCCGCCGTCGAGTGAGACGTCCTTGATGGTGCCCACCTCGTAGAGGGTGACGGTGCCCGGACCCGCGATGGCGCGGCCCGGTTCGACGGCGATCTTCGGCTCGGGCAGTCCGGCACGGCTGGCCTCGGTGGCCACCAACTTGCGCAGGCTCGCGGCGAATTCGTCCAGCGGCGGCGGATCGTCATTGGGCAGATACGAAATACCAAGGCCGCCACCGAGATCCAGCGTAGCGATCTGCACGGTGCGCTCGATGCCGAACCTATCGATGGCCTCGCGTAGCAGGCCGAGCATGCGGCGCGCGGCGATTTCGAAACCATCGATTTCGAAGATCTGCGAGCCGATATGGCTGTGCAGACCGACAAGTCGGAGATTATCGGCCTCGAAGACGCGAGCCAGTGCCGCCATGGCATCGCCGCCCGCGATCGAGAAGCCGAACTTCTGATCCTCGTGTGCGGTCGAAATGTATTCGTGGGTATGGGCTTCCACGCCGACGGTGACCCGAACCAGCACATCCTGCACGACACCGGCGTGGCCCGCGATGGCCTCGAGGCGCTCGATCTCGATCAGCGAATCGACCACCACATGACCGACACCCGCCTCGACCGCGGCCGTCAACTCAGCGGTGGATTTGTTGTTGCCGTGCAAGGCGATTCGGTTCGCCGGGAAACCCGCGTGTAGCGCGACGGCCAGTTCGCCGCCGGAGCACACATCCAGTGACAGGCCCTCGTCGCGGATCCAGCGGGCGATCTCACCGCATAGAAATGCCTTGGAGGCGTAGTGCACTCGCGCGTCCGGGCCGAAGGCGGCGACCATATCGCGGCAGCGGGAACGGAAGTCGTCCTCGTCGATGACGAACAGCGGGGTGCCGAACTGGGCGGCGAGTTCCTGTACCGAGACCCCGGCCAACCGCACGACGCCGTCGGCGTCACGAGAAGCATTGCGCGGCCAGACATTCGCGGGCAGATCGATCATCTGCCCGGGACCGCTCGGACGCTCCGCGAGGCTGGGTGCGTGCGGGATTTCTGCGTGCCGGGGACCGGCAGGATGGACACTCACATGCGCTCCGGTGCACTAACGCCGAGCAGCCCGAGGCCGTTGCTCAGCACCTGACGGGTGGCATTTGCCAGGGCGAGCCTGGCGGCATTGGTCGGGGTGACGGGTTCATCGCCGAGGGGCAGCACCCGCAGATTCTTATTGGTCTGGAACCGGTGGTAGGCACCGGCCAGTTCCTCCAGATACCGTGCGACGCGGTGCGGTTCCCGCAGACTCGCCGCACTGGCGACCGCACGCGGGTACTCGCCGATGGTGCGGATGAGTTCACCCTCTTCATCGGCGGTGAGCAGACCGAAATCCGGTGTCACCGTGTCGTATTCGAATTCGGCGGCGTTGCGCGCGATGGACGCGGTCCTGGCGTGGGCATATTGCACGTAGTAGACCGGGTTTTCGTTGCTCTGACTGGTCCACAGATTCAGGTCGATATCAATGCTCGAGTTGACCGAACTGCGCACCAGCGAGTAGCGGGAGGCATCGACGCCGATGGCCTCGACCAGGTCGTCGAGGGTGACCACGGTGCCAGCGCGCTTGCTCATCCGCACTGCCACACCGTCTTTGACCAGGTTGACCATCTGCCCGATCAGCACCTCGACGGTGGCCGGATCATCGCCGAACGCGGCAGCGGCGGCCTTCAACCGGCCGATGTAGCCGTGGTGGTCGGCACCGAGCATGTAGATGCACAGGTCGAACCCGCGCGAACGCTTGTTCTGGAAGTAGGCGATATCACCAGCGATATAGGCGGCATTGCCGTCGCTCTTGAGGACCACCCGGTCCTGATCATCGCCATATTCGGAGCTGGCGATCCACCAGGCCCCGTCCTTCTCGTAGAGATCGCCGGAATCCTTGAGCTTGGTGACGGCCTGTTCGACGGCACCGGATGCGAACAGCGAACTCTCATTGAAGTACACATCGAAGTCGGTGCCGAATTCGTGCAGCGACTCCTTGATGTGGGCGAACATCAGCTCGACGCCCGCGGCGCGGAACAGCTCCGTCTGCTCCTGTTCGGGCAGGGTCAGCGCCTCGGGGTGCTCGGACACGATCTTGGTGGCGATCTCGCCGATGTACTCGCCCGCGTAGCCGTTCTCCGGAGTCGGCGCGCCGGTGGCGGCGGCGGCCAGCGATTTGGCGAAGCGGTCGATCTGCGCGCCGTGGTCGTTGAAGTAGTACTCGCGGGTCACGTCGGCGCCCTGCGCGGCCAGGATGCGGCCCAGCGCGTCACCGACCGAGGCCCAGCGGGTGCCGCCGAGATGCACCGGACCGGTCGGATTGGCGGAGACGAATTCCAGGTTGATCCGGGTGCCCTTCAGGGCGTCCGAGGTGCCGTAGCTCGCGCCCGCGGTCAGCACCTGGCTCAGAATCGCGCCCTGTGCGGACGCGGCCAGCCGGATATTCAGGAAGCCGGGACCGGCGACCTCGGCGGTTTCGACGGCATCGGCGTTGGCGAGGGCCTCAGCGAGCCAGGTCGCCAACTCGCGCGGATTCGTTCCGGCCTTCTTGCCTACCTGCATGGCCACATTCGTGGCATAGTCGCCATGTTCCGGATTACGGGGGCGCTCCACATTGACCTCGTCGGGCAGGACCGCTGGGTCCAGTCCATGTTCGACAAGCACCTTCGCCGCGGTCGCGCGAAGGAGATCTGCAAGGTCAGCTGGAGTCACGAGTCTCTATCCTATGGTCTGGGCAGGTGTACGCCTCGAGTGGGCACCTCGGCGGAGCACTCCGCAACCACCCAGCACCATGGATCAATACATGGAAAGAGCACAGCGAGCTATGCCGAGCAGCACGAGCGCCAAATCGGCCAAGGCCGTCCGGGCCGCGGGAAAGGTCGCACCTTCCCGCAAAAAAGGTGACGGCAAGATACCGATGGGCAAAGGCCCGTTGCGGAAGCGCCAGATCCCATGGCTGGTCATCGGTGCCGCCGTGGTGATCGTCGCACTGATCGGGGCACTCGCCTTCAGCCTGGTGCCGAAGTACCGGGACAAGGCCGAACTCGAGAAGTTCACACCGACCGCGCAGAAGAAGGATCCCTCGGATCAGATTGCCGGGGTGACCAAGAAGGATTACCCCGCTGGCCTGCATGTCGCCGGGACACAGCGCGTCGCCTATGACCAGACGCCGCCGTTCGGCGGTCCGCACGACCAGGTCTGGGCGAACTGCATGGGCGTGGTGTACAGCAAGCCGATTCGGGTGGAAAACGCGGTGCATTCGCTCGAGCACGGCGCGGTGTGGATCGCCTACAACCCCGACAAGGTCGACGCCGCGGGTATCGACGCCCTGAAGCAGAAGGTCGAGGGGAAGCCGTTCACGCTGATGTCGCCGTTCCCGGGCCTGGCGTCGGCGGTCTCGCTGCAATCCTGGGGTCACCAGCTGAAGCTCGACAGCGCCGACGATAAGCGGGTCAACCAGTTCATCACGGCACTGCGCGAGAACCAGTACGCCTACCCCGAGGTGGGCGCGAGCTGCTCCAACCCCGCCTTCGACGCGAACAATCCGACGCCGTATGACCCGACGCCGCCCGGACCCGACGCGGTTCCGATGGACGGCAAGGGCCTGAGCCAGGACCAGACCGAACTCGGCGGCGCGGCCGGTGGGCTGCCCGGCATGCCCAATATCCCCGGCATGCCCAATATCCCCGGCGTGCCCAATATCCCCGGCGTGCCCAGCATCCCCGGCGTGCCGAATATCCCGGGCATGCCCACCGGAATTCCGACCCAGCCCACGGAAGGTCAGTAGATGCCCGCCGATACGGATATCGAACCGGACATTGCCACCGATTCCGCGGGTTTGGGCGCACAGGCGCAGCGGCAGCGCACCCCGCTGCTGGTACTCGGCGCGATCGGCATTCTGCTGATCGGATTCGCCGTCGGCGTGCTCGCTCGGCTCCCGCTGGACGGCAATTCCGAACCCGATCCCGGCGCGGTCGATATCGGATTCAGTCAGGACATGTCGGCGCATCATGCGCAGGCGGTCGAAATGGCCGGTGTCGCGCTCATCGGCTCCACCGATAACGATGTGCGCAGGCTGGCCTACGACATTCTGACCACCCAGCAGGGCCAGATCGGCCGGATGCAGGGGTGGCTGCAGATGTGGGGTAAGCCGAATCAGAATATCGACGGCTTTATGGGCTGGATGACCGAACAACCCGGCCACGCGCACTCCGGCGTGGGTGCCACCTCGGGCCACACCACGTCCGGTCCATCATCATCGATGCCGGGCATGGCGACCACCGCGGAGCTCACCGCATTGCGCCAGGCCACCGGCCCCGCCCTGGACACGATGTTCCTGCAACTGATGCTGCGCCACCACCAGGGCGGACTCACGATGATCCAGTACGCGGCCCAGCACGCGGAAACCACCGCCGTGCGCACCCTCGCCGCCGCCATGGCGACCACCCAGCAGGGCGAAGCCCAACTGATCACCACCATGCTCACCGCACGCAACGCGACGCCACTGCCGCTGAACTGATCACAGGTGTCGGGCCGGAACCGAAACTCCCCGGCCCGGCACACTTTTTGGCGGACGCCGATCAATGCGATACGCTTGGCCCCGCCCGATCGCCCGCCACACCCGGCGCCGTTCGAGATCTATCCCGCCCTCGTAGCTCAGGGGATAGAGCGTCTGCCTCCGGAGCAGAAGGCCGCAGGTTCGAATCCTGCCGAGGGCACGCACGAAAAAGGCCCCTGACCAGCATTCAAGCGATCAGGGGCCTGTTT
>NZ_JBSGEQ010000066.1:0-26684 GCF_053602975.1 Nocardia sp. NPDC004278
TCACCGGTCAGCGTCGCCACGGCGAACATGATGCACGACCTGCCCCGCTCCGCGGGGCCAATCGGTCAACACCATTAGGAGACACGACCTAGTTCGAGGTCGCCGACGACCGGATGGTTGAGACGTTTCGTGTTCTCACCGAAGACATGCACGTCGTGGGATCCCCACATCACGCGGAAGGGTCACTGCGCGTGGACAGTTCACCGATCAGGTTCGACAGCTCCCGGTCGTAGGGTTTCTTCGCGGCCTCGATACGCAGCGCGCCTACGGCGAAGCGGGCCATGCGTTCCCAGTCGGTGTAGAACTGCCTGGCAGCGGGGTTGAAGAACGCGAACCGTGCGACATTCGCACCACAGGTCGGATCGGCATACATCGGCGAGTACAGAGCCCGGCCCAACGGGTTGGCAGCCAGCGCGTCGAGACGGTTGTTCATCACGAAAGCCGGCAGCTCCGGCATCCCCTCGACGATCCGCGCCACGCTCGGCCGCACTGTCGGCCCATGCTCCCGCCGCCGGACCCGCCCCTCGCGCGCCGGGCCCGCGGCGCGGGCGAGATCGTGAAGGTATATGCGCTCGGTATCGTCGAGCCGCAGGGCCCCGGCGAGGGCGTCGAGCACGCTGTCGGAGACGCCTTTGAGGTTGCCGCGTTCCAGGCGCGTGTAGTACTCGACGCTCACGCCCGCGAGCCGTGCCGCCTCTGCACTCTATGTGGCGGGAGCTGCGGTTCTCACCACCGAGGTAGTCGGGTCTAACAGTGCCGCATGCTGATTGGCAGTGATCAGGCTCCACACGGTTGGCCGATTCGAATCGGTGGCATCCGCAGTCTGAATCTGCTGCGCCTGTTGGTTTTGTGGTGCACCGCCCCGATCTGGAGTAGGCCGAGGGGGTCCAGGGGCTGGGTTCGTCTGTTGTTGGTCGCGTCGGGTGTGACGATGGGCTGCTCAATGGTGTGGGTTCTATTGGGTCTCCTCCAATCGTTCAGTCCGACTCCATGTCTGGGCGCAGACCGCAGGCGTACAGTGGCCGTAAATCGGTGCGCCGCAGCGCGCGCTGTGACTGCATGGGGGTTCGATGATCATCACTGCTGACAGTTCCGAGGAACTGCGCGACCTCGGTGAATATCTTCCCGATGCCGACGAGTTGCGGGGGCGGGTGCGTCAGCGGCTACGTCCGCCGGGGCCGGAGGATATGGGGCCGGTGCCGAGGCGTTGCAGATCGTGCTCGGCCCGACCGGTCTCACGACGGCGACAGTGACATGTTGAATATCGGTGGGCACATTTTCGCATCGGGAGGGTGTATGGAAGATAACGCGAGAGCGCAGAATAGGTACCACGGCCAAGCGTCCAGGCGCGGGTCATCGGTCGGCCCTCGACGTCCGGGGATCTGAGATGGATTCCGCGCAGAACGGCGAGTTCCTGTTCGACTCGGGTTTGGTCGGTGACCTCGAACAAGCACTGAACTCGGGCTTCCGGGAATTCCAGTCAATGATTCTCACCGGAAGCGATCCGGCCGACGTGGTATCCGGCGCGCACGGCACCGGGGTGGCCGAGGCGTGTGTGGCCGCGAGTTCGGCGGTCGGCGATGTGGTTCTCGGAATCGGCCTCGATCTCCTGACGATGAGCACCAATGTTCGCACCGTGATCGACACGGTGACCGCGCACGATAGCAAGCGCGCACAGGACACGCAGCAACTGATGGGGGATCTCGGATGAATTCCGGTACGACTTCTTTCACGGTGTCGGGGGCGCGATCCCTCGATCTCGGCGTGATCGGATCGCAGGCCGACCTGTGGGAGTCGCAGTCGCAGGCCGTCGCCCGCACAATGCACAATCAGAACAGTTCGGTCGAAGGCTCGCAAGAGTTCTGGCAGGGCGCGTCTGGCACCGGATTCCGATCCGCGTTCCTATCGCTGTATCAGGGCGGAACGGATCTGCACCAGGCTCTCGCGAACGGCTCGTCCGCCGCTCGCATCGCCGTGAGCACCCTGGAACAATCCCGGGCGACGGTGATCACGGCGGTCGAGACCGCGCGTTCCAGCGGCTACGACGTCGCCGACGATGGGACCTGCACGGTATCGGCGCAGTCCCGACAAACCTTGTTGACCAGCGTGTCGAATTCCGATCAAGCCGGTACCGGACTTGCGGCGCTGCAAGAGGACGCGGCCACCCATACCGCGACCGTGCAGCAGGCGCTCGCCCAGTTGGGCGCGGACGACGAATCCGCACGGAAATCCATCGAGAACGCCTTCGTCGGCATTCGCCAGGTCGATCAGCGGCAGGACTATCCAGGGGCGGGCACCGGCGCGAACGAACGGAAGGCGTGCGCGGAACATCCCGTCGACTGCGCGAATACGAAACGCCGCGGCGCACAGGATGTCCCGTGGAGCGAATCCGAGAAGTACTTTCCGAGCAGTGAGGGATACAACGGCACCGACGACCGCCGCGACGCGTGCAGGCACTGCATCTGGATGGGGATGATGACCGCGTGGGGCACCGAGGGATTCGCACGCGACATGGCCGATGCCCACGAGACCGACTCGCCCGCCGCGCCCAACGATCCGCAGTACAGCGAGGCGTCGAAGCGAATGGACCTCTACAACAACGAGACCGGCATCGCGGTCGGACTCCGCCACGACGACGATACCGAAGGCATTGTCAGCGAATGTGTTTCCATCGCGCGCAACGCCAAGAAGGTCCCGCAGGGCGCGATCCCCGACGCGTCACAGAATTCCGGTAAGAACACCCTCGTCTTCTTCAACGGCCCCGACTGAATGGACGACGATTCCACCGTGCCACCGCGCGACAACCGATCCCCGATCGCCCGCACCGGCGAAACCGCAGCCCAGATCG
This sequence comes from Nocardia sp. NPDC004278, assembly GCF_053602975.1. NCBI lineage: Bacteria > Bacillati > Actinomycetota > Actinomycetes > Mycobacteriales > Nocardiaceae > Nocardia > Nocardia sp. NPDC004278. Next base: position 2,849 of record NZ_JBSGEQ010000066.1, read on the forward strand.
TGCTGGGTTTCGCCGCGGGCGGACTGCTGTACTGGGCTGCCCTGCTGATCGTCCTGTGGGCCGAGACCAGCGTCTTCGACGCCGACCTCCCCTTCGGCATCGATGTCTGGTTCTTTCCCGTCTTCCCGCTCCTGGCCCTGGGTGCCTACCTGCGCTACGCACTCCCTCGATTCGCGATCGCTTGGATCGCCCTCATCACGGGATGCCTGATAGTCGGCGCGGGATTCTCGGTACTACTCCTCACCTGGAGCACACCTCCCGACTGATCACCCACTCCCACGAAGCGCGGTCGCGGCGCGATGCCTCGTGAACCGCCGTCTTCGCCCGCGCGCTGATCGCGGCACCACGACGAGCCAACATTGCGAGGAGTAGCAGGTCCGCTAGAGGGCCTACCCTTCAAGCGCTTCGGAATCTCGAAGCCTCACGCCGGGCATCAGGCGATAGCTCAAGGAGTGCTTAACCGAGATGTGACCCCCGATACCTGGGACAATTCCTCCCGCCGCAGGCCGGGGTCGCGCGCCCAGCTTCTCCCGCTGGGCATCGTCGAGCCGCTCGATAACGTCGGCGGCGTTACGGTAGGTGATCACGCGCCGGGAGTCCTCGCGAGCGCGGTCCTTGCAGAACGCGATCTGACGCAGAGTGACGACGGGATCCATTCCTGCAGTGTGCCCGCGGAGTCGAGCGCACCTGCCGCCAAGTCATTCAGGGTCATTCAGGGCCGGGTCAGTCCCGTCCGGTAGGCGATAACGACCAGTTGTGCGCGGTCGCGCGCGCGAAGTTTCCGCATCGCGTTACCGACATGGGTGCGGGCGGTGGCGGGGCTGAGATGCAGTGCGGTACCGATCTCGGCGTTGCTCATGCCCTGGCCGACCAGCGCCAGCACTTCGCGCTCGCGCTGGGTCAGCACGGCCAGCGTCTCTTCGGTGGCCCGTGTCGCGGTTTGCTGTGCGGTGAACTGGCTGATGAGGCGTCGGGTGATGCGCGGCGCAAGGAGCGCGTCTCCGGCTGCGATCACCCGGATGGCGTGTAGCAGCTCGGCCGGTCCGGCGTCCTTGAGCAGGAAACCGCTGGCACCGGCCTGGAGTGCCTCGAAGACATACGCGTCGGTGTCGTAGGTGGTGAGGATGAGAACACGAGTCTGCTCGAGTCCCTGTGTGCGGGCGATGTGGGCGGTGGCCTGGATGCCGTCGAGCTTGGGCATGCGGATGTCCATGAGGAGGACGTCGGGACGGGTGGCGCGGGCCTGCTCGATGGCTTCCGCGCCGGTGGTGGCTTCGCCCACCACCGTGATGTCGTCTTCGAGGTCGAGCAGCAGCTTGAAGCCGGATCGCACGAGCCCTTCGTCGTCGGCGAGCAGCACCTTGATGGTCGGTGCCTTCACAGCCGCGACTCGACCGGTGCGAGCGGTAATCGTGCCGTGACCTCGAACCCGCCGCCGGTGCGTGGCCGGGCGTCGAGTTCTCCTCCCAGCAGCTGACAGCGCTCACGCATCCCGAGGATCCCCCGGCCGACGGCCGAGCCGGCGCCGGTCGGGAACTGGGCATGTGGGTGCGGGTCGGCTGACGCCGGGCGCCCCGCATCGGTCACGCGGATCTGTACCGCGTCGATGTCGTGGTCGAGCGCGATCGTCACCCGGGTCGGGCCGACATGGCGGATCACGTTGGTGATCGATTCCTGCAGAATGCGATACGCGGCATAGCCCACCGCACTCGGCAGCTCGGCGGGCAGGTTTTCCCCGACAGTGATGTCGAGTCCGGCGTCGCGGGCCCTGATGACCAGTTCGTGGACCTGTCCGAGCCCGGGATAGGGTGCGCGCCCGTCATCGTTGTCGTCACCGCGAAGAACGCCGAGTACGGCCCGCATTTCGCTCAGTGCCCGTGAGCTGGTCTGCTCGATGGTGCGCAGGGACTCGCGGGCCTGTTCCGGTTTCTTGTCGAGTACATGCGCGGTGACGCCGGCCTGAACATTGATGATCGCTATGGCGTGCGCGACGGTGTCATGGACCTCGCGCGCGATCCGCAGCCGTTCGGCGTCGACCCGCGCCCGCGCGACCTCCTCGCGAGTGCGTTCGGCCAGTTCGGCCCGTTCCTGAGCGTCAGCGGCGATAACCCGCCGGGATCGGACGGACTCGCCCAGGGCCGCGCTCATCACCGACGCACCGATGCGGAAATACACCCAGCCGATCGCAGCGCGAGGCTCGATGTCGGCTGAGGTGATCAGCCAGAAAACCGCGAGCACGATGATGCCCACCCCTGCCGTCCGCAGCGACCGGCGCCCGTCGCCGTACGCCGCGAGGGTGTACAGGGCGAGGAAAAGCGCGAGCCAGGTGGGGCCGTCCGGAAAACCGACGCCGTAATACACCAGGCTGGCGAGCGCGGTGATGACGAACACCGGCAGCGGCCATCGGTGGCGGACGGCGACGGCCGGGCCGCTCACGATCAGCAGGGTGTATCCGAGGTATCCGTGGTCGCTGAGCGGGCGCGACACCACATCACCGGCATTGCGGACCACAGTGCCCTGCACCTGCATCACGGTGATGAAGAGCGTGAGCAACAGATTCTGCACCGCCGCAGGCAGGCGCAGCGTTGCCAGACGGTGCACTTCCATGTCGCGATCCTATGGTGCGCGCGGGAGGAAACACTCCGCACCGCCGCGCGGCCGTCTACGCCAATGGGCGTAGGTGGGGCGAATTGGGTGCGCGGAATTGCGTAGTCTCTGCCGATCGGAGGTGGAGGCCAGGGCTGCCCGCGCGATGCATGATCGGTCTCGTGAATGTCGAAGCGGCACCGGCTCGGCCCTGTGCGCCCCGCATTGGGGTCGCGTCGCTGTCACCGCGTTTCGACGCCTCTGCCGCTCGTCCTCGGCTCGAAGGAGAATCGCCATGTTCGTCCATCACCTGTCCGCCGCACCAGCAGCCACTCACGTCTGGGTCGCGGTCGGCGGCTACGGTCCCAGCTCGGGGAGATTCGGGGCCATGGTGGCCGCCGTCGTCGCTCTGACCAGCGTGGCCGTCGGCGTGCTGGCTCTGGTCCGTGCCCGCCGCACCGGCACCGGGCGCATTGAAGCCATCCTGGCCCAGGCTTTGGGGCTGACCGGCGTGGCGCTCGGCGTATGGCATTGGGCTCGGTCTGCCGCCGGCTTCGGCACAGGCAACGGGCGAGCCGGAGCGATCGTTGCCGTCGTGATAGCACTTGCCGGGATCGTCCTCGGTGGGCTGACGCTGGCCCGTGCTCACCGCACCGTCGCGCCCTTGGCCGATCCGGAGATCAACTGACAGAAGTCATTAGAACCGTCGACTGCGAGTGACAGACCGCCGTGGTCCGCTGTTCGTGGAAGCGAAGCAGACGTGCGGCGCTGGTGTGAATTGTGGTTGTTACGACGCCTTGGCGACCGCCCAAGGCGAGCTTGAAGGAGTGCGTAACCGAGATGTCACCCGGCGAGCGTCGCGACCTCGCCCCTACGTAGTCCGGGCACCCGACGCTGACCGTACGCGGGCAGACCCGCCTGCTCGGGGGTGATCCTCTCGCGTCGGGAGCGGAGAAACGCGCTGACTGCGTCCCGATTGTTCATAGGGAGAGGGTAGGCAGGCGGCGCGCGGGGTGGGGGACCCTGGCAGTACCCCTCACAGCAAAGACTCCCCCGCCGCGGCCGTCTCCCGTTGCATGGTCCATGCCCCGATCACGCGGGGTCCGACCGACACAAGGGACGTACGCGCCCCGCGCCGGCCTCTCCGGTACCGAGTTCCACAGCAGGGCTCGAGTACCTCTCGGCAATACCGAAGGGACACACCATGAGCAACCAGATCGAGACGGCGACAACACAGACCCCCGCGGATGTCGTGCGCGGGCTGTACGACGCGCTGAGCAAGGGCGACGTGCCAGGGGTGCTGGCCGCGCTCGCTCCCGACGTGATCGTCGACGAGCCGAGCCAGCTCCCCTACGGCGGTGTGCACCGGGGCCGTGAGGTGTTCGTGCAGTCGATCCTGGGCGTGATGATGGGCTACGCGAATGTCGCTATCACCGACGCCGAAGTGTTCGATGGCCCGGCCGACGTCATCGGAACGCTTACCGGAACGCTCACGGCCCACACCACCGGTGAGCGGTTCCCGCTGACCATGGTCGAGATCTACCAGGTCGAGGATGGCACGGTGCACAAGATCGACGTCTACGTCAAGAACCCTCACGAGCTCGCCGCGTTCTACGCACGCGCCGAGGCCGGCACCCGCTGACGACATGCGTTCGCCCTCGTCACTTCTGTTCCACCAGGTTCTTGGCGGTCATGGTCTGTGCGGCGGCGATGATGGCCTCCTCGGGATTGCGCGGCCGCCAACCCAGCACGCGGCGGGCCTTCTCGTTGGAGGTCTTCTTGGCGTAGCCGAGGTCGGGCGCGACCGTGCGCAGTTGCGGGGAGAACACGGCGCCGAGCCGCACGACGATATTCGGAATGGTTCGTGTCGGGACGTTCTCGGCCGCGTCGCCGAGGTGCGCCCGGATGGTGGCGGCGATGTCCTTCATCGGGATCGCCGGCCCGTTCGAGAGCAGGAAGCGCTGGCCTGCGGCCTCCGGCGTGGTCATCGCCAGGATGTGCGCCGCGGCCACGTCGCGCACGTCGACGACAGGGATGAACAGGTTCGCCAGGCCGGGCATCTCCCCGCCGAGCATCGTCTGGATGAGGTGGTTCGAGCCCGAGACGTCCGCGCCCATGACGGGTCCCATCACTGCGACGGGCAGCAGCGTGGCCAGCTCCAGCGATCCGCCCTCGGTTTCCACGAAGGCCCAGGCGGCCCGCTCGGCGAGGGTCTTGCTCTTGGCATACGCCTCGACGCCGGGGCCGTCGAGGACGGTCCAGTCGGCCTCGGTGAAGACGTGGCCGTCGTGCGGGTGGCCCCAGCTCACGGCGTGGAACGCAGAGGTGAGAACGACGCGCGCGACGCCGGCGTCGCGCGCGGCGCGCAGGACGCGCAGGGTGCCCTCGCGCGCCGGGATGACGAGGTCGTCCTCGTTTCGGACGTGCCCGGGCTGGACAGGGGAAGCGAGGTGCAGCACGAAGTCGACATCAGCGACGGCCTCGGCCCAGCCGGTGTCGTCGGTGAGGTCGGCGGCGACGAAGCTCAGGCCGTCGCCGTCTGCCATGCCCGCATCGGCGAGCACGGATCGCACGGCGGGCTCGCGGCGCAGGGACCTGACCGTGGTGCGCACGAGGTAGCCCTGTTCGAGGAGTTGGAGGATGCAATGACCGGCGATGAACCCGGACCCGCCGGTGACTAGAACGCGTTGCTGGGTCATAGCCATCATGTTCCGAGATGGCCAGACCCACTGCCAGCACCCTGGCGTTCCTGGGGGTATCAGGACCAGGCACGTTCACCGACTGCCGGATTACGGTGGGAGACATGGCCGACGAACAGAACTTGCTGGGCGACTACCTGCGCGCGCGCCGTGAGCTCGTCACCCCCGAGCAGGTCGGCATCCCCGTCCTCGGCGTGCGGCGAGTCCCCGGCCTGCGCCGTGAGGAGGTCGCGATGCTCGCCGGCATTAGCGCCGACTACTACCTACGCCTCGAGCAGGGCCGCGACCGCAATCCTTCGATACAGATCCTCGAGTCCATCGCGCGCGTCCTGCAACTCGACGAGGACATGAGCGCCTACCTGCTCGGGCTCGCCGCCGGCAAGCCCCGACGTCGACGGCGACCGCAGAAGGAGACCGTGCCACCCAGCATCATGAAGCTCATCGGGACGCTTCCGCTGCCGGCGTTCGTGGAAGGGCGCTACTTCGACGTCCTCGCCGCTAACCCTCTGGCCACGGCGCTGTCGCCGTGCCTGACGGCAGGAGCCAACCGGCTGCGCGATGTGTTTCTCGACCCTGGCGAACGCTCCCTCTTCCCGGACTGGGAGATTGCTACCGAGGGTCTGATCGCGGGCTTCCGCCGATCCGTCGGCACCGACATCGACGATCCCCGTTCCATCGAGCTCGTCGGCGAACTCTCCCTTGCCAGCCCACGCTTCCGCCGGCTCTGGGCCCGGCACGACGTGAAAACGAGACAGGGCGCGCTCATGCGCTTCGACCATCCCCAGGTCGGCCGACTGGTTCTGAACCGTGAGAAGCTCCTCATCACCGGCACCGAGGAAATGATGCTCGTCATGTACCACGCCGACGCCGGGAGCGGCGACGCCGAAAAGCTCGCGCTCCTCGCATCCGCCATACTGCCCCCAGCGGCACCCCGTGGGTTGGTCACCGAGGAGGGCGCCCGATCCGGAACGTCCCGATCGGCGCGAGAATCGAACAGGCACGGTTGAGCTGTGCGCCGGTTCGGTCCGTCGTTGCGGATCAGCTGGCGCGGCCGTATTCGCTTATCTGCGTGACGGTTTCAGCTGCCGTCTCGATCGAGATGGCGACGCGGGGAACGACATCGACGGCACCGACCTGTTGACACTGGCCGGGTCTCTCGCGTTCGGCGATCAACCCTCGCTCCCACCGCGCGCCGATCACCTCTTCGATGTTGTCGCGAGTGCGATTCCGACGAACACAGCCAGCAGCTCGTCCGCTGCGGCGGACGACGATCAGTGGCTGGGTCGGACCGAATGAAGGGATACCCCGCACCGCGCGACAGGGATGCACACAGGGCGCGGATTCCGATTAACGTCGTTGGGGGGGCATTATGTTTCGTGATCAAGACGGTTGCGGCAGCGATCGTGAACAGCACCGCCGCGACCACGAAGGCGAGTCGATAACCGTGCAGGTAACCGTCGAGCAGAACTGGCCCGGTGCTCGCGCGGGACGCGTGGTGTGCGCTCAGATAGCCATCGAGCGCGGTCACATAGAGGGTGTTGAGCAATGCGGGCCCGAGTGCACCGCCGACTTGTTGGGTAGCACTGATGAGTGCGCTCGTGACCCCGGTGTCGCGGAGCTCCACATCGGACAGCACGGCGGTGGGCAGGGCGAGGAAGTACAGACCGAGACCGAGACCGCTCGCCAGTTCCGGGCCGAGGATCCCCGCGACGAATCCGGTGCTACTGCCCAGCGCGGCCAGCCATAGTGTGCCGAGCACCGTCACCGAAAGGCCGATCAGCATAATGACTTTGGGACCCAGCCTGGGAACGAGTCCGGCGCCGAGCACAGAGGCGGCGACGATGCCGCCGGCGAAGGGCAGGAAGGCGGTTCCGGCGCGGATCGGTGAGTATCCGAGATTGACCTGGAAGTAGTAGGTCAGGAACAGCAGCATGCCGAACATCCCGGCACCGATCAGTACCGACGACAGCAGTGTTGCGGCGCGGTTGCGGTCGGCGACCACCCGCGGCGGTATCAACGGATGGGCGGTTCGCCGCTCCAGGATGCCGACCGCGCCCAGCAGCGCCACCGCCAGGGCGAGCACACTCAGGGTCGTCGGGGCAACCCAGCCGGTTCCCTGTGCGGCCGTGGTGAATCCGTACACGAGCGCGACCAGTCCGGCGGTAACCAGCACCGCGCCGCGGACATCGAGGCGTTGTTCGCCCTCGGCGCGGCTCTCGCGGACGGTCGGAATCGCGGCGAGCGCAACGACTATCGCGATCGGGACGTTCACGAACAGACACCACCGCCAGTCGGTGTACTGGGTGAGCAACCCGCCCGCGATGAGCCCGATGGCTCCGCCGCTGCCCTGCAGCGCCCCGTAGACGCCGAAGGCTCGGGCGCGTTCGGCGGGGTCGGTGAAGGTGACGCTGATCAGTGACAGTGCCGCGGGAGCGAGTAGTGCGGCGAATGCGCCCTGCAGCGAGCGGGCGGCGAACAGGACCGGTCCATCGGGGGCCAGACCGCCGAGCGCCGAGGCGGCGGCGAAACCGAGCAGCCCGATCAGAAAGGTGCGCTTGCGCCCGGCGAGATCGACGATGCGTCCGCCCAGCAGGAGCAGCCCGCCGAAGGCCGTGGCGTAGGCGGTGATCACCCACTGGCGGTCGGCGTCGTCGATGCCCAGTTCGCGCTGGGCGTGCGGTAGCGCAATGTTCACGATGGACGCGTCCAGCACCACCATAAGAGTGGCCACGCAGACGACGCCCAGCGCGAGCCAGCGTCGCGGATCAGGTGTTCGGAGCGGTATCTCCTGCAGCGTCGTATTCGGATCGGGACTCATGATTGTCCTTTGGATAGATGGCGATGATGATGCGCGGCTCGCGATTTCGCGCTGCCGGTCGCCGCATCGAGAGTGGACTGCGGCTGCGCCGCGTTGCAAGATCTCATGCCGTTTCGGCAAGCTGGCTGTATGGAGGATCTGACCCACGTGCTGGCTGCCGTAGGACCCCGGTTGCGCGCGCTGCGTCGGCAGCGCGGCACGACCCTGGCCGAACTGAGTGAGCTGACCGGAATCTCGGAGAGCACCCTGTCCCGGCTGGAGAGCGGCGGCCGACGCCCGAATCTCGAGCTGCTGCTCCCGCTGGCGCGCGCATACGCCGTGCCACTCGACGACCTGGTCGGAGCCCCGCAGACCGGCGACCCCCGAGTGCATCTGCGTCCGGTGCGCCGCGATGACATGATCTTCGTCCCGCTGACCCGGCGGCCCGGCGGATTACAGGCGCACAAGCTGGTGCTGCGGCCCGACCGCGGCGAACCCGAGCTGAAGACCCATGAGGGCTTCGAATGGCTCTACGTCCTCGACGGTCGGCTGCACCTGCTGGTCGGCGACGCGGTTGTGGTGCTACGTCCCGGTGAGGTGGCCGAATTCGACACCCATCTGCCGCACTGGCTGGGAGCCGCCGACGACCAACCGGTGGAATTGCTCATCTTGTTCGGCCGCCAGGGCGAGCGGGCCCATCTACGAGCCCGATCGCGCTGAATCATCCGGGTCCACCGGCTGATTCGCGATCTACCGATCGAGGGCGACGCGCAGTGCGGCATCCAGATCGGCGTACAACCGCCGGGCGAAATCGGTGTCGAAATTCCGGTACCCGTGCACCTGACCGGGGTGCACGTGCAGTTCGGTGGGGACTCCGGCGCGCAGGAGCCGTCGCGCGTAGGCGAGATTCTCGTCGAGGAACAGGTCCAGGGCGCCGACGATCAGGAATGCGGGCGGCAGACCGGTGAGGTCGTCGGCCCGCGCGACCGACGCATACGCGATCGCGTGGGCGGCGCCGGATTCGGCGCCGAGCAGATGCCGCCAGGCTATGGCGTTGTCGTCCCGGGTCCAGATGAATTCGCCGGTGTAGGGATGCGGCTCGGCGGCCGGTCGGTCGTCGAGCATGGGGTACAGCAAAACCTGTAGCCGCACAGCGACTTCCGCGCGGTCGCGAGCCAGCTGCGTCAGGGTCGCCGCCAACCCGCCGCCCGCGCTCTCGCCCGCGACGACGATGCGGCCGGGGTCGATATTCAGCTCGGCGGCGTGCTCGTGGATCCACCGCAGGCCGAGGTAGCAATCACGCAGCGGGCCGGGATGCGGGTTCTCGGGGGCGAGCCGGTAATCGACACTGACCGCGACAAAGTCGTGTTCGACGACGATCCGGTTGAGCAGCGCTTGGTCCTGGGCGGCATCGCCGAGACAGTAACCACCGCCGTGTATCCACAGCACGGCGGCGACGGCGTGCTCGGCAACCCGGGCCGACCGCGTGATCAGGACCCGGATATCGGGTCCGCCGTCGTCGCCGGGTAGCCAGCGCTCGACCGTGACGACGTCCTCACGGGATTCGGATGACTGGAACAACGATCCCATCCATGCCCGAGCCTCCGGCAGTGTCCGGTTCGACAAGTCGACGCGGGACGCGTTCGCCAGTATCGGCTCGAGTGCGGGATCGAGGAGATGACGGCTGATCATGGATCCGAACGTTCCCGGAATACGGTTTCACGAGGCAAGCCTGCTTGCCGTTCCGGCAAGAATGGTGTTTCGGCCGGTCCGGATGGACGTCTTTTCGCCGTACGATGTTCCGAATCAAACGATTTGGTCGGCTCAACACCTCACGTCGCCTCGATACATCCTCAGTTCGCGCCCGTGATCAGCCCATGTTGGGTTCCGATTCGGCATCGTCGAGCGCCTCCGGCTCGAATTCCGCGCCTGTCCGGTCGTGGCGCACCAGCGAGCAGCTTCAGGCCGTCCTCGGCGGCACTTCCGGATGGCGCGCTGCAGACCAACCACGTTCAGGCCCGTTTCGTCCGGCAGGGGCACGGTCTCCTGGGCATGCGACTCCCGCGTAGGTGTGACAGCAGCCGAGCATTGCGGCTCCGTAGGAGTTTCGCGGCGAGTTACAGGGTGGGCAGGTTCCGCGCTACCTCATGTAGGCAGGCGCTCACAACTTGGACCGCCTGATTCGTGGTGGCGGGCATGCGCGCCAACGACGCGCGCCGCGTCACAGAAACCCCGTCGACCACCCGCACCAGGCGGACTGCACCGGGTAGCATGCTCGCCAGATACGGTGGGACGGTGGTGATCCCGTAGCCCTTCGCTACCAGAGTGAGCTTGCTGAGCCAATCGCGGGTACGGTGTGCGATCTTCGGTCGCCGCGGTAGGGCGGGCCATACCCCGAACGCGGGATCGGCGACGCCCTCGGTGCTCGACACCCATGGCATCGTCGCGAGTTCGGCGATCGTGACGGTGCCGTCGCGGCCCAGGTCGCTGTCCTCGGCGACGGCCACCGCGAGCTCGCCTTCGAGCAGCGTCTCCAGTTCCAGTGGCGGATCCTCGGCGTCGGGCGGCGGGTAGGGCGGCTGCGCGCCGAGCACCGCGAGGTCCAGGGTTCCCGCCCGCAGACTCCTCGTCAGCGAGGGAGTCGAGCCCTCGCGCGTGACGATCCGAATGTGCGGCGCGCGTTGGCGAACGAGGGCCAACATCTCGGGTACCAGCACGGGCGCCGCACTGAAGAACATCCCCAGCCGGACCACGGTCTCGATCCGCTCACCTGCGCGGATCGACTGCGCGGCCCGATCGATCTCGTCGAGCGCGACCGACGCACCCCGCAGCAGCACCCGGCCCGCGGGTGTCAGACGCACCCCGGTGGCACCGCGTTCGAACAGCGTCTCTCCGACCGCATGTTCGAGCGCGGCCATCTGACGCGAGACCGCCGACTGCGTGTATCCCAGGGCACCGGCGGCCGCGGTGAACGAACCGTACTCGGCCACCGCCCGCAGTACCCGCAGCGGTGTTGACGACCACTCCACACCGCCAGCCTAGGCAAGGGTATGCGTGTCACGCATGCCCTGGGTTCCGAACTTTCGCTTCCCGCATGTCCGCCAACAGGATTGACTGACAACGCGCCGGACAACCGGCCCCGCAACAGGAGGTAATGCCATGCCGATGACGAAGATCTACCTGCGCAAGGGATCCTCGCCCGAACACCGCGTCGCCATCTCGGAGTCCATCCACCGTGCGCTCGTCGAGGTGCTGGGGATCCCCGAGGACGACCGGTACCACGTGTTCCATGAACTCGACGACGACAACCTGATCTCGGCGCCGGTGGCATTCGGGCTGGAACGGCGTCGCGAAGCCGTGTTCATCCAGTTCTACTTCGGGCAACGCCCCGCCGAGGTGCTCACCGCACTCTACAAGTCGGTCGTCGGCTACCTAACCGACCTGACCGACCTGGAAACCCGCGACATCTATCTCAATGTGGTGCCGTCCCCATCAGAGAACTGGTGGGCTGACGGCCGAGTCCTCGACTCGCGGACCGGATTCGACGAGCGCATCGCCGCCGACAAGATCCCTGGCCGATCGTGACCGGCGGTGAGCAGCGGGAAACCCCGATCGAGAACCCCGATCACCTGGGCGGGCGCCTTCCGCTGCGGTATCCCCATCAACTCGGCGCAGACCAGCGAGCGGTGCACGACGCGCTGAGCAATCTCGTTGTGCCGGAAGGCCACCACAGCGGATTCACCACCCGGCTGCCGGACGGCAGATTCATCGGCCCGTTCAACGCCATGCTGCGCAACCCGCGAATCACCGCTGGATTCGGCGAGTGGGTGCGAGCCATTGTCGAAACCGGCCTGCCCGAAGAGGTTCGGCAGGCGGTCATCCTCACCGTCGCCGCGCACTGGCGCGCGCCGTACGAGATCTACGCGCACACCGCCGCGGCACGCACCGCCGGAATCAGCGACGCCGCCATCGACGCGATCCTCGGGGGAACACCACCCACCGACCTGACGCCCGCCGCGGCATCGGCCCAACGGCTCACCACGAGCCTGCTGCGCCACCACGACGTTCCGGACGAACTCTATGGCGAGCTACACGGCCTGTTCGGCGAGCCAGGAATGATCGCCCTGATCGCCCTGCTAGGCCAATACCAGACCGTGTCGTCGCTGCTGATCACCTTCCGCGTGCCCGCGCCGACGGGATCGACCGGCGACCACTAGCGCACGGCGGGTTCCGAGTCCCGGCGAAGCGTCCGCGGTTGTCACGCTGCCCTCACGGATCGCTTGCCCGACACCACATCCCACACATCCGCCCGGATCGCGAACGTCGGCGTGCGGCACGTGATTGTCCAGCGGTGATGTCGTATGCCTCATTCGGGCCGCGCGGGTTCGGGTCCGGTGAGGTGGGCGCGGGCGTATTTGCCGAAGGCGGTGATCAGGCGATTGCGGTCGTCGGCGCGGGTAGCCAGCACGACGTGGCTGGGTTCGGCACCCTCGAGCGGGACCGTGGTGAGGTCTGGGCGCAGCGCGCTGGCCGTGAGGACGGCGGGGATGATCGCGACGGCTTGGTCGTCGGCGACGAGTTCGAGTTTGTCCTCGATGGAGTCGATGCGGGGGCCGTCGGGGGCGGGGCGGCCGTCCGGGCGAGGGTCGATGCGCCAGAACGCGTCCCACGTGGGGTCGCCGCCGCGCGGGAGCGGTTCGTCGGCGATGTCGTCGAGGGTGACCGAGTCCTTGCCGGCGAAGCGATGGCCGACAGGCACCAGCAGCGCGCGGGGTTCGTCGTAGAGGACGGTCACGTGCAGTCGGTCGATCGGGAAAGGCAGACGGGCCACGACGGCGTCGACTCGGTGTTCGAGCAGTGCCGTGTGTGCTTCGTGCCAAGGGAGGTAGACGGTGTGCACGTCGGCATCGGGATGGCGGCGGCGCAGCTCTCGCACAGCCGGAGTGATGATGATGTTCGCGGTGTAGCCGATGGTGACGCGGCGGGGGTCGGCGGCGGCGCGAGTGCGGGCCACGGCCTGCTCGGTCGATCGCAGTACCGCGTGCGCCAGCGGAAGGAAGACCGTCCCGGCTTCGGTCAGCGTGGTTCCGCGCGGGGTGCGGGCCAGCAATCGCGCGCCGACCTGGCCTTCGAGACGGTCGATCTGCCTGCTCAGCGACGATTGGGTGAGGTGAAGGGCCGCCGCGGCGCGGCCGAAGTGCCGGTGTTCGGCGAGAACCGTGAAGCAACGGACCAGCCGCAGGTCGAGGTCGGTCGGCGGCACGGTCGAATCGGGCATGTGTTCAGCGTAGGCCGCCGCTTCCGGGCGCGCAGTCGCTCCGGCAGGGCCTGAACTGGGGTGTTGCGCAGAACGGGATGCGTATTGCCGAACATTCATTGGACCCGCGGCACGCCCGGGGCGCACGGTGAAACCACCTGCTGCCCACGGACCACAACGGAGCGGAACCCCTCGGTTTGCCCCGGATCATGCTCGTGCGCAGCGTATTTCACTGGTCAGATTGGATGAGAAGTGGATGAGATCTGGGTTCTGGGCGCTACCGGGCGATCCGGTCGCGCGATCAGCATCGAACTGGCGGCCCGGGGGTTGTCGCCGGTGCTGGTCGGACGCGACACCGCCGGGTTGCACGAGGTGGCCGCCAAGATCGGCGGCCGAGCGCGGACGCTGGAAATCGGTTCGCCCCTCGACGTCGCGGCGCAGGTGAGTCGGCAACGCCCAGCGGTGGTGGTCAACACGATCGGCCCGTTCGCACGCACAGCGGCACCAATCGTGCACGCCTGCCCGCCCGGCACGCACTACCTGGATCTGACCAACGACGCCTTCACCATGACCGACCTATTGGCGCTGCACGAGCAGACCGCCGCCGCGGGCAGTTGCGTGATACCGGGCGCGGGCTTCGGTGTGCTCGGCACCGAGAGCGTCGTGAGCGCGCTGTGCGCGGATCGTCCGACACCACAGCGCGTGCGAGTGGCCGCGGTTCCCGCGGTCGAGATCGAGCCCGGACCGTTCGGGTCCGCCTTGGCCGCAAGCATTCTCGACCTGCTCCCGGCCGGTGGCCGCCGCTACGAGCACGACCGGATGACCCGTATGCGCCTCGGCGGCGGATGTGAGCAGCTCACCCTGCCCGATGGATCGACGGTGCGAACCGCCGCGCTGCCCTCGGGCGAGTTGGTGGCAGCCCAGCACGCCAGCGGCGCCGCGTTCGTCGTCGCCGCCTCCAGCGAGGCTCCGACCGGGCGGCTGATCCGAGCGGTTCTGCCGGTGGCGGCGGCCCTGCTGTCGGTGCGGGTCTTGCGTACCACCGCGACTCACCGGCTCGCCCGGGTCCACCTCGCGCATCGCCCACGACCCCGTGAATTCACCTGGGCTCACGCCCGGATCCAGTGGGGCGACGGCACCGTCCGCGAGGGCTGGCTGCGCGCCGGCGACGCCATGGCCTTCACCGCCGCGGCCGCCGCCGAGATCGCCGCCCGCCTGCAGCGCGGCGAGGGCCGACCCGGTGTGCACACCCCGGCCGGAATGTTCGGGCCCGAACTCGCCATTGCAGCCGGCGGCCACCTCATCCTCGACTAGTCGGCATAACAACAATCGACGGAACCACCGGACCGATTGCTGTTCAACAGAATCCGGAACATTTCACGCACGGACCGGCTAGGGAACCGGCGTGCCAATTCGGCTCGAGGAGCGATGCGAGCTTCCTCGAAGACCTCGCGAGCGCCTGCTACGACCCCTGGCCGACGTCCTAGGCGATATCACGGAATAGCATGCACGCCAACAATAATCACCGAGAATCCCCGACGACACCACGATCAACCCGTACACACCGCTGCACATCTGGCAAAGGGCACGTGTGCCAGCACAATGAGTCGCCGAGGGTTCGATGCACTCGACCTGCCGACGCCAGCCACTCGACGGCTCAGTTCAGCAGTCGGTCCAACGAAAGCTGCTTCAGCGAAACCTCGAGGTCACCTCGCCGAGTCCAGCACCGCTCCAGCCATATCTCCGTTCGCGTGAGGTCCCATGGGGGATCAGACGGTGAGGACGACCTTGCCCTGGAGGTGACCGCCCTCGATCAGCCGGTGCGCGTCGGCGATCTGCTCGAACGGGAAGGTCGCCTGCACATGGACCCGGAGCTTGCCCTGTTCGACGAGGTCGACGAGTCCTCGCAGGGCGACCGGATCGGGGTCGACCGCAATGCCGCTGAAATGCATGCCGGCCGCCTCGAACTTCGCGATGAGCTCCGCATCCTCGTCGGCGACCGCAGTCACGAGGTGGCCCCCGGGGCGGAGCACTTCGAGCGAGCGCGCGGCGGTGTCGTCGCCGAGCGTGTCGAGCACCACGTCGATGTCGCTGACGACCTCAGTGAAGTCGACCGCGGTGTAATCGATGACCTCGTCGGCGCCGAGTTCCTCGACGAACTCCCGCTTGCTCGCGCTGACGGTTGTGATCACATGCGCGCCGAGTGATTTCGCGATCTGGATCGCTACATGACCGACACCGCCACCACCAGCGTGGATCAGGACGCGGGTGCCCTCGGTCACGCCGCCGAGGTCGACCAGGCCCTGCCATGCAGTCAGCCCGACGATCGGCAACGCCGCGGCCTCGGCGTGTGAGAGCGATGCCGGCTTGCGCACCAGGTGCAATGCCGGTGCTGCCACGAACTCGGCGTACGCGTTGGCCGCCCGCGGGAACAGCGGCATCCCGAACACCTCGTCGCCGGGCCGCAAGCGCCACGTCAGCGCCGTCTCGACCACACCGCTGATATCCCAGCCGAGAATGAACGGCGGTCGACCGAGCAGCGGGAATTCACCGGCGCGCAGGCGCGGTTCGAGTGGGTTCAGCCCGATCGCCTCGACCCGGACGAGGACTTCGGTCGGCAGGGGCCGGGGCGCGGGCGCTTCCGCGATGGTGAGGACCTCCGGGCCCCCGAGTGTGTGCTGGGTAATTGATCGCATAGTTCAACGATGACCGCCAGAAGACAGGCGTACCACCGGTGTCACGCCAGAAAATCCTGATAACCCGCCAGTATTGCCGATCCGATCGCCGCCTAGAGTGGGTGCTGATGACCGAACTTGTCCCCGAGCCGGTGTTCTGGACCGACGATTCTTCGGTCTGCGAACTCCTGACCCACGGCGAGGACGTCGCCGCGCACTTCCATGACTTCGGGCAGCTCAGGTATGCCGTTTCCGGAGCACTGGTCACTGCGACCGAGGTCGGCACCTGGGTGGCGCCGGCGAACCGCATTACCTGGGTGCCACCTTTCTATGTACACAGCAGTCGCTCGTACGGCGAGACCGATGTCCGAGTGCTCGGGGTTCCGGCGGCACTGGCCGAGCGACTGTCGGCGGAACCGTCGGTGTTCGTGGCCAGTGCGCTGATGCGCGAGGCATACCTGGCGGTGGTCAGCGACCGCGAACCCGTCGACAGCCCCCGCGCCCGGCTGCTGCTCGAGGTCGTCGTCACGGAACTCGCTCGCGCCCCGAAGGAACCGCTGCGCCTTCCGGAGCCGAGCGACACTCGCCTCAAGGCCGTGACCGATCTGCTGCACGCCGACCCGGCCAGCCCAGCGACGCTGAGGGAGCTGGGGCACAGAACCGGTTCGAGCGAACGAACCCTCAGCCGGCTGTTCAGCAGCGAACTGTCGATGAGCTTCCATCAGTGGCGTACCTTGCTGCGTATTCAGCGGGCACTGATCGAACTCTCCGAAGGCACCTCGGTCACCAACACCGCGGTGCGACTGGGCTGGGCGAACCCGAGCAGCTTCATCGATGCCTTCACCAATCTCGTCGGCCAGACACCCGGTCACTACCGCGCTACGGCGCGCACAACTCATGACTAGCGTCAATGTGGCGGATTATCCGTAATTCCAGGCGGAACATCGGTGGTACGCCCGTGGTGTAGGCGCCCATCGTTGAGGTATGTCTCATTTCGTCGACGTGCCGAGCGCTTCCGCTTCGGCAACTGCCACAGCGGCCTCCTCTGGGGTGACGCTGGGTGATCTGATCGTGCAGGCCCTGACTCGGCACAGCTCGTCCGAGGCATTCGTCGCCGGTGATCGGCGACTGACCTACGCGCAAGTCGGAGATCTCGTCTCGCAGTACATGGCCGCGCTGGCCGGTCGGGGGGTGGGGCTCGGAGTGGGTGTCACGATGCTCGGTCCGAACACGCCCGAGTCATGGATTGTCCAGGCTGCGACCTACCTGATCGGCGGGCGCTTCACCGGCCTTCAGGCCCTGGCCTCGGTCGAGGACCACATCGTCGTCTGCGAGGATGCGCAGGCCACGGTGTTGGTCGTTACCGCTGCTCTCGAGGAGCACGGGCGCCAAGTCCTCGCAGAGGTCGGCTCGCTGAAACACTTGCTGGTTATCCCGGTTGTAGGTGGCCTGCCCAAGGGCGAGTCGCACGCCGCTCGACCGCTCGACCCCGGCCCGGCCACCGAGACGGACGTCGCATGGCTGCAATACACCGGGGGGACGACCGGCAGACCCAAGGGCGTGATGCAGCCGCACCGGTCGATGGTGCAGATGGTGTACGCGCAGATGGCCGACTTCGAACAGCCGCACCTGCCACGATATCTGGCCTCGGCCCCGCTCACCCATGCCGCCGGGCTCGGCGTCATCCCGACGCTACTTCGCGGCGGCACCGTCGTGATCGAGCAGGGCTTCGAACCCGGCCGATTCCTCGACATCATCGAAACCGAGCGCATCAACTGTCTCAGCGGCCTGCCGACGATGATCTACACGCTGCTGGACCACGAGCGTCCGGAGACCAGGGACCTGTCCAGTCTCGAGGTGATCTGGTATGCCACCGGGCCGATGTCCCCGGTGCGCCTGGCAGAGGCTCGGGAGCGGATCGGCCCGGTCTTCGCCCAGATATACGGGCAGACGGAGTCGACCGGCATAGGGACGGTCCTGCCCAAGGCCGCGCACGAGACCGCGAGCGTGGAGCGGCTCGCCTCCTGTGGTCGTCCCGTGGTCGGGAACCGCATCCGGCTGATCGACGACGACGGTCACGATGTTCCCTCGGGCGAGGTGGGCGAGATCGTCATGCGCAACCGCGGAGTCATGCTCGGCTACCGGAACCTTCCCGAGGAGACCGCGACAGCGCTCGAGGGCGGTTGGTTGCACACCGGGGACCTGGCCCGGCAGGACGACGAGGGCCTGCTCTACATCGTCGACCGCAAGAAGGACATGATCATCTCCGGGGGTTTCAACATCTACGCGAGCGAGGTCGAGACCGCCCTGACACGGCACCCTTCGATCGGCTCGGCGGCGGTGATCGGTGTACCCGACGACAGGTGGGGCGAGATCGTCACCGCGTTCGTGGTCACGCGCCCCGGGCAGCAGGTCGATGTGCGCGCGCTCCAGGGCTTCGTGAAGCAGGTCAAGGGCTCGATGTATGCGCCCAAGAAGGTCGTGGTCGTCGATTCACTTCCGCAGACGGCGGTCGGGAAGGTCGACAAGCAGGCGTTACGCGCGCCGTATTGGGCCGATTCGACCCGCAATGTCCACTGAGCAATTCCAGCAACCATTCACGAAAGGTATTCAGCGTTGAACGCATCGCCACCACACCTGATCGACTTCCACTCCCACTGGGGTACCGAGCAGGGCTGGAAGGGGAGCCCGTACGAGGCCGCCGAGGACCGTGCCGCCCTGCAGGGCTATTTCAAGTGGGGCATGACTTTCGTCAGCGAGGAAGAGCAGGCGGCCCGGTTTCGGCGGGCCAACGCCACCGTGATGCTCGACTTCGCCTTCACCTACAAGATGGATGCCGGTGCGTTACGCGACCAGCACGACTACGCGTTCGATTTCGCCCGCACACATCCCGACGTCGTGCTCGGCAATTGGATCGGCATCGATCCCACGCGGCCGGATCATGTCATGGAATTCGAGCGCTGCCTGAGCGAGGGGCCGGGACTGGTCGGGCTGGCCGTTCACTCGTTCACCCCGGCCGGCACGCCGGACCAGCCGGAGTGGGAGAAGTGCCTGAATCTGTGCATCGAGGCCAACCGTCCGGTTCTGGTCCATGTCGGAATGTCTGCCACCGGCGCCGGAACCCGTGGCGGCATGGGCATCACACTCGAGGGCTGCCACCCCCGCTACGTCGATCGCATCGCAGCCAGATATCCCGATCTGAACGTGATCGCGGCTCGGGTGGCGTGGCCCTGGCAGTCGGAGATGATCGCAATCGCACTCCATAAGGCGAACGTCTGGATGGAGTTGCATGGTTGGTCCCCGCGCTACTTCTCCGACGAGTTGAAGCGTGAGATCGGCAAGCGCCTGCGTAAGCGGGTGTTCTTCGGGGCCGACTACCCGATGCTCAGCCACGAGCGACTGGTGCAGGAGTGGCGTGAGCAGGGATTCTCTCCGGACGTCCTAGACGACGTGTTCTCGGGCAATGCCGAATCATTTCTTACATCGATCGGAGTCGAGTGATGGACCTGGGACTGACCGGGAAGGTGGCCATCGTCGGCGGTGGCAGCGATGGTTTGGGTTTCGCGATCGCGGATCGCCTGTTGACAGAAGGCGCCTTCGTCACGATCTTCGCGCGTCGCGCGGAGAAGGTCGCGGCCGCCGCAGCACAGCTTGCCGACAAGTACGGCCGAGAACAGATCCTCGGGCTTGCCGCCGATTGCTCGGTCGACGCCGACATCGAGCGCGTCACGGCCGCGACGCTCGAACGGTTCGGTCCGGCCGTCCACGTCCTGGTCACCAACGACGGTGGACCGCCGATCCGCCGCATCTGCGAGCTCACCGACGACGTATGGCTGACAGCCTTCGAACGCCACTTCTTCTACGTCGCCCGATCCGTACGAGCGACGCTGCCGCACATGACAACCGAAGGCGGCAGCATCCTCAACGTGGTCTCCGGAGTCGCTCAACGCCCAGCCGTCGGTATGGCGGCCCCAGCCGCCGTCTGGTCGGCCGTGATCGGCTACGCCCAAACCCTCGCACTGGAGGCTGGGCCGCACAACATCAACGTCAATACCCTGCTGACCGGATACTTCGACACCCCCCTCATCGCCAAGACAATCGACAGACAACCGGAACTCTCCAAAACCCGTCTCGGAAGCGGCCTGCCGATGGGCCGCATCGGGCAACCCCGCGAATTCGCCGACCTGGTCGGTGCGCTCGTATCACCGAACCTGAGATTTGTGACGGGCGCGGTGGTCCCGGTCGACGGCGGAGCGAGTATCGGAATGGGCGCAAGCTTCGATTCGGCGGCCGCCTCGAAGTAAGGAGTCGTGGTCGCGAAGCGCTCCACGATGCTCGTGCACGGCGGCGAACTCGCGGGCTGGCCGTTGAATTCCCATCGCAGCAGTGAGGTGATGAGGTCGTTCTCGGTTTCATGGGCGACCTCGATCAGTGCCTTCTTCACCGCCGAAGACTGCTCGGCGGCCGTCAATGCTCTCGGCCGGCGAAGATGGCGGCATCACCTGCCTATAACTGGAATTGCCGATGACCAGTAGTTTTCGGTGTTGCAGCAGGTTGGCGTACTGGTCGATACCCCCTCCGGACACAGAATTGTGGCATTTATGCCCCCAAAATCGGGTCCGGGCATCGCCTGGACACTCTGTCCCGGCCGTACACCCCCACCTGCGGGTTCGCTCCGTTCGGCGGTGGTCGATGTGACCGATGACACAGTATCTCCGCTGATCCCTTCCTTCTCCTCCATCGGGCTCACCGGTGGCGATGGCTGCGGAATCGGTGCCGGTCTGCCGATGGCCACCATCGAGCAACCACCCGCACACACCGCGGTGTACAGCGTGCGGCCGGTTGACACCAACGGGCGCGTGGTCGACAAAGCCGTTCTGCGAGCGCTGGATTGGCACCCCGGTGACCTGTTGTCCTGGCGGATCGCCGCGGGGCTGATCGTGATCACCCGGCCCGGCTACGGCCGCCGCGGGGTCACCAAGCACGGGCATCTATCCCTGCCCGCCCATGCACGCCGCGCCGCGGGCATCCAACATCACGACAGGGTCCTGTTGGCCGCCGATCCTGATCAACGCCTGCTGGTGGTTTTCCCACCGCATGTCCTCGACGAGATGGCCGCTCGCCGCTTCTGCGAAGGAGTGGAACGATGAGCGCACGCAGCGACGCCGACATCGCCGCTGTCCGGATGATGATGGACCGGCTCGATCTCAGCGTCGCCGACATCAGCGACGACACCAGTGCGGCCACAAACGTCCCGACCTTCGGTGACTACATCCCAGTCGTCGCCGACAGCATGCCCGCGAGCCGGACTCGCGACCACTACCAGACCTACTGGACCAAGGTTCTTGCCCAGCCGGGGTGGGCCGAGCGGGCATTGAACGAGCCGACTCCCGTGGAGTTGCAGGGGTTGTGCGAGGTGATCAAGACCCAGCGACTGATCCGCCGCAATGGTCGAGACGGGCGGGAAGTCGTGCGCCACGTCATCGACGCGTTGACAATTTGGCGCCGCTATTCACGCCGATCGAGTGGGCAGAAGACGAGATCACGAAAGCCCAAGCCCGCCACCGCCGCAAGCGCAACGCGCTCTACCACTCGTTCATGCTGCTGACACCCACGCACGCACGGATGCGGCAGGAATTCGTTTATCGATCGCACTGCCGCGAACTGCTCGAACGCGTCGTGCAGGGGCGCTGCACCAAACAGGGCACCGCAGCTGAAGTCGCGGTGGCCTTGCTGGCGGCCAGCCTCACCGCACCGTTGAACACCTCCGCATGCCCGAATCCGCTCACCGACGCGACGCCCCTCGGAAGGAGCCCACCACGTTCACTCACGCCCACGGCGCGATCTACACCGCCGAATTCCTCACCCAGCAACCCAGTTTCGTCCAGCCGGTCGGCCGCTGCTGGCAGGCGCGGCCGTTCTGCGGCGACATCGCCGCCCAACTGGATGTCGTTTGCCACCGTTGCCACCGACACCGAGAACCGAATGATCAACGTGCTCAACGACCTTCAACTCACCGACCTGGTCACCTCCATCACCGGACTGTCCGCGGTCGGTGCTGCTGCGATTCTGGCCCAAACCGGTGACCCCACCCGGTTCACCACCGCCCGCGCTCTGGTCGAACACGCCGGACTGGCACCTCGGGAGAAACTCTCGGGCAGCTTCACCGGACGCACCAAACTCACCGGCCAAGGCCGGCCCAGCCTGCGCCTAGCCGCTTGGCGGGCGGTCTGGGGCGCCCAACGCGCCAACCCTGTCTATGCCGCCCGCTACCGGCACCTGACCAGCCGCGACGACAACAAACTCAGCCCCACCCAAGCCCAAGCCGCCATCGCCGCAGCCATCCTGCGACACCTGCATGCCGTCATCACCACCGGCCGACGCTGGGATCCACACACTGCCACCCACGGCACACGACCAACCGATACCCCGATCCAGGTGGCCGCCTGACCATTTGAGCGGCCATCGAGCGGTCGTTCGGGGCGAGCCCCACTCGGCATAGAGACACTGCGTGATCTCGCCGGAAAACATGGGCAGCCCCGCCCGTCGTCACCTCAACCCGATTACACGCTGCTGGGCTCAACCCCATCACCGCTATGCAGGGACCACGACGGATGAGGGCACCGACCGAACCGCTTGACACGAAACGACTTACGCTGATTTTCGGACGTTCGGAGCACCTAGAATCGCTCCAGATCGCACCTGTCAGCAGTCGTCATAATCGGCCATCAGATGTGACCCGGAGGTCAGTCGAAAAGCTCGACGATGGCGAACGCGTTCGCGCCACCACCTACCGTGACATCGGTCTCCGGATCCAGATCATCAAGTGTCAGTTGCTGTGACATGATCTCGCCCGGATTCCCGTCCGCGCTGTCGCCGCCACGCAGCGTTACGCGGATCTCCTTTGCCCATGGATAGTCAGCCTTCTTAAATTTGCCGCCAGGGTAAGAAAAAGTGACGACTTCGCGCGGCGAACCTTCCGCGAGGACGTGAATCGGCACGGATAGCTCAACGCTCCCCGGAACTGACACCACGAACACATGTCGCCCTGGGCTGGTAAAGGCGAGGCTGAACGGGGGGATAAAGAATCGATTCTCACCTACTTGTCGGAGCTCTTTTCCTGATCTTGTTTTCTGTCCGAGGAAAAGATTGTGCCAGGCCTTACCAACACTGGCGCTGAGGAGCGACCCGTACTGTTCCGGATGTATCGCGTTGATCTGGTATTTGTTCGGATCCGCCTTCTTGACGTTACCCCTCCGCGCCAATCTTGGCGCAGATCCGCGGCGATCGTGGCGATCTGCTTGCTGTTCAGGCGGTCCGGAATCCATGATCTGAGTGGCTGCCGGAAGCGGCAGCACCGCGAGGGAGTACAGCATGACCGACGAGCAACCCGAACCAGCCCAGTGGACCGCGAGCTCGCGCACCGGCGCGATCACGGTGCGCACCACCGATCAGGGCCTGCCCCTGGGCGTTTCGCTGGAGGCGGCCGAACTGCGCCGCGACCCCTACGCGCTGGCGGCCGACATCATGCGGCTGTGCCGCCAGGCGTCCAACCGGGCCGCGCTGGCCCGGCGGGCGGAGTTCGAGCAGGCCGGTGTAGCCGAAGAGATGATCAACCTGATGGGCCTGCCGACGCCGGAAGAGGTGGCACGTCAGGAGGCGCTGGAGGAACAAGACGAGTCCGAGCCGCAGAGCTGGCTGCGGCAGGTGTAGGGGAGGACGCCATGTACGAGACGATGGATGAACTCGAGGACGCGGTGCGTCGGCGGCTGTATCGGATGCGTGATCTCGGGGACGATATGGCCGCGATCCGGGTCCGGGA
>NZ_JBSGEQ010000067.1:0-24197 GCF_053602975.1 Nocardia sp. NPDC004278
CCGCTACGACGTGTACATCAAGACAGCCAGCAATACACGAGCACCCAAACCAGCCGGGCCGCGACCACGCCGAAGAGCTTAAAACTCAAGCTAGGGATTGTCGTCATCCGAGTACTCCGATCAGTGGCTAGTGGACGGGCGGCTGGAAGCCGGGGATGTTGAGTTCCTGCCCAATAGCTGCGACGGCGTCGACGAGGGTGTGGCCGCCGAGTTGCGGCCAGCCCTGGCCTTGGACACCGAGCATCTGGATCCACTCGTCGCGGATGCGGCCGTCGGTATCGCGGGGCAATGGCACCTGGGTTGGTCCCGACGGTGGCGCGAATCCGGCGAGGCCGAGGGTTTGGCCGACGGTGGCAACGCCGTCGACGAGGGTGTGGCCGGCCAGTTGCGGCCAGCCGTTGCCGCCGATGCCCATGAATTGAATCCACATGTCGGTCACCGGATCCGGCGCGACCTCCCCGACCCCGCATTGGTTGGCGAAGTCCTCCGGCGAGAATCCGTCGGCGGAGTTCATATCGCAGTTGCCGAAGGGCGGGGCGCCCTCGGGGAGACCGCCGCCGTAGCCCTGGCCGTCGGTGTACTGGTGGGCGATCTGGCCGGGCAGGTTGGGGTTGCTGCCGTAGCCGGCGCCGATCATGTTGAGCCCGTCCGGGCGCACCGGCCACATGCTGTTGAAGTCGGGCCGGTTGGCGTAGCCGATGACCCTGCGGGTCGAGCCCAGCCAGTCGGCCAGCCGCCAGTAGGCGCGGTTGATGCCGTCGGACTGGTCTCCGCCGGGATTGCCGCCCGATTCCACGTCGATCATGGAGATCATCTTCCGGTGCGGGCCGCCCGCCTCGCCGATCATGCTCTTGTGGTTGTCAGCGGTGTCGAGCCAGTTCGGTCGCCAGTAGAAGTAGACGATGAAGCAGGAGATTCGTCCGGAGTCGGCGGAGTCGGCGGCCCACGCATAGTTCGTGAAGAAGTTGTGGTCCCGGTACGTGCCGTCGTTGGATCTGAACGAAAAGATCTGATACGGGTAGGAGTCGTCGACCGGTACTTGGAACTCGGACACATCGGCGAAAAGGGAATCAACCATGACTACCCTCCGAGAAGGTCGACCGGCCCCTTGGGGAGGACCGGAATTGACGTGGTAGCTACCGATTTTCCGGGGCCCCGGCCGCGACGTCAGCAGTAGTGCACTACTGTGACCGCGTCGTAATCGGCGATGCCACAACGAAGCCCGCTCGCCGCCTCGGGCTAACGGCCGCTGCCGCCCGCCACGACGGCGTGGATCCTCAGTTGGGTCGTGGTCGCCTGTGCGAGACCGCATGCTGTCCCGGCGCGTTCGAGGTAGAACGATATGGTGTTGTCGGGCGGGTAGATTCGCAGCCCGGGCACCGGCACCGGTTGACATTGCTCGGGCGGAATATTGTGTACGTTGATCGCGTACACCAGCGCCGATGCCTGCCCACCGGGCGCCAACTGGACCGAGCCGGATGAGGCACCGTCCCGCACGGCGGGCGCGCCGACGGGTGCGCTGTCCGGGCCGGTAGCGTAGGAGACGCCCGGGAATCCTTCGAGAACGCACGGACCGGACCCGTTGTTGGTGAACACGATCGGGAAGGCGACAGTTCCAGCGGCTGCCGTTTCCGGTCCGAGACCGGCCGCAAGATCGGACGTCGGACATTGCGGTGTAACGGCATCCGATGCGCGCGCGGTCGGCGGCTGCGGAACCAGTTGCAGCGCCGAGCCCGCGCTACTGCTGGTCATCCCCGGCGGGGCCGGCTGTTCGGTGCCACAACCCGTGACGGTCGCCGCCGTAGCTGCGGTGAGCAGCCACCATGCCATCCGCCTTCTCCACACAGCACCTCACCGTACTCCGCGGGTGAACGAAAGCGCAGTGGAAATGCCATTGCCGCAACCGAATACGCCGCGAAACCTTATGAGGTGTTGTGCGGTATTCGGCCCCGTCGTCGGCGCAACCGAGCGTGAACGCCATCGGCGCTGCGATCTGTGGTCGAGGATGCGCGTAGCCGCGGTGCGGCTGTCGGCGGTGCCGACGATCAACAGCCTGTCTCCGGTGGTGAATACAAGGTCGGGGCCGGGCGACGGTATGGCTGGGCGAAGCGAAGCCGGGCCGTCCGCAAGGATGGCCCGGCTTCGGTATCGAGATCAGTTCATTCGCACCGGCTCTCGGTAGTGACTCGGCTGCGACTTCGGCCTGGTATCGGCGTGGCCCGGCCACCAGGCGCGGTGGCCGATCAGCGCGGTGAGCGCCGGGGTGAAGAACATCGCCATGACGAAGGCCGCGATCGCGATGCCGACCGAGATGGCGAAGCCCATCTGCGACAGTGTGGTGTTGCCCGCCAACATCATCGAGGCAAAGGTGCCTGCCAGGATGAGGCCCGCCGCGGCGATGGTCGGCCCGGTGTGGTGCAGGGCCAGGGCGGCGGCCCGCCTCGGCTCGTGGCCTTCACGTGCCTCCTCCCGCAACCGGGCGACCATCAGGATGTTGTAGTCGGTGCCGAGCGCGACCACGAACAGGTACATGATCACCGGCAGGGTGAAGACGAGCCCGGATTCGTGCTGCAGATGCTGGAAAACCAGCACCGACGCACCTAGGGTGGCCGCGAAGCCCAGGAATACCGACGCCAGCAGGTACCACGGCGCCACCAGACTGCGCAGCAGCAGCGCAAGCACGATCATGATCAGGATCGCCGCCACCGGGAACACGATTCGGTAGTCGTGGTTCATCGCGTCTTGGAAGTCGACGAATACCGAGGTAATGCCGCCGACCACCGCTGTAGTTCCGGGCGGTGCCGCCGCGTGGGCCGCGGTCCGCAGTGGACCCCGCACCGTATCGATCGCCTGGTCCGATTCGGGTGCTGACGTCAGTGTGACTTTGAAATCGGCGACCGAATTGTCCTGCGACAGTGTCGGTTCCGAGACCTGGCCGACACCGTCAACTCGAGTCAGCGCCGTGCGGTAGGACTCCAACTGGTCCTGGCTCAGCGAATTCGGCGACCGCAGCAGCACATCCGAAGGCTGGGTGACACCGGCGGGCATGCCCTTGAGCAATTCCTTGCTGTAGACCACCGATTCGGACGCATTGGAGGTCGAGCCCGAGGTGAGGTCGAAGGTCGGGTTGAATCCGACGGCGAACACGCCGAGCACGGTCAGCAGGCCGCCGGCCGCCACCGCGAACACCGCCGGCCGTCGGCCGAGTCCGCGGCCCAATCCGGCGAACACGGCCCCCTTCGGTGCGGTGCGCCATGCCTTCGATGGCCAGAACACCTTGGTGCCGAACAGTGAAACGATCGCCGGGACCAGGGTGAGCCCGGCCAGCAGCGCCACCGCCACCGCGATCGCCAGCGCCGGTCCGAGCGAGCGGAACAGGCCCAGGGTCGACAGCGTCAGCGCCATGAATGCGATGATCACCGCGCCGGCTGCGGAGGTGATCGCCTCACCGACCCGAGTGACGGCGCTGACCATCGCGGTCTTGGGATCCTCTCCGGCCCGCAGCCGCTCTCGGTAGCGGAACATCAGGAACAGGATGTAGTCGGTGCCGACCCCGTACAGCACGACCACCAGGATGGAACTGACCGAACTGTCGGTCTTCAGGTCGAATGCCTCGCTCACCATGGCGATCAGACCGTTGACGGCCAGGGAGATCGCCCCGATGACAACGATCGGCAGCAGCGCGATCACCGGGCTGCGGAAGATCAACAGCAGCAGCACCAGAATCAGACCGACGGTTGCGAATCCGATGATGGCCAGGCCCTTGGTCGAGGACTCCTGTGCGTCGAGGTTCTGCGCGGCCGAGCCGGTGACGCCGACCTTCAGGCCGGTGTCGTGCACCTTGTCCTGCAATGCTTTACGCAGTGCCTTGACCGCGTCGCTCTGCCGGGTATCGCTGGGGTTGGTGACCTTGGTCATCTGCACCGCGGCGATCTGGATGAGCCGGTTGTCCGACGGCGGGACCGCCTGAATTCCGGTGACATCGCTCAGCTGTGCCTGGTTGAGCTGTTCGGCGATGGATTCGACGGCTGCCTCGTCGGCCGTGCTGAGCGGCCCGTCATCGGTTCGTTCGAACACCAGGATCGCGGCGGGCGCGGCGGAGTCGGGAAATGCCTTCTCCTGCAGCTCTGCTGCCTGGATCGATTCGTAATGCGAAGGCAGGAAGGAGGATTGGTCGGTGGTCGCGGTCAGTTTCGGAGCGGTCGCGACCACCGCGATGATGATCAGCACCCAGGTGCCGATCGTCCACCATGGACGGCGGACGACCAGCGAGCCCAGTCGTGCGAACATGATAGGGTCCTTTCGAGAATTGTTGCTGTCGGGAGCTGGCCTTCAGGGAATCGCCGGGCTGGCACCGGTTTTCGATGATCGGCGTGAAGGGCTGATCACCGGCGAACCAACACAAACCGTTCGGCATGGAGTCGGTGAGGCGAACCTGCTGCCGAGGACGGGCAGCAGAATACGCGGCATGAGCAGGTTGCTCGCAGTGTTGACGCTTTGTTCACTTGGCCGAGCGGACGCCCGCCGAGAGAAAAGACATCACCGTGTCAGCGTCGGATCCGACCTGAATACCCCCGAATTGCCGTGGGCGCGTTAGGAAATCTTGCGGCGGTAAGTCCTGATGGCGAAGAAGTACGCGACGATGAGGATGCCGACACACCAGGCCAGGGCGGTCCAGATGCCGGAACCGACCGGCTGCTGTGCGAACAGGTCGCGGATGGTGTTGACGATCGAGGTCACCGGCTGGTGTTCGGCGAAGGCGCGCACCGGGCCGGGCATGGAATCGGTTGGCACGAATGCCGAGCTGATGAACGGCAGGAATATGAGCGGGTAGGAGAATGCGCCCGCACCGTCCGGGGTCTTCGCGGTGAGACCGGGGATGACGGCCAGCCACGTCAGCGCCATGGTGAACAGGAGCAGGATGCCGACGACCGCGAGCCACGCCGCCAGTCCCGCATCGGAGCGGAAGCCCATGAGCAGGGCGACCAGCACGACGACCACGAGTGAAATCACGTTGGCGACCAGCGAGGTCAGCACGTGCGCCCACAGGATGGACGACCGTGCGATCGGCATGGATTGGAATCGCTCGACGATGCCGTTCTTCATATCCATGAAGAGCCGGTATGCGGTGTAGGAGATGCCCGAGGCAATCGTGATGAGCAGAATGCCGGGCAGCAGGTAGGTCACATACGAGTCCGACCCGGTGTCGATCGCGCCGCCGAACACGTAGACGAACAGCAGCATCATGGCGATCGGCGTGATCGCGGTCGTGATGATCGTGTCCACGCTGCGTGTGATGTGGCGCAGGGATCGTCCCAGCAGGTATCCGGTGTCTCCGAGGAAATGCGTGGTCATCGGTGTTCCTTACTCGTTGGAGCCGATACGGCGGAATCGCCCTTGCCGTTGTCACCGACGATGGCGAAGAAGACGTCCTCGAGGGTCGGCTGCTTCTCGACGTATTCGACCTTGGCGGGCGGGAGGAGTTGCTTGAGTTCGGCGAGGGTGCCGTTGACGATGATCCGACCCTCGTGCAGGATCGCGATCCGGTCGGCGAGCTGTTCGGCCTCGTCCAGATACTGCGTCGTGAGCAACACCGTGCTGCCGTGCTCTGCGAGTTCCTTGACGGCCTGCCACACCTCGACGCGCGCCTGGGGGTCGAGCCCGGTCGTCGGCTCGTCGAGGAAGATGACCGGCGGATTCCCGATCAGGCTCATCGCGATATCGAGGCGACGGCGCATGCCACCCGAATACGTCGACACCTTCCGTGTGGCCGCGTCGGTCAGCGAGAATCGCTCGAGCAGGCCGTCCGCGATCGCGCCCGGGTTCGCGACGCGCCGCAAGTGCGCGATCAGCACGAGATTCTCACGCCCGCTGAGGATCTCGTCGACAGCTGCAAACTGCCCGGTGAGGCTGATGGACTCCCGCACCTGTGTCGGCTCAGTGGCGACGTCGAAGCCGTTGACGCCGGCCGTCCCCGCATCCGCCTTCAGCAGCGTGGACAGGATTTTCACGACCGTGGTCTTGCCCGCCCCGTTCGAGCCGAGCAATGCGAAAATGCTTCCCCGCGCCACCTCGAAGTCCACGCCGCGCAGCACATGGAGATCCTTGTACGACTTCTCCAGACCCTGCACATGGATCGCCGAAGCCAGCTGTGTCGTCATCGAACGGCCTACCTTCCGGTTCCGGTGTCTTCTCCGGCGGCGCGCGCTATGGCGCGGAGCAGCCGTTCCCGTTCGCGGTTCTTCCACGAATCCTCTTGATAGTTCTGCGCGAACGCATCGATGAACTCGACGGGGTCCTCCCCGACGACCTCCTGGATCGGGGTTCGGTCCGCCGCGCTCTGCTCGAACAGGTCGAGGAGGTCCTCGAATATCTTCACGCCGCCCCCCGGACCCAAGACCAGCAGGTACCGCTCGAAAGCATCGACGGCCGTGCGATAGGACTCGGGAAGCTGTTTCGCGCCTGCCTTGTACTGCCGCCACCGCCGCTTCTCGCCGAGGTCGCCGATTACCTTTTCGATGAACATGGTTATTTGCCTCCTTCTTGGAGCTGTTCGAGCCGTTCGGAGAGGAAGCTCCAGGTCCTCCAGAACTCGTCGAGATATTCCTGTCCCTGCGCGTTGAGGGAATACACCTTGCGCGGCGGACCCTTCTCCGACGGGATCTTCTCCACGTCGACCAGGCCCCTTTTCTCGATCCTGACCAGCAGGGCGTAGACGGTGCCCTCGGCGATATCGGAGAAACCCTGCTCGCGCAGCCATGCCGTGATCTCGTAGCCGTACGCGGACCGCACAGCCAGGATCGCGAGGACGATGCCCTCGAGCGTGCCCTTGAGCATTTCCGTTATCTGCTTGCCCATGGACCACCTCCTTGTAGTACTCAGTGTCGCTGACTACTAGTAGATAGTAACACTGAATAGTGAAGACACAAGACTGCCAGTGACGGCGGGAGATTCGGCCGGTGAAGTCGGGGTTCGGTAGCAATGGCGCACGGAACAGCTATGTTTCGGTCCGGAAGCCCGACTCCGTTCCGAGGCAAGAACGGCACTACCTGATGCTCGGCTACGCCGCGACCAAGGCCGCATTGATCAGGTATTACGCTCCCGGCCGCGCGCGAGTTCGCCGGTCACGGCAAACACTTTGTGTGCTCGGGCGGTGTAGCCGCGAACATCGCCCTGGTAGCCGGTCGGCTACCAGGGCGAGGGCTACTGTCATCTACTTCGGTTCGCAGGGCGGTAGGCCCGGGTGCGTCGCCCATCGGTTCCTGAACGCTTTGCCTCCTTCCCGAATATCCGCCGACTGAGCAAACCCGAAGAGTTCGCACCTCAATCTTCGACGTCGGGATACCGCCATCATCATGGCAACCTCAGAACCATTGGGTGAGTTCCTCGGAGATCCGCCAGAGGCGCTCGGCGTTGTCCGGGTCGAGTGCGTAGGGCGCGACTCCACCGGTGTGGCCGGCACGTTCACTGATCTGGGGGGCTGGAGCGCAGTCCTCGTAGTAGCGGCCCGTAACGCCCTCCACCTGGGGGCTGGCGGCGAGCAACACCGAGGTGGCGGCACCCTGCTCGATGGTCTTGACCGGTGGCAGCGCCAGTTCGGTCTGTTCGCTGAAGGCCTCGAGATCGCCGGGGCTCATATGTCGCGCGAGCGCGGTGCTGGTGATGTTGCCCGGCATGAGCGCATTGACAGTGATGCCGTCGTCGGCCCAGCGCTGTGCGGCGGCGACGGCGAACAAAATATTGGCTGACTTGGACTGACCGTAGGACGTCCACCGGTCGTAGGGACGGAAACGGTAATGCAGGTCGTCGAAGACTACTGGGGAGAACAGGTGTCCGATCGAGGCGACGGAGACCACTCGAGCACCATCGGCGTCGGCCAGCCACCGGTGCAGGCCGCTACCCAATGCGAAGTGACCGAGATGGTTGGTAGCGAATTGCATTTCATACCCGGCCGGGGTGCGGGTCAGCTGCGGCAGGGCCATGACACCTGCGTTGTTGACCAGGATGTGCAGTGGCCCGGCCCAGGCCTGCCCGAAATCGGCTACCGACACCGGGTCGGACAGATCCAGCCGGGCCGCGTACACCGCACCCGCTCCGGGCGGCAGCTTCTCGGCGATTTCGTCTGCGACTTTCCTACCGGCGTCGAGCCTTCGCACGGCCAGGGTGACCTCGGCGCCGGCCGAGGCCAGTGCACGGGCCGTTTCAGCGCCAATTCCCGAGCTCGCGCCGGTGACGATGGCACGCCGGCCATGAAGATCGACGTCGGCGACGATCTCGGCCGCTGTGGTCGTGGCGCCGTATGCGGTAGTGGACATCGTGAACTCCTTCCGTGTGGACCAGGTCAGTGGTTGCTTCGGCTTTCGTCCAGAACGCTGTCGCCATACGGTCCAATCGTCACCCACACCAGGGCCGCAGTCGATGTGCACAGGAAAATTCCAGGTACCGGGTCGAATCGCGATCGGGCAGTGATGGCGTTCTGGATCTCGACGGCGGATCATCGGTCGTCGGGATCGAGGACGGTCACCGCCCGGTGCGGTGATCACCGTCCTCGAGTCGCGCTGATCCGATCCGTACCTCCGCCCCGGAGCAGATCACGGATGGCGTGGGACGACAGTTCCGATTTGGGCAGGAATCCCACGGCCGGGCTCTCCGCGATCATGTCGGCGAAGTCCTGCTGGGCGTGGGTGGAGATCAGAATCACCGGCACGCTCGGACCGAGCCGCCTGGCGAGTTCGAAGCCGCTCTCCGCACCGAGATCGATGTCGGCCAGCACGACACCGGGCGCAAGTTCCTCGACGCGCCGCAGCGCCTCGGCGCCGCTGGACGCCACGCCGACGACCGAGATCCCCTGCTGTTCCAGCAGGTTGCGAGCGGCCTCGAGGAACTGTCGGCTGTCGTCGACAATCAGGCAGCGCAACAGCCCAACGCGCGACATCATGACCGCAGTCTGCCCGAGTTCGTGACAGCTGTGCATTACCGCTACCCGGAAATCCCCGCACCACAGTGGTGTCTTGCCGTGCCCGAGCAGGGCATACGCAGCTACCGGGAAGGCCGGATTCCTGTTGGCGGGAATTGCCGATGGGCGCTGGCCACGGCGACAAGCGTCCGCCGGAGCACAACAGTGGGCACCAACAACCCTACAGAGATTCGGAGAGCGATATGAAGACAACCATTTTGGGAAGAAGCGGACTGCACGTTTCCCGAATTGCCTTCGGCACTTGGCAACTCGGCGGCGAGTGGGGCCGGTTCGACGAGGACGCCGCGATCACGGCCATCCGGCGCGCCCGCGATCTCGGTGTCGACTTCTTCGATACCGCGCAGGCGTACGGCTTCGGCGCGTCCGAACGGATCCTGGCCAGGGCGCTGGGTCCCGAACTCACAAGCGCCCGTGACGAACTCGTGATCGCCACGAAGGGCGGCCTGCGCCGAACCGATACCGGCCTGGTCCGCGACGCGAGCCCCGGCTGGTTGCGCAAGGGAGTGGACGCCAGCCTGGCGGCGCTCGGCGTCGACCACATCGACCTCTACCAGGTGCATTGGCCGGATCCGACCGTACCGGCCGCCGAGACGGCGGGCGCACTGGGCGACCTCGTCGCCGCGGGCAAGATCCGCCACATCGGGGTCTCGAACTACAGCCCGGCGCAGATTGCGGAATTCTCCGCCGTACTGCCGGTGGAGACGGTGCAACCGCCGTACCACCTGTTCCGGCGTGACGTCGAGGACGACCTGCTGCCGTACTGCCGGGTTCAGAACATCGGCGTGCTGATTTACGGGCCGTTGGCACATGGCTTGCTGACCGGAACGCTGCGCGAGGATACGACGTTCGCCGATGACGACTGGCGCAGCACGAGCCCCGACTTCACCGGCGAGGTCTACCAGCAAAATCTGACAGCCCTGCGGGGACTGGAGAAGTTTGCCGCCGACCGCAATATCACGGTCGGCCAATTGGCGATCGCCTGGACCTTGGCGAACCCTGCCGTGCACGTCGCGATCGTCGGCGCCCGGCGTGCCGACCATATCCAGGACAGCCTCGGCGCCGCGGATGTCGTGCTCGGCGATACCGATTTGGACGAGATCGACAAGATCATGGTACGGGCCAGGCCGATCGCCGGGCCGTCTCCGGAGAGTGTGTGATCGCCGAGCGTCCGCGGATTGGCGGCCGTCGCCAGGGAGCATGGCGTTGACATCGCCTCGGTGGTCAACAGCGCGTACGCCGAATGGCGAAGTCAGGTATGGCTCGGCCATAGCCGGATAGGCGCCGATGACTGGTCATCCGCATGGTGTGTGCTGCGCGGCTACGATTGAGATCGAATTTCGAGGACCTCGTCCGAACTCATCGGCGATCGGTGTGAGCGCTGGGTCATGAAGTGGAAACGGTCTGGGGCGCGCGGATGGCCAGCATCCACGCCAGGTGCGATGTCTGGATGCCGCCGTAGCGATACTGCCTTCGTTTCCCTGCGTGCACGGTTGGTTGCGATGTCGATGCGCCCCGCGGCCCCGCCGCTGCTGCTGGGGGTCGCGGTGGCTGCGTTGTGCATTGCGGCGGAGTCGGGTCTCGTCCTCTGGCTGAAGCATGTCGCCCCGGGCGACGCTTTCGGTGTCGTCTATCTGCTGGGCGTGCTGGTGGTCTCGACTGTATGGGGACTCGGGCTGGCGGTGGCGACATCGGTCGCCAGTGCCATCACCTTCGACTATTTCCGCAACTGGCCCGCAGATTTCGTCCCGACCGCGGCCCAGAACGGCGTCGCCATCGCGGTCTTCCTGTGCGTGGCGCTGCTGGCCAATACCCTTGCGGCACTGGCCCGATCGCATGCGGCCGAGGCAAATCGCCGCCGTCGGGCCGCCGACCTCGTTTCCGAACAACAAGCCGCGTTGCGGCGGGTTGCCACCCTGGTCGCGCGCGGTGCGGCAGCGTCGGAGGTGTTCGCCGCGGTGGCGGAGGAGTCGGCTAGGTGTATGGGCGTGGTCAACGCGGCCCTGTTCCGCTACGAACCCGATGGTTCGGGCAGGTTCGTCGCGGCACGCGACGAGCCTGGATTGCCCAAGATGCCGGTCGGCGAACGGTTCACGCTCGAGGGCGAGAACATCGCGGCGATGGTGCTGCACACCGGAGCCACGGCACGGATGGACAGTCACGACCATGCGACCGGCTCGGCGGCCGCCCGCATCCGTGCACTGGGTCTGCGCTCGGGGGTCGGAGCGCCGATCGTCGTCGACGGTCACCTGTGGGGCGCGATCGTCGCGGGATCGTCACGCCGCGAGCCGCTGCCGCCCGACACCGAGGAACGCCTTGCCGAATTCGCGGACCTGGTCGCGACTGCGATCGCGAACGCCGAGGCCCGGGCCGAACTCACCGCATCGCGCGCCCGCATCGTCACGGCTGCCGACGAGACACGGCGCCGCATCGAACGCGATCTGCACGATGGGGCACAACAGCGCCTCGTTTCGCTGGGACTCGCGCTCCGCACGGTAGAGGCGTCGGTACCACCCGAGCTGACCACGCTCGAAGCGCAACTCTCCGACATAGTGCAGGGCCTGGTCGGCGTCTCGGACGAACTCCGCGAGATCTCACGCGGGATCCATCCGGCGATCCTGTCGAAAGGCGGACTCGGCCCGGCGCTCAAGGCACTCGCCCGCCGCTGCACCGTACCGGTCGATCTCGATCTCGACCTCGACCCGCGTCTACCCGAATCCACCGAAATAGCCGCGTATTACATTGCGGCAGAGGCACTGACGAACACGGCCAAACATGCGCGGGCCACCGAGGTGACCGTGCGCGCCAACACCGATGGCAACACGCTCCAACTCTCGATCCGCGACGACGGAATCGGCGGCGCCGACCCGGCCAAGGGATCCGGATTGATCGGTTTGCGAGACCGCATCGAAGCCCTCGGCGGCCGGATGGATATTGCCAGTCATGCCGGAGCGGGGACGTCGCTGCACGCCATGATCCCGTACACCGTCGCATGACTCGTTCTCAGCGGGCTTTCAGCGACGGTTGGCCACACTGACGGCCGGTGCCACTCGGTGGCCGGAATTCTAGGAGAACGGCTATGTCGACGATCAATGGTTTGCCCGCCCACATACTCCTGGTGCACGCCATCGTCGTGTTCGTGCCGCTGACCGCGCTGCTGCTGGCGCTGTCGGCCGTGTGGCCGATCATCCGCCGGCGGATGATCTGGTTTGTCGTGGTGCTCGCCGTGGTCACCCTGGTGCTGACGCCGGTGACCACCGACGCGGGTGAATGGCTGGAGAAGCGGGTGGGGCGGTCGCCGGCGCTGCACACCCATACCCACCTGGGCGACACTCTGCTCTACTTCGTGCTGCCCATGCTGGTGGCCACCGGGCTGCTGGTGGCCGTCCATCTTCGGGAGCGGCGCAGCAAGCCGGTGGCTCGCGCGGTGGTGGTCGCGGTTGCGGTCCTGGCCGTCGCCAGCGGTGTCGCGGCCACCGTGCAGGTGTATCGGATCGGGGATTCCGGCGCCCGGGCAACCTGGGGCGACCGTAACCAAACGGTGCAGACGCAGCCGACCTCGCGGTAGATCCTGGCAATGTCTGGTTTCGCCCCGGCGGCAAGCGCTGCTGGCGCAGACGCCGGTACCACCCAACTGGATGGCCCCGGAACCAATCGGCCAGCGTCATGTCCGCAAGGTTCGGCGCGCGTCCGAGTAAATCCTCGGCAAGTACTCGGCGACGACTCGCCCGCTATGACCCGAGACCGCGTAAGTGCCGCAACAGGAATCGGCGTCTGCCTCGCGGCGCTACGCAACTCCCATCTCTGATCCAGGCGCGGTCGCACGGGACGGCTCTCAGTAGAGAGATGAACCGCAAACGGCCCCCGCCCAAGCGTGGCCGCAGGCGCCATACCAGCCGTGACCCCAGCTGCCGTAGCCGCCGTGACCCCATCCGCCGTGACCCCAGCCACCGTGAAAGCCGCTGCCGTGACCGGCCGCCCCACCATGGGCGGCCACGACTCCGGAGGTGGCGATCGCTGCCGGCGGAGCCGAAATGGGATCGGCGTGGGCCGTCGGCGCGGCTGCGATAGCTATTGCTGCCGCTCCCACCGCCAACACCGGTGTGATGTAGTTTCTGATTCGCATGGTTGCGCTCCCTTCAATGGCCTGTATGGACACATTTAGAATCGCGCTCCAGCGAGCCCAGGTCGCCACGGCTGACACCCATCCATGCTTCCCGCCAGCCGATATTCCTACCTGCATGCCACCAGCAAGCGTGTTGCCGTGGGCAGGTCCCGCAGACCGTTCGGCTGACGGCCGCCCAGATCAACAAGCTGATCGACTCGGTGGGCGACATGGCGGCGGTCCTCACGCAGGCGCACCCCAGGACAACGCGACGTAGCGGCGACTGCCCGGTGGTGGGTCGGTGCCGACCGTCGCCCGGTGGGTTGAAAGGTTCCCTCGGCCGTGATCGAATTGGAGCACGACGGGATGGTTGGTCGTGGCAGATGCTGGACTGCTTCGCGGTGTCGATCCGCAGGCTGCCACGGGGTAGACGGTGCTCACGACTCTCGAGAAACACCCGTTGTGTTTGTAGGTATTTCGGTCTCGACACGAGCACTGGACTTGTGCTCGCCGCCTGCACGCGGCCGGGTTGTCCGCGGTGCCGTATATGACACCGACCGACGACTTGGCTCACCAACTGCCTTCGGCGAGGTGGAGCCAGGTTCAGCCACCGATTACGCGGCCCGCGACCGCCACGCCCGCCGACGACGGACAACGCTCCGATGGGGGCTGCGGCTCTATGTCTGTGGAAGAGGAGAAAGATGTCTGAGCCGAACTACACAACCGATGCCGCCGGAATTCCGGCACCGAGCGATGACCATTCCTTGACAGTTGGCCCGGATGGCCCGATCCTCCTGAACGACGCCTATCTGATCGAAAAGATGGCGGCGTTCAATCGTGAGCGCCTGCCGGAACGGCAACCGCATGCTAAAGGCGGCGGAGCGTTCGGCACGTTCGAAGTGACCCACGATGTCAGTGCCTACACCAAGGCCGCTGTGTTCCAGCCCGGCAAGCAGACGGAAGTGCTGGTGCGGTTTTCCGCGGTCGCCGGTGAACAGGGATATCCCGACACCGTGCGGGATCTGCGTGGGTTCGCCGTGAGGTTCTACACCGAGCAGGGCAATTTCGATCTGGTCGGCAATAACACACCCGTCTTTTTCGTGCGGGATCCGATGAAGTTCCAGGATTTCATCCGGTCACAGAAGCGCCGCGCCGACAACAATCTGCGCGACAACGACATGCAATGGGATTTCTGGACCCTGTCGCCGGAATCGGCGCACCAGGTGATCTGGCTGATGGGAGATCGCGGCATCCCGGCCACCTTCCGGCACATGAACGGGTACTCCAGCCACACGTACATGTGGATCAACGCTGCCGGCGAACGGTTCTGGGTCAAGTACCACCTCGAGACCGATCAGGGCATCAAGTTCCTCACCCAGGACGAAGCCGCCCATATGACCTCGATCGACATGGACTACCACCAGCGTGATCTGTGGAGAGCGATCGAAGGCGGTGAGTATCCGAGCTGGACCCTGAAGATGCAGATCATGCCGTTCGACGACGCGAAGACCTACCGCTACAACCCCTTCGATCTCACCAAGGTATGGCCGCACGGCGATTATCCGCTGATCGAGGTCGGCAAGATGACCTTGAACCGTAACCCGGCCAACTACTTCACCGACATCGAAGAAGCGGCGTTCGAGCCCAATAACGCAGTACCCGGCACCGGCCCCAGCCCCGACAAGATGCTGCTCGGGCGCTGGTTCTCCTATGCCGACGCGCACCGACATCGGATAGGGATCAACTACAAAGAACTACCGGTCAATTCGCCACACGGCACGGAGGTCCGATCGTGGGCGAAAGACGGCGCCATGCGCCACCACAACCCAGGCGATCCGGTGTATGTGCCCAACTCGAAGGGCGGACCGCATGCCGATCCGGCGGTGGCGGGACCGCCCGCGAGTTGGTATGCCGACGGCGAGATGGTGCGAACCGCCTACACGCTGCGCGCGGACGATGACGACTGGGGACAGGCTGGCACCATGGTCCGCACGG
This sequence comes from Nocardia sp. NPDC004278, assembly GCF_053602975.1. Taxonomy (NCBI): domain Bacteria; kingdom Bacillati; phylum Actinomycetota; class Actinomycetes; order Mycobacteriales; family Nocardiaceae; genus Nocardia; species Nocardia sp. NPDC004278. Next base: position 15,075 of record NZ_JBSGEQ010000067.1, read on the forward strand.
TTCTCGACGACGCCGCCAGGACACGACTGGTCAACAACATCATCGGACACCTGCTCGACGGCGTGAGCCCCCCCGTGCTCACCAGGACGTTCGCATACCTGCACAACATTGATAAGGATCTCGGTGACCGAGTCGAACAAGGAGTACGGGCCAAGCAGGCGCTACACGAACCGACCGCCGCAGAGCGACCGAAAGTCGGCCACACAAAGTAGGTGAAAAACCAACCCCGCCGGTTACCGGATCGTGAGATCGGCGCAGCGCGAGGAGCATCGTCATGACCGAGCACATCGCAGGAGTCGCGATCCCCGCCAGCCGGCTGGTGACGGAGGCCACCGAACTGGTTCGCAGCAGTGCTCCGCCATTGCTGTTCCACCACTCCCGGCGCGTCTATCTGTTCGGGATGCTGCAAGGGCAGCGGCGCGGGCTGCAGCCCGATCCCGAGCCAGCCCCTGGCCGGAATAGCCACCTGAGGATCAGCGGCGAGGTGATGTCCGCATTGCCTTGCTCCTCGCCTACTCCGTTGCCAACGGCCCGCCGGCGACCGCATTCAGCAACTGCTGTGGGGCGATGTTGAAGGCTGCACTGAGAGTGAGGGTTTCGGCCATTCCCTCGACCAGGAGATTCAGCGAGTTGTTGAGCGCGATGCCGAGGTTGCTCCCGTCGCCGATACGTTCGAGCCAGAGTGTTCGCTGGCCGAGGGCACGGAAGATCGGTTCGACCAGCGGCCGGACCGGACGTACGCCCGAGGCGGGGATTAGCAGGTCTCCAGACTCGGCTAGTCCGGGACCGCCGACTACCGGGGCGTCGATGAACAGGATGTTGTTCCGGATGGCGAGGTCGGCGAGAAGAGCGCAGTATTTGGGCTCGATAGTGCTCATTTGGATCCAGATCGCTCCAGGAGCAAGAGCCGATAGCGCACCGCCGGGCCGGGTCATCACCTGCTCGACGGCGGCGCCGTCGTCGAACACGGTGATCAACACCTCGGCGGGGGAGGCGGCGATGCCGGAGACCCGGTGTGCTCCAGCGGCGACCAATGCTGCCTCGACCGAGGTTCGATTCCACACCAGCACGTCGAACCCGGCGCGTAGCAGATTCCGTGCGATCGGTGCGCCCATCGTGCCGGTGCCCAGTACCGCCACGGTGCGCACCGAACCGGCCATCACATCGTCTCCGGGGAAGGTCCGGCAACCGGCCCGTCTTCGTCGAACGAACCCCATTCGCCGCCCAGTTGCCATGTACCGGACGCAATGTCGGAGACGCGCAGTCCGCTTCTTTCCAATGTTGTGGTCTTCATATCGGCTACTTTCGCCCGAATGGCAAACTTTGTCGCCACGGCTGGCGTCAATAAGTCGTTCCCGCCAGCCAGAATTGTGCAGGTATTGGTCACGGCAATCACAATGCCGAGCAGCATTGCCGGTAGCCGGAATGCGTGCCGCCCCATGCTCGAGCAGAATGACCTTCACGATGTCGCCGGTCACGCCGTTGCGCTGTCTCATCGTCGACGTCAACCCGGCCTTCTTACCGCGGCCCGCGACCTCCCGAACAGCAGGGGGCATAGTCGTCGGCATCGGTTCACATCCATGAATCCGCCACCGGGCGAAGGGCGCGCCGGCGGCGGATCGAGGTTCGGGCGATCAGATCTTGCGATTCTCCGACTTGATCATCCAGGCGAGCTTCTCCAGCGAGTCGATGACCTCATGCAGTAAGTCGCTGGTGCTGGGGTCCTCGGCGTCGACCGCATCATGCACGTCGCGGAGGGTGTCGGTCGCTGCATAGGTGCGTGTCGTGATCAAGTCGACGACATGGCCGGTATCCAGCTCATCGGCCGGAAAAGGCGGCAGGCTCGTCGTGACCGCGACGGTGTCGGATCGCCCGTCCGGTACGGCGTCGAGGGCCCGCATCCGTTCCGCGATGGTGTCGCTGGCTTCGCGGGCGGCGTCAACGAGTTCGTCGAGTTGCAGGTGCAGGTCGCGGAAATTGGTTCCGACCACGTTCCAATGGGCCTGTTTGCCTTGCAGGTGCAATTCGATGAGATCGACCAGCACGCGCTGAAGGTTGGCCGTCAGCTCAGCTGAGGCCGTGAAATTACGGATATCTTCGGCGAGACGCCGGCTGACGCTTTGATGGTTTCGATGCGCTGTAGTCATAATTGCGCTCCTTTCTGAGGTGCGTTCCACGGGAACAACCGCCAATTCACTGGATCGTTTCCAGATTTATGATCGTTGGAGTGATTGATGCCGTCGGGTGAAGAATGCGGAATCCGAGATTTCCGGTTCGATCGTGCGTTGTAATTCACGTACGGGCGCTATCTCCATCCGCACGGCGGAATCCCCTGGGTTGCTTGTGGTATTTGCGGCTGTATACAGATACTTGCCCGGATCTGCGGCTGCGTCACTATGGCTACCATCAATTCCGCGCCTCCGGTCAACGGGTAACCCAGGATGCGGGGCAGCGGTAGGGCGTATCTTCCGGCCGGGCGTGGGCCCACTCGGACGCTCGCAAGGCAGCGCGCATCGCTGACGCAAAGTCTGTTGCAGCGGACCCGGCCGTCGGTTGTGCGGTTCGACGAGCATCGCGGGACGCGGTGCCGGTGGAGCAGCGGCGGCCGAAGGTCACACTGGTCGATGCCCGGAGGTCAGCGAGCCTCGAGGAATCTGACGACGGCGAGGACTCGGCGATGGTCCTCGGCGGTCTCCGGCAGATTCAGCTTGGTGAGAATGCTGCGCACGTGCTTTTCGACGGTCCCCTCGGTGACCCATAGCCGGTGGGCGATGCCGGCGTTCGAACGCCCCTCCGCCATCAAAGCGAGCACCTCGCGCTCCCGCGCGCTGAGCACGGCAAGAGGATCGTTGCGTCGCCGAGCCGACACGAGCTCTTGAACGAGGGCCGGGTCGACCACCGAGGCCCCTTTGGTGATCCGTCGGAGGGTGTCGATGAAATCCTCCACATCGGTGACCCGACTCTTGAGTAGGTAGCCGATCCCACGACCACTGGCCAACAGCTCCATCGCATGCTCGACGTCGGCGTGCGCCGATAGCATGAGGATGCCGACTTCGGGGAGTTCGTCGCGGATCACCCGTGCCGCATCGAGGCCCTCGGTGGTGTGCGTGGGCGGCATCCGAACATCGATTATCACCAGATCCGGTACCCGGTCCCGGACCAGTGCCAGGAGTTGGGACCCGTCGCCGGCTTGTCCTTCGACGTCGAACCCGGAGCGTATGAGCAGGCTCGCCACACCTTCGCGCAGTAGCACGTCGTCTTCGGCCAGAATCACCCGTAACCGAGTCGACATCGGGTTGTCATGCTGCGTCATCAGTGGACCGAATTCAGCCATCCTCGACCCCGAAATTCCCCTGCGGCCACTGCACGTACCCCATTACAACGCCCCTGGGCTGATTTGTCCTCCAGCATACCGTCAGCACACCGCTACACAGCGGCGGTGAGTGAACGTCGGCGTCCACCACGGTTGCCGCGTATCTCCAGTTGGATGCATCAGCGGTGGCAAGTCATCGATCCGGCTGCGGCACGACCGCCGCGCTCGAACCGGCGGGCGCTACGTCGCACCGCGGTAGCGGGTTAGATGCTGTCGAGCGCTGGGCGTGGGCGCTCACCCTGTCCGCATTGCGAACGGAGGCGTATGCAAGCGAACCGAATTCGGAACGACGGAGTCGATCGGCGCTCGGCACCGGCGCCGGGCGCGGGAGTGATGGCGGCTGTCGGCCGAGCCGGAACGGCGGCGAGTCAACTACAAGTCCGCAGTCGGCCGGCGCGGCCCTCGTCCTCAGGTCGGGTGCCCCAGGGGTGAGATTCCCCTGGGTCACCCAAACCTCAGAGCATGGCCTTCTCCGGTTGGGTGGTCACCACGATGACCGTGGTGGTGCCGGATTCCAGCGCGAGCCTGAACTCCTTTTCGAGGTCTCCGGTGGATGTGACATCGACGGCGTGGCAGCCCAAACCCCGTGCGACGGAGGCGATGTCCAGGCCCGGTAGGTCGAGCCCGGGCACACCCGGCGTCTCCTCCAGTTCGGCGAAGGATTTGAGGATCGAGTACTCGTGATTGCGCATCACGACGTACACGATCGGCAAGTTCTGTTGTGTCGCGGTCCACAGGCCCTGGACCGAGTATTGGAACGATCCGTCCCCGATCAGACCGATCACCGGACGCGTGACACCGCGGTCCCGGTCGCCGAGCGCGACACCGACGGCAGCCGGTGCAGCCCAGCCGATGCCACCGCTGGCAGTGGCGAAGAACGAGTCGGGCTCGACGGTGGGCAGCCATTCGGCATGTTGGGCCATGGTCGAAGTGGACTCGTTGACGAAGACCGCGTGCTCCGGACGGACCTCGCTGAGAGCCGCGTAGACCTCGGCCGGTGTCAGCGGGCTGCTCGGGTTTTCCGGCAGGCTCCGGGGGCGCGGCATGGGCTTGGGCTGCGCGCGGCCGCTGCCGTCACCCACCAGCTCGGTGAGGAGTTCGATCGACAGCCGGGCATCGCCGAGGAGGCTGTCACCGATACGGGCCGCTGCGGCCGTCGCTGGGTCGTCCGTGATCTGCAACAGTTCGGTCCCCGCGGGGAGGATGTCGCCGGGCACGTAGGGGTAGTAGCGGAAGACCTCGGCCCCGATGACCACGACGAGATCGTGTCCGGCGAGCCGCTCGCCGACGGCCTTGACCGACATGCCGACCGAACCCTGGTACAGGGGATGGTCCTCGGGGAACGAGGCGCGGTCCGGAAGCGGCGGGCTGTAGACCGCGGCCTTCAATTTCTCGGCCAGTGCGATGCCGGCCTGCCATCCGCGCGCGCGGTCCACGTCGGGCCCGAGGATCAGGGCCGGCCGCTGACTAGCGGTGATGCGTTCGGCGAAGCGCCGCAGGCGCTCTGGGTCGGGGGCGTAGGTCCTGCTGACATCACGCAGTACGGCCGGCCCTTCCAGGGGGTGGTTCCAGTCATCGAGCGGGATGGACAGGAACACCGGTCCCGCTGGCGGCTGCACGGCCATCGCATAGGCACGCATGATCGCTTCGGGTACGGCCTCGCCGCGTGCGGGCTCGTAGGACCACTTCACCCATGGCCTCGGCAGGTTCGCCGCATCGAGGTTGGTCAGGTACGGATCGCCTATCAGCAGCTCGCGGTGCTGCTGGCCGGCCGTAACGATGAGCGGTGTGTGCCCGCGGTAGGCGGCGACCAGATTGCCGATGCTGTTGCCGAGCCCCGCGGAAGAGTGCAGGTTCACCAGCGCCGGACGCCGGGTGGTCTGGGCGAAGGCATCGGCCATGGCGATGACGGATGCTTCCTGAAGACCCAGCACGTAGGTGAAGTCATCCGGGAAGTTCCTGAGGAAGGTCTCCTCGGTGGATCCCGGATTACCGAATACGGTCGTCAGGCCCAACGACCTCAACAAATCGTATGTCACGCTGTGGACGGTCGATTTCGCGGTCATTCTGGTCGGTCAGCTCCCTTCGCCAGCAGGCGCCAGCAAACCGGGTGAGCTGTCATCGTGTGCGCATCGTCCGGCTGATAAGCCTTTCCAACCGTATGTCACACAATCCAGTACAGGTTGCCGGCGGCAGGTGTAAGCGCAATGACGAAGAACGATGCTACCCAGAATCAAGATCTCTTACTCAGGGAACGGTATTCGGAATCCGAGGGCAGTGGTGGGAGTGCGACCCGAATCAGCGGTGATCTGACGGTTCATCGGTGAATCACTCGTATTGTCGGGGGTGATTCCATCGATCGGCTCGGTCGGTGACGCATTCGATAATGCGTTGGCAGAGGCGACAATTGCGCTCCACCGGACCGAGACAGTCCGTGACGATTCACCGTTCCAGCGCGGCCCGCTCAACCGGCTCGCCGACGTCGAGACCCCTTACTGCGGAATGAGTCCGTTGGTTCAATGCCAGTCGGCTCATGCACCCGCTCGGTCGCACACCACCGGTCGAATATGAAGCCAACTGCTGTGCACGTCCGCACCGAGCAACCGGCCGGGTTATCCGAGTGACCGGTTGATATCCGGCCTGAGCTGGCACGATACCGCCGCCACCCAGGTGCAGCCCCGACGCGAACGGACGTTCTGGGCGATGGGGCACCAGCGGATCGAGCGGTGGCGGACCGCGGCCGAACAGCACTCGGATTCCGGCGAGAATTCGAGAATCGTGATGCGAAGATCATGTGTTAACGGCCCTGGGCGAATTATGTCGATTTGTGAAATTCGCGAACGCGATTCGGTCGACTATATACAAGACGAAAGTCATTGAAAGTGAGCGTATTCAGTCGACCAAACGAGGTGCGAAGGTCCCTGCGTGACGCCGGTTTCCATTCGACATCTGATACGCCGCGGCGGGATCCCGCGATAGTCAAGTATGCCGCCAACTGCCTTGATCAATTCGGTGATTATTTCGCCGTCGAATTCCGAACGCCGGGTACACGCAAGCCGCCCATTCGACTTGGACCGGCCGTGGTCGGCGCTGGAGGAGGCCAAATGACCGTTTTGCGACCACAGTTTCATCCCGAGCGGGGATCGAGCGCAGAAACCGAGCCGGACGCGTCGGTAATAGAGCAAGTGCCGCTGTCTGCCGGGCAGCGGGCGTTGTGGCTGGCGCAGAAATTGAGTCCGGATGTGCCGATATCAGAGGCACAGTACGTCGAGTTGCGTGGCGATCTCGACGTCGATCTGCTGCGCGAAGCAGCGATGCGGGCAGGCCACGAGTTCCAGTCGGGATATCTGCGGCTGGTTGAGGTCGACGGCGAGCCGTACCAGGTGTTCGACCCGTCGCTCGAGTCGCCGGCGCCGGTGATCGATATGCGCGGTGAACCGGATCCCGTCGCGGCGGGGTGGGAGTGGATGCATCGGGAGTACACCACTCCGCTCGACATGACCAGAGACCGCTTGGTGGGAACGGCGATCGTGCAGGTCGGGGAGCAGCATTACCTGCTGTACAGCAGAATCCACCACGTCGCGCTGGACGGTTACGCCGGAATGATGATCATCAACCGGATCGCCGAACTGTACGGGGCGGCGCTGGAGGGCCGGACGGCGGAGCCGAACCGGGCCGCGGATGTGCGCGCCCTCTACGAGGCCGACCGCAGCTACCGGGAGTCGAAGCGGTTCACCGACGATCAGGAATATTGGGTGAACAGACTCGCCGACGTCGGGGACGAGTCCAGTCTGGTCGCCGGGCAGGCACCCGCCTGCGCGAACAGTACAGTCGCGAAGGCCGAACTGTCGCCGACGACGGTGGAGCGGATCGAGCATGCCGCGAAAGCGTTGGACGCGAGCCCGGCCGCGGTGGTGATCGCCGCGTTCGGCTGCTATCTGGCGCGGATGACCGGCCGAGACGACGTCATGGTCAATATTCCCGTATCGGGTCGCACGAACGCCGTGCTGCGGCGGTCCGGCGGGATGTTCGTCAATGTCGCTCCGCTTCCGCTCACCCTCGATTCGGGCGACACCGTGACGACACTGACGCGGCGGGTGCAGTCCGATCTGGTGGGGGCGTTGCGGCACCAGCGGTGCGGCCTGACCGATATTCGTGCCGCCGTCGGATACCAGGGCGGACTGCGGCGTTTCGCGGGTCCGGTGGTGAATGTGATGTTCTTCTACCAGGAGATCCGGTTCGGATCGGTGACCGGGGAATTCCATATCCTCAGTTCGGGGCCGGTCGACGATCTGCTGGTCGACCTGTATCAAACCGGGGAGCCGCCGCGGACGATCTTGCACTTGCTGGCCAATCCCAACCTCTATACCGACTCCGAACTCTCGGCGCATTGCACGAGGTTCGAGGAATTTCTCGATGCGTTCGCCGCCGCGCCGGACACTGCGCTGGAGCAGGTTCACCCCGAGAGCGTTGGCGAGGGCGCTCGGATCCGCCGCCGCCGGGAGAATCTGGCGTTCTGGCGGGAAACACTCGCGGATCTGCCCGAGAACCTGCCGCTGCCGTTCGACCGGCCGCGGCCGGTGGTGTCGTCGAATCGAGCGGCCACGGCGAACTACGCGCTGCCTGCCGAGTTGGTTCGGACGGTGGAAGGGTTTGCCCAGCAGCACAGTTCGTCGCTGTTCACCGCCATCCATGGCGCGTTGGCGGTACTGCTCGCCCGGTTGAGCGGCACCACCGACATTCCGATCGGCACACCGATTGCCGGGGACGGTGCCGCGGCGCGCGTGGTGTTGCGCACCGAGATCGATCCCGCTGAATCGTTCGCCGAACTACTCGGCCGGATCGAACAAGTCGATGCGGACGCCTTTGAGCACGCCGACGTTCCGTTCGAGCAGGTGGTGGACCAGCTGGTGCCACAGCGGTCCCAGTCCAGGCATCCGCTGTTTCAGGTGCTGTTGGCGTTGCGGAATCAGGGGACGGCGGGGTCGGCCCAGTCCGATTTCGAGCCGCCGGCGGTCGACCCGAGCGACCAAACGCCTGGATTCGATCTGCAATTCATCCTGTCGGAAGATCATGACAGCGGTCATATGACTGTCGCGGTCACCTATGCCGCGGATCTGTTCGACGCTGCGACGGTTGATTCGCTTGCGCATCGGTGGATTCGGATTCTGGAGTCGATCGTCACCGATCCGACTGTTGCGGTCGGATCGATCGATGTGCTCGAGCCTGCCGAACGAGCCGATTTGCTGACCCGCTCCGGCGCACCCTCGGCACCGCCCACCACGCTGCCCGATTTGCTGACGGCAGCAGTCGCCTTCGATCCCGACGGCACTGCGATCGTGTTCGATGGGCAGCGGTTGAGTTATCGGGAGTTGGACGAACGCTCGAATCGGTTGGCGCGGTTGCTGATTCGGCGTGGTATCGGGCCGGAGGATGTTGTCGCGATTGGTATTCCGCGTTCGGCGGATTCTGTTCTGGCGGTTTGGGCGGTTGCCAAAACGGGGGCGGCGTTCCTGCCGATCGACCCGACCCATCCCACCGAACGCATCATCCACATGATGACCGATGCGGATGCAACGACTGGTCTGACCGTGACATCCGTCCGCACGCAACTACCCGACAGCACCGACTGGCTTATTTCGAATTACCTCGACGCAGCCGAGGACAACCACGACGAGACCGACAGTAGTCCGATCACCGACAGCGATCGGGTTCGTCCGTTGCGGATCGACGATGTCGCCTATGTGATC
>NZ_JBSGEQ010000068.1:0-23773 GCF_053602975.1 Nocardia sp. NPDC004278
TGCTCGCTGAAGCGAGTCGGGTAGGTGCCGATCACCGGGTGCCCGGCGGTTTCGAGCAGGTAGGCCAGCGCCGCGTACTCCCGAGGATGACGACCGGAAAGCGACTCCGCGTCGATGTCCGGGGCACCTGCGACACCGAACGGGTAGGTGAATCCGCCCATGTCGTAGACGGAGTCACGATGATCGATGCGCCAGATCCCATCACGTCGGCTCACACGGTCGAGGAATCGGTTGTGGATGGTCGCGCCGATCCCCGCACCAGCGAGTTCCGCGAGGAGGATCGCGTTGGTCTCGACGAACGCGCCATCGCCGGCGAAGCGGATGGTGGGAGCGCCGATAAAGTGCTTGCTACGCAGCGGCCCGTGCCCCATACGACGGGCGGCGTCGATGAAGTCGTGGGCAGAGCCGGCGAACCACAGGATCCTCAGCGTGGCGTCTTCATGGAACAAGCCGGCCAGCTCGTCCCACTGCTCCTTGTCCCGATGGATCCAGCCTGTCATCAACTCGCTGATCGCCCAGCGGTCTTCGATTCGGTTGTCGCTCATGGCTCCACTGTTATTGATCAACCCGCCGACAACCACCGGTAAAGTGGTGGGGCGATCCCTGAACGCGAGCTGCTCAGACCCGGGCGGCCGATCCGGTCGCGCGCCAACAGCGCCATCGGCGTCAAGGAAGTTGCAGGACAGCGACATACGCTAGGTTGCCGCCGCCCTCACGCCAGCCGCAGCTCGCGCTCTGCTGCACCCGATCCAAAAAAGCTGTGACCAGGCCGCGATAGCCTCATCGACTTGCCTTGGTGGCCCACAGGATGACATTGGTGCCGAAGAATTTCTTGCTCCAGCCTATGTTCTGAAAGCCCAGTTCCCCCAGGACATCTGCCACGTGTTGAGGTGAGGTGAAGCCGAGGGTGCTGGATTCGAGATAGGTATACGACGATCGGTCGCGAGCGACCGTTTGCCCCAGCAAGGGAACGATCGTGCGCATTCCCCACGTGAGTATCGGCTTCATCGGGCCACTGGGAGGGCAGGTTTCGAGGATGACGATCCGGCCGCCGGGCGCGAGGATTCGGTACTGTTCGCGAAGTACTCCGGCCAGGTCTTCGACGTTGCGGAGCAGATAGCCTTCGGTAATTGCGTCGAAGGACTCGTCGTCGAACGGCAGACGGGTCGCATCGGCCTGCTGCCACCGAACCGTGCCGGCCCCGGATTTGATCCGCGCACGAGCCAACATCGCCTCGGAAAAGTCGACACCCGTCACGGCGACAGTGGGATATATCTGTGCCGCCGCCAAGGCGATCGCACCTGTCCCGGTGGCTAGGTCCAATAGCTGTCCGCCTGCGGGTGGTGCGGCACGCGTGGCCACTTCGCGACACCAGCGCGTATGACGGCCGAGCGTCATAACGAGGTTCATCCGGTCGTAGTACCCGGCGATCTTTTCGAAGATCGTGTGTACTTCAGAGCCTTTGCCGTGCGACATCTCGGTGTCTGTCATCTCTTCGACCTTTCTGCGGTTCTCCCCGGTAGTGGAAGTCTTACGAACTGGCTCCGATCCCTACGGTGTCGGGCTCGGAGGGCGGTTCAGCACGATCGCTGATGCGCGGGCGCGGACCTCGTCGCGGGTACGGCCGTTGTGGTCGGCGGCGAGGAATTGGTTTCCGATGGCCAGGCAGAACGCGAGTAGGCTACGGGCCTCGATTTCGTCGGGGTCGGAGCAGAAGGTGCCGATCATCTCGCGGGCCAGTTTCATGCGCTGGTTGTCGACCCGGCGCAGCCGCGCGGCGACCGCCTCGTCGCGGCGGGCCCAGTTGCGGATCGCCAGGTCGACCCCCAGCAGACGATCGCTGGACAGGGTCAATCGGCCGGCCAGTGCGATCTTGTCGCGTGAGTCGTCCTCGCGTTGCACGGCCTCGAGCACCTCGTCGATGCTCTCACGCTCCCACGTGTCCAGCATCGCGGCCAGCAGCGCGTCGCGGTCGGCGAAGTAGCCATAGAACCCACCTTTGGTCACGCCGAGCGCCTTGGCCAGCACCTCGATGCGGACCGCCTGCTCGCCGCTGGCGGCCAGTGTCCGCAAGCCTTGCTCGATCCACGCCTCGCGCGGCGTGCGGGCCACACCCATGACATGACTCCTTTCACATCTCTCAGTTCTATACGCCACCGTATAACTAGTCTAACCTCCATGTTATACGGTGCCGTATATCAGCCGGGACGGGCCACAGCGCCCCGTGACGAGAACGGAGAAAGTAAATGATCAAGTGGGCCGGTTGGCTCATCACGCTGTTCGCAGCCGCGCACACGCTCCTCGCCCTGACTCTGGAAAAGGCCGCGCAGCACGCCGGGACGTGGTTCAGCGGCGGGTTGTGGGGTGAGGACCTCGCCGCGATGAGTCCGGCAGGCAGCGCGTACTGGCTCAGCCTCTACAGCTTCGGGCCGCCGCTCGTCGTGGTCGGCCTGATTGTGCTGTGGCTGGACCGCCGGGGCGTCACCCCACCCACCTTCATCGCCTGGACGCTGGGGGCCTGGACCTTGGTCGGCGCCGTGGTCCTCGTGACCACGCCTTGGCCGATTCTGCTGCTCGCCAACATCCTGCTGTTGGCCGGAACCCGCCGACACACCCACCCCGTGCCCGAGCCCAGCTCGGCTTCCGGGCGGTCCGACCGCCGCGACGGCATATCCACGCCAGAAGGTGAGCCGAGATGAACAACTCGGCAACGACCATGGCGCCGGACATGAGCGTCACGGTGACCATCGCGCGGCCGTGGGCGCTGTGGACCGCTGCGGCCGTCGCGACGATCACCGCCGTGCTGCACACCTTCGTGCAGGCAACTCCCACGATCGGCGCGCTGATGGCCGGCAACGCCACCGCCGAGGCCCAACAGGGGTTACGGATGATGTGGCATGGCATGTCGGCGATCGCCTGGACCTACCCGGTCGTCCTGCTGCTGCTATCACGCAAGCCAGCGCCCGTGACCAGGCCGGCACTGGGCTATATCGCGCTGTTGAACGGCACGCAGGCACTGCTGTACGCGGCGGCCGGTGTCTGGGCCGACGGCGCGTCCGGGCTGCGGTCGTTGCCGCAATGGATGCTCCACGCTGCTGTAGCGGGCCTGGCCTTGCTGGCCCGGCCATCCCGGTCGGCCGAAGAGCCACAACCACCGGTCCGCCCTCGCTCCGGGCGGCGGGTGCTGCTGTGGGTCGCCACGATCGTCGGAGCACTCAATGCGATCCTCCACACCGCCTTGGCCACCTTTCAGGGCTGGCCGGCCGCGCTGCTGACCAGCGATACCTTGTCCTCGCCGAAGCAGGCGCTGTACGCGATGTGGCTGTTCAGCTGCGTGCTGTTCATCTCGGTTCCGGCGGCCGTGGTGTGGTCACTGCGGGCTCCCCCGGCGGCGGGCCGTTTCGTCGTCCGATACGTCGCCATCCTGGCGGCGGCCCTGATGGTGTCATGGGCCTGCGCGATGGCATTCGGACTCGGGCACGACCTGACGCCGGCCGGGCCGCTCTCCCTCGGCCTGCTCGTCGCTCTCACCGCGCTGAGCGCGCCACCCCGACCCCGGCCGAACATACGGACCTCGAGCGACGACTCGGCACCGCCGACCCCACCGGAGCCAGCAAATGTCCCACAGCGCTGAGTCGAGAGTTGGCCGCGCAACCCGTCCAGAGCCCGGGGACCGCCCGGGTAGGGCGGTGTCGCCATTGAGGACGCAGCGGCAGCGGCACCAGGTCGCCGATGGCAGTGCCGAAGCCGTTGATCTGTTGCAGCACAAGCGGTTACGGCACCCGCAGCAAGAGAATAGGAGTGTGAATCAAATGATCGCATGGTCTGGACGCATCATCGCGTTCATCGGTGCCGGGCATCTCGCCACCGGATTATTGCTCAGCCATGCCTACTTCAAGGACTGGCTATCGCTGCAGCTGTGGGGACACTGGGCGGAGGACACCCTGCCGGCCCACGCTTTTTGGAGCAACCCGGCAGGGTTCGGCTGGCCGCTGCTGATCGTCGGCATGCTCGTGGTGTGGATGGATCGGCGCGGCATCGTCCCGCCGGCCTTCCTGGCGTGGATGGTGCTGGCGTGGGGTGGCGTGTGCGCCCTCATCGTCGAGCCCACCCCAGCGCCAGTGGTGGTGGCCGCCGCCGTCCTGCTCCTGCGCGGCATCCACCGCGCCACCGAACAGACCGAGCCCGCACTCGCCGCGCACAGCGAGGCATGAACGTGAACCAGCCACGATCCGGTTACCGATCCGGCAACGTCACATTCGTATCGGCGCCGAAATCGGCTGTGTGACTGCTACGCGACGGCCTCGATGGATCTGGTCACCCGCTACGACGACCGGGAACTGGCCGCGATCGCCGACTCCTCTTCGAAGCTGCCGACCACCAGCGGCAGGCGACCCGGCAACTGTCGGAGCAATAGGGGCCGCCGTGTCAGCGGACAGGTGCGTCGGGTTCGGCGCATATCGCCGCCAGCGCATTGGTCATGGCGGCGATGACGGACTCGACCGTCGATTGGTCGAAAAGCTCAGCAGCGTAAACCAGCTCACCGCGGATTCCGGCGCATTCCCCGTCGGCGTGGTGTTCCTCCCGCAGATTCAGCAATAGCTCGAACGGGGTCCGGCGCACCGCTACCGGTCGAGGCTGGATCGCCAATCCGTCTGGGGCCGTGCCGATATCGAATCCACGCAGGTAGGTCACCATGACCTGGAACAGTGGATGATGGGTCCGGGAGCGTCGCGGGTTCCGGCACGCCGTCGAGCATGGTGCGCCAGTACCGCGTCTGCTGCTCGAGTACGTGGGTATCCGGGCCCAGCAGGTGCCGCAGCCGTATGGCGTAATCCGCGAACTGCGGTGCCGGACTGGGCCATTCCGGGACCAGTCCAGCTCGGACTCGCCGCGATCCAGCTAAGTGAGCATTGCGCGTGCCGCGATGTCGGAAGCACTCGATATCTGTGGTACCGAAAGGAAGTCGGGATCGGCGTAGGCGGGTTCCGGATAACTGTAGTAACCCTGCCCGGACTGCAGTCCGAGCTTGCCCTGGTCGACGAAGTTCGCCTGCAGATAGGCGGCGTTGGCGAGCATCTGCTGGTCGTCATTGTGCACTCCCCAGTAGGCGAGCACGTCGTAGGCGGTCTTCATACCGATCACATCGAGTGTGCCCATGGGGCCGCGTGGGGCGCCCCGGTTGACGATCATGTAGGTTCGGTCGACGTCCTCCGGCGTGGAGACACCGTTGGTGACGAGTGTTTGGGCGGCGTTCAAGAGCGGGACCACCCAGGTGTTGAGTACGTATCCATGCTGCTCCCGGTGCACCGGAATGGGAACCATGCCGATCTCGATGGCGAATTCCGTGATCTGCGTCAGGGTGTCGGCAGCCGTACCGGGATGAGCCATGACCTCGGCGACGTTCAACGCCCAGATCAGGTTCGCGAAGTGCAGCGCGCAGTACTTGTCCGGACGGCCGGTGGCCTCGGCGAAGTCGCGAGGCAGCAGCGTCGAGGAGTTCGTCGCGATGAGTGTGTGGGCGTCCAGCAGGCCCGCCATCTCGGCGTACACCTTCGTCTTGACCTCCGGGATCTCGGGGACCGCTTCGATCACGAGGTCCTGGCCGGCCACTGCCGGCACCAGATCGGTGGTGTAGGTGAGCCGGGCCTGGGCATCGGCCACATCCTGCACCGACGCGCCGATCTCGGCGAGATAGATAGCCGCGTACTGGCCGTGAGCTGCGCGGCAGAGGTCGAGTGCTTCTTCCGAAATGTCGTAGACGACAACAGTTTTACCCATGAAGGCCGAATGCCAGGCGATCTGTCCGCCGAGAACTCCGCCGCCGAGCACGGTGATCTTGTCGAGCGTTGACATGGATGTCTCCTCTGATTGATTTTCTTGATTCGATTGCTGCAAGCGCTTCGCGGCCGCAGGCGAGCCCGATGACATCGAGGCCGCTCTCGATATGGATCCGCGACCCAGGGCCGGCCGCTGTTCGGCGTCGAGGCCCGATCGTCGTTGACAGCGGCGCCGCGCTCCCCGACGACGGTGTCGCCGTCGGCGAACTTCAGGTCAGGAGTTCTCCGCTCATCAGGACGGCGCATCGGCGCGACCGAGACCGACCCGCGTTGTTCGGCTCCCGGCCGTTGCGGCGCCGGCGAGAAAGGCCAGTACGAGCTGGGCGAACTTATCGGGGCACTCGATCTGCGGCATGTGGCCAATGCCGGTGAACAGGTGGGTTTCGGCGTGCGGCAGCAGCTGGCGTGCGGTGACCAGGTGGTGCGCGGGTAGGACGCGGTCGAGGTCTCCCCAGACGGCCAGAGTCGGTCGAGGATGCTTCGCGATGGCCGCGATCAGCTCGGTCCGCCATTCGCGCCTGACTCCCCGGCCGGTCGCCAGCGCACGGGCGGTCTCGTACATCACGTCGGCGGGGTCGGGCTGCTCGGCGATGGCGAGGGCGTGGTCGATCCGCTCCTTCGTGACCAGGGACTTGTCGGCGAAGATCAGGCGCTCGTTCATTTCCGCCGCGAGGCGGGTGGTGTGCCGAGTCGCCAGGTACCCGATGCCGGGCACGGCCAGCAGCCGCAGCGCCATGGCGACCTGCGAGCCGAATCCCGCACTGTTGACCAGCACCAGGCTTGCCACCCGTGCCGGCTCGAGGGCGAGCAGTTGCATGGCCACGGCACCGCCGAGCGAGTTTCCGATGATATGCACGCGCCGCTGCTCACCGAGGGCGGTGAGCGTTTCCGCGACCCCGCGGGCGAGCACCGGCAGCGTGATGCGTTCCCGAGGACGGTCCGAGAAGCCGAACCCGGGAACGTCGAGGGCGATGACTCGGTGAGTTCGGGCCAGTCGATGGAACTGTGGTGCCCAATCTTCGAGGCTGCGGCCGATTCCATGCAGCAACAGGACTGGCGGTCGGTCGGGATCGCCGTCGATTCGCACGCGAATGCGTCGACCGTCGAGCGGGATGTAGGTCGGCGTGCTCATGCCATCGCACCTTTCAGCGCGGGGGCTTCGAACCGAAGGAGGCCGTCGTTGATGGGGTCGTCGAGGAGCATCTTGGAGTCCTGCTCGTAGTTCATCAGAACTTTCCACGGCGGCTTGGATCCTTGACGCGGCAGTGTGTTCTTCGCGCGTTGTACGTAGCCGGACTCCAGCGAGTCCAAAATGCCGTCGTCCGTCGCGGAGTTCTCGATATCGCGGGGTGTCGCCACGGTGTGGCCGTGATCGTCCATGTGCTTGAACAGGCGACACAGGTAGGCGCCTGCGATGTCGGACTTCAGCGTCCATGGGGCGTTGGTGTACCCGAAGACCCAGGCCAGATTGGGAATGCTCTCCACGAGCAAACCCTTGTACGTCATCCGGTCGTGCAGCTCGTGCGGCTCACCGTCCACGGAGAGCGCCATCCCGCCCAGCATCTGGATGTCGAGACCGGTGGCGGTGACGATGATGTCGGCCTCCAGTTCCCGTCCGGATTGCAGCAGGATGCCCTGCTCGGTGAAGGTATCGATCCGATCCGTGACGATCGAGGCATCGTCCGACGCGAGCACCCGGAACAGATCGCCGTCGGGCACCGCGCACAGCCGCTGGTCCCACGGTAGGTAGCTGGGCGTGAAGTGGCTCATGTCGACCGAGTCGCCGAGATTGCGTCGCACCTGCCAGAGCAGGAACCGGCGCATCTGCCGGGGCCAGCGACGGCAGGCCCGGTAGAGCTGACGTTGGATGACGATGTTCCGTTTGCGACCCATCGCGTACACCCAGTCCTGCGGGAGGAAGCGACCCAGCACCTGGGAGATTCGGTCGAAGGCGGGCAGCGAGAAGACATACGACGGGGAGCGCTGCAACATGGTCACGTGCTCGGCGTCGCGAGCCATCGCCGGCACCAGGGTGACGGCGGTGGCGCCACTGCCGATCACAACGACCTTCTTGCCGGAGTAGTCCAGATCTTCCGGCCAGTGCTGGGGGTGGATACACCGGCCGTCGAATCGCTCCACGCCGGGGAAGGCCGGGAGGTAGCCCGCGTCATAGTTGTAGTAGCCGGTGCAGCTGACGAGGTAGCCGCAGGTGAAGATGCGCGTCTGCCCGGTCGCCTCGTCCAGGGTGGTCACGGTCCAGCGGGACTCGGGTGTCGACCAGTCCGCGGTGACGACCTTCAGGCCGTAGTGAATCTTCTCGTCGATGCCGAACTGCCTGGCGGTGTCCGCTATGTACGCCCGGATCGACCCGCCGTCGGCGAGTACCGTCAGGTCGCGCCACGGACGGAACTTGTATCCGAAGGTGTACATGTCGGAGTCCGAACGAATGCCGGGGTAACGAAACAGGTCCCAGGTGCCGCCCAGCCGCTCGCGTCGCTCCAGCACGGCGATGGTCTTATCGGGGAAGGCAGCCGCCACCTGCGAGGCCGTGCCGATGCCGGACAGGCCGGCACCAATGATCAAGACGTCGAAATGTTGTGCGTTCATGGCTTCCTCTGGCTTCTGCGTGCTGTGTTCACAAGACGCTGTAGAAAGAGGATGACTGTGCGCCACGTCACAGATCTTGACAGTTCCCGACAGATTTTTATCATTTCCCGACACAAGGAGGTGGTCGCATGGACACAGTGATCCGTGCCGCAGCCCTGTTGGGGTACCGCGAGCTGGTAAAGGAGCTCGGCGCTGACCCGGAGCCTTTCTTGTCGCGCTTCCACATCCAGCCGGGCGTCGAGTACCAGGAGGACGCGTTCGTCTCCTTCCAGGCGACCGTTCGCCTGCTCGAGGCGAGCGCTGCCGACCTGGATTGTCCGGACTTCGGGCTTCGCCTGGCACGCTGGCAGGGCCTGCACATCCTCGGACCCATCGCGGTGATCGCGCGGAATGCTCAGACCGTGCTCGGTGGACTGGAGTCGATCGCGCGCTACCTACACGTCCATTCTCCGGCGATGAAGCTGACGGTCGCGCGCACTACGGAGGCCGACGTCGGGTTCACCTACGAGATCACCGAGCCGCCTCCCCTGGAGATACCCCAGGGGTATGAGCTGAGCATGGCTGACGCCGTTCGCATGATTCGCCTCCTCGGCGGACCGGACGCGCGCCCCAGCTCGGTTTCATTCGTGCACGGCCAGCTGGGCTCGGACGCTGCCTATCAAGAAGCGCTGGGTTGCACCGTGCTCTTCGGGCAGCCGTGGTGCGGGTTCGAGCTGCCCCTGGAATTGGCAGACCGGCGTATCCAGGGCGCGGACGCCGAGACCAGGCGCATCGCCACGAAGTACATGGAGGCCCAGTACGTTCCGAGCAGTGCGGCGCTGTCCGAACGCGTAGCCGAGCTGGCCCGTAAGCTGCTGCCCACCGGTCAGTGCAGCGCCGAGGTCATCGCCGACGAACTGGCGATGCATCCGCGGACGCTGCAACGACGCCTGGCCGACGAGGGCCTGAGCTGTCAGGAGCTCATCGAGCGGGTACGCCGCAACCAAGCGGCGAAATACCTTGCCGAACCGGGGTTGCACCTCAGCCAGATCGCGGGCCTGCTCGGCTACGCCGAACAGAGCACCCTCAACCGCTCATGCCGACGATGGTTCGGGATGACACCAAGGCAATACCGAGCGGACCTGCCGCCGCCGACCCCACGAGACCTGTCTCGAGCGAATCTTCCTGATGCCGGCGGTCAAACGCTCACCTTCGAGGCATCGTTGACCGAGGATCGATCCCAAACCGAGCTGCGCGACGAGCTGATCCGGGCGAAGACCGCCGTAGCAGGAGCCATACCGCCGACCACGTGAGCGACCGACCGGGCGCCATCGTGCTCACCCTCGGGCAAGATCACCCCGGCACGACAAGCCCAGGCCTGCGCTCAGGTGCCGCCCCCGCGCAGCGGGGTTGCGCGGACGAGTGGAGGGCTCGCGCGTCTCGCACCCCCGCGCCATGGAGCGCCGTCAGAACCACGCCACACAGCGGTCACATTCTCACGCGCCGCTGTCCGCGCGGGATTTGTTTGCCAGGCAACGACTCTTCGGAATTTGCAAAATGTGACCACCTGACCACCAGCGACGGCTACGCCCGCAACCGCGGGGTAGACGAGGGAACTGTCCGGGAGTCCAACGTCGATACGGTGATGCCTCGGGATCAAGCGGCCTGAGGCATCACGGAAATCTTTGTGCTGCTTGCTATTTCTTAACGCGCCGAAGGCCGTCGCCGGACTCACCGGCGGATTCAGTGTCTCCCGTTCCGATCGCGGCGCACGGCGGGGTGCGTGCGAGCGAGAACCACCACCGGGATGACTCGATCGGTGGCCGTCTGGTACTCCACGAACTGCGGAAGCAGCTGCGCCATGCGGTCGTACAGCCGTTGCCGTTCCAGTCCCTCGGTCAGCAGTTCGGCGACCACGTCGACCGCTTCGGTCGGAGAATTCGTGGCCTGACCGGTCTCACCGGGTTTGACAGCTTCCGGACCTCCGCGCTCTCAGCTGGCGTGAAGGACCCGAAAGCGGTTGGGCTCAGCCGGATCTCGATCAACGACTTGGATGGGCGTCCAAGCCCATTGCCAAACGCTGATGCCTGGCGCGCGGGAGAACCGGATCGGCCCGCGGGTGCCTTCGACTGCAGCGCGCGGCCAGAATTCGGCAGTGCGCGCCCGGTCCGCGCCGTGAGAACGCAGCACATCGGCGAGGACAGTGACCGTGTCGTAGCCCTCGAAGGCGACGAAAGAGGGCGCTTCGGCTAGCCGCTCGCGAAGGGCCGCCTCGACGCGTGCACCGAGTGGACTGAGGCGCTGAGGTAGGTAGCGCAAGAACGGGATCGCTGCGCTGTCGTCGCCCAGCAACCTCGCCCATTCGGCGAACTCGGGTTGCCCGGCCGGAGCACCGATCATGATCTCGGCGAGGCGCTGGTCGCGGCGGACAGACTTCACGATCGACACTGCCGGCTCCGGGTGGCCGACCAGAAGAAGCAGGGCTGTCACGCGATTGTCGACGAGTTCGTCGCACACGGCCGTAGGGGCGAGCACGCGCATGTCGAGTTCGATGACGGTGCCCCCCGTGGCGCGAGGTAGTCCCGCAGAATGCGGGCCCCAGATACCCAGTAGGCACTCGACTCCGCTGCTACGGCGATTCGACTGTGGCCCGCACTGAGGAGGAAGTGTGCGTAGATCTGCCAGCCGTGGGATTGCGCCGGGGCCAGGCGCGCGATCCATTCCGTTGGCTGTTCGGTGAGCGCGTCGAGAACCGCTGACGAGCAGAGGAACGGCACGCCGAGAGCGTCGGCCCTGGCGGCAGCGGCGCGGGCGACGACGCTGTGATACTCCCCCGCCAGGGCAGCCACGCCCAGGCGAGCCAATTCATCCACGGCCGCCGCGGCCCTCTGTGGATCAGCCGCGGTGTCTCGAACCACCAGCTCGAGCGGTTTCCCGTCGATCCCGCCGGCGCGACTGCCGATCTTGCGGGAGGGGCCTCGAGTGGATCAGCCGGGGGCCGAGGTAGCGGTTCGGCAGTCAAGCACCCCCCCGTCCAGTTCATTGGTGGATCCGATCATCGACCAGGACCGGCAGCGCGGCAGTTTTCCCCTCCGAAATCCTGCCCAGTAATAAAGACCGCTTGCTTCGTGCTCAGTTTCCGCAGTTCCGCACTCTTCCCGGGCGCAATTCCGCCCTGTACCGCATCCCCGCATTGATCTTCCCAACGATGGGGAGGCAGTAATTTTCGAAGCGGCTGAGCTCGACAGTGTTTGACCGGCCCTTGATCAAGATTAGGAGAGATCGAGTGTTGGAGCACGAACTCGTGCCGGTGAAGAAGCCTGAGCTGGTTTCTGTGGTCATTGCTGTGTTCAATGGTCTCCCGTTGCTCGACGAGCAGCTGGAAAGTCTTGCCGCACAAGACTATTCGGGGCCATTCGAGGTGATCATCAGCGACAACGGCTCCACCGATGGTTTGCCTGGGCATCTCGAAGGACACCCGCTGGCCGAGCGGCTGCGTTTGCGCCGTGTCGACAGTTCCGATCGCGCTGGCGCGCCGCACGCCCGCAATGTCGGCGCGGTAGCCGCAGGTGGCGATTTCCTGGCTTTCACCGATCAGGACGATCGGGTCTATCCGGGATGGCTGAGCGCACTGGTCGAGACTGCCGCGGACTACGACGCGGTCGGCGGTCCGATCGAGGTCGTCTCCTTGAACAGCCCGAAGGTGGCCAAATGGCGACCATCGCCGCCACCGGAGGAACGCTTCCCCTCACACTATTTGTACTGGATGCACGGCAACAACATGAGCATGTGGCGGACCACCTTCGAGAAGGTTGGTGGATTCGACGAGGCGATGGTCTACGGTGACGACCTCGACATGTCGTGGTCGATTCAGGAGGCCGGGATGACGCTCGGGCACGCACCGGGCGCCATGGTTGCTTATCGGCTGCGGACGACACTGCGGGAGGCTTGGCATCAGTCCGTCAACTATGGCCGCTCTCAAGTCGACGTGTATGCCAAACATCGACCGAACGGCTGCCCGCCCTATCCGTTGCGCGGAACATTGATAACTCTCGCGGTCGTGCTGTTTTGTAACCCAGCTTTCGTGTTCATGCGCAGATGGGTTCCGTCTGGACTGTGGATGCTGCACACCGGAGTGCTGGCGGGCCGTATCCAAGGGTCCTGGCGGCTGCGCACTTTCGATTACCTGTAGCGCAACGCGATTGCTCTGGCCGCAACATCGGTGCGGATCCGGGTCGTGCGGCAGTGGTCGCAGGTGTGGATCACATCGGGGTTTTCGCTTTGACAAGATTCTTTGGAGAATATCGGATGTCGTTGTCACGTCGAGGGTTTATGGCAGCGGCCACGTTGGGCGCTGCCGCGAGTGCGACCGGTGTGTTCGCGGCGCACGCCGAACCGCAAGCGGTGGCGCCCGGTGAGCTGGATTATCAGCGGCTGACCCTGCGGGGATACAACCGGCGATTCGTGGCGCAACCGAAGCGGATTCACATCCCGTCGGGCACTGGCGAGTTGCAGGAGGCGGTGGCGCGGTCGGTGCGGGATGATCTGCGGATCGCGATCCGCTCGGGTGGGCACTGCTTCGACGATTTCGTCGACAGTACCGACACACGAAGTCTGATCGATCTTCAGCGGCTGAACACTGTCGGTTGGGACGACCAGTACAAGGCGTTCTCAGTCGGTGCGGGCGCGGATCTGGACTCCGTCTACCGTGGGCTGTCTCGGTGGGGTGTGACAATTCCCGGCGGCATATGCCGGGCCGTCGGTGTGGGCGGGCACATCAGCGGCGGGGGCTACGGACCTTTGTCGAGGCAGTACGGTCTGGTCGCCGACCACTTGTACGGGGTGGAGATCGTTACAGTCGACGCACGGGGAGAGTCCTCGCTGATAGTCGCGACGAAAGATGGCCCGCATCGAGATCTGTGGTGGGCCAACACCGGTGGCGGCGGCGGCAATTTCGGCGTGGTATCCCGATTTCTGTTGCGCTCACCGGATTCCGACGGGACCGATCCGGCGCTTGCGCTCCCACGCCGGCCCGACGGTGTGCTCGTCGGGCGGCTGTTGCTGCCGATGCCGATGGTCACCGAGGAATCCTTCGTGCGGTTTCTCGGCAACTACCTCGACTTCCACTCCCGATATCGCGAACCCGCGAACCGATTCGCCGGATTGTACGCGCGGCTCATCTTCCGGCCACTCATCGAAGGCTTCGCCGACCTACTGATCTTCTCCTACGGAGAGCCCCGCGACGCCCAGTCCCAACTCGACGAATTCCTCACCACAGTCACCGACGGGGTCACGCCCGCACCCGTGTTGCTGCCACCCACCCGGCTCAGCTATGCCGACAGCATCGAGCAGTACTACGCGGCCCCGACAAACCCGGCTCGGGTCAAGATCAAGGCCGCCATGCTGCGCCAACCGTATTCACCCGAGCAGCTACGAATCCTCTACCGCGCGCTCGTCGGCCTGACCGTGAACGGTGAATCCTTCGTGGAGTTTTCACCATTCGGCGGCGCGATCAACGCCACCGCACCCGACGCCACCGCGATGCCCGCCCGAGATTCATTCATGAAGATGCTCATCCATGCCACCTGGCGAGATCCCAGCGACGACGACCGGTTCATCTCCTGGGCACGAACCACCTACGGAAGTATCTACGCCGACACCGGCGCCCCGGTCCCCGACGACCGAAACGGCGGCAGCTACATCAACTACCCGGATCCTGACCTCGCGGACCCCGTATGGAATAGGTCGACCGCACCCTGGCACGCCCTCTACTACGGAGACAACTACACACGGCTCCAGCACATCAAAGCAGAGTGGGACCCCAAAAACATATTCCGCCACAGGCTTTCGGTCGAACCTCGATGATCCGGGAGAACACGCATCTGTCCGAGGGTCGGCCAGCCTCGCTCAGCTCTACCGAAACCTCCAGCGGCACAAATACATTGCAAGCATTCACCGGACTCCGCCCACTACGCGGCCGATAACGCCGAGGTCGGCGAGCGTGGTCGGGGTCGCCGTAGTATCGGGCGGATATGCGTAACCGCTGGTCAGTGGGTGCGGGAGGCTCCGGGGCCGATGAGGTTGGTTAGTTCGCGCATCGCCTGGGGAGATGGTTTGACGTAGCGGCGCAGGCCCGATGGTGTCCAGGAACGCCTCGGCGGACGAGCACGGGGTGCGCGCCGGCGGGGTGCGGATGCGGGTCACGCTCGCGGCCATCGATGACACGTCTCCGCCTTGCCTCGGATAACGGGGTCGCTTCGTGTCGTCGCGACGGCATCGCCGCAGGCCGATTCCGATGTTATCCCGGATAACGGGCCGTTATCCGGGTAAAGAGAACGCCTCCGGCAAGCCGCCGAACGCGCGATAGGCACACGATGCCCCTCGGTAAACACTCGCTCTGTACCTACTAGTATGTATAGTTTCCTGCATGAGCACGAGGGACAACCTCATCGAGAGCGCACGGGCACTGCTGTGGGAGCGGGGATATGTTGGGACCAGCCCGAAAGCGATTCAGCAGCGGGCCGGAGCCGGCCAGGGCAGCATGTACCACCACTTCGCCGGCAAGGAGGAACTGGCGCGTGCCGCGATCGATCGGACGGCCGCGGAGCTGCGTGCCGGTGTGGACGCGCAACTTTCCGGTCCGGGCACTGCGCTTCAACGTATTTCGGCCTATCTGCGCCGCGAGCGCGACATCCTCAAGGGCTGCCCGATCGGTGGGCTGACTCAAGATCCGGACGTGATGGTCGCACCGGCCCTCCGCGAGCCGGTCGAGGAGACCCTGACCTGGCTGTGCACCCGCCTGGCAGGCGTGCTGACCGAGGGCATCGACGCCGACGAGCTGAGTCCGACCCTGGACCCGGCCGCCACCGCGGCGGCGATCGTCGCCGTGCTGCAGGGCGGGTACGTCCTGGCCCGGGCCGCCGACAGCGAAACGCCTTTCGAGCAGGCGGTCGAGGGAATCCTCGCGTTGCTCACCGCCCACGCCGTCCACTGAGTGTCGAAAACCGCACGAGATCAAGGAAATACGACAAGCAATGCGCATATCCCACGCTCCTCACACCGCCGTACCCGCTTCATCCGCGTTCATCACCGGTGACGCGCGCGTCGAAGAACTCGCCGTCCCCGACGGCCTGTCGCGGACGCAGGTCGACAGCGTCCGGTTCGCCCCTGGTGCCCGCACGCGCTGGCACCGTCACCCAGTCGGGCAGGTGCTCGTGGTGACCGACGGTGCGGGGCTCGTGCAACGCCGCGGGGGACCTGTCGAGACCATCCGCATCGGCGACACCGTGCGGATCGAGGCCGGCGAATGGCATTGGCACGGAGCGACTCCCGGCAACTCGATGACGCATGTGGCCATCGAGGAACTTCCGGTGGACGGGAGTATGGCGGAGTTCGCGCAGGCTGTGACAGACGCTGAATACCACGCCCCGGACGGAGACCAGGCTGACCCGGCCCCGCCGCTGAGCCGTGTGATCGTGATGGACCAGCAACTGCCGCAGCCGCTGGCCACCCAGCGTGTCGAGATCCGGCGGATCACCATCGCACCCGGATACGCCGCAGGGCTGCACATCCACAACGGGCCGGTCTTCGGCAGCATCGAGACCGGGTCGGTCATCTATCAGATCGAGGGACAACCGGAAACCGTGCTCGAACCCGGCGACGTGTTCTACGAACCCGAGGGCATACGCATCGCACGCTTCGATGCACAGGCGGACGGCGTCACCTTCCTCGGGTACTTCTTGCTCGGTGACGGCGTGAACGCCGAGCTTGTCCTCCCCGACGCCTGATTCCCCGCTACCGTCTGCTCGCCATTCTCAACCGCCCATCGACTCAAAGGGAATGAGCGGGCGCCCTGTTGGGACGACCACGGACAGCGGTTCCGTCGTCTGCTGTGGCCGTCTCGAAGTCCTCGTCGGCGATCTGCGGATCGATGACGATGGCCAAGAGCTCGTCCAGCAGGGCTTGGCGGTCCTCTCCGGATTTGCCGCGCTCGGCCAGGTCCTGGCGCATGCGCCGCTCCGCCTGGCCGAACTTCGCCGAACGCGAAACCCGTTCCCTACCAGCCCACTACGCCATATCCGCCCGAAATTCGGCCGATACTACGGCGACCACTGGTCGGCTCGCTGGGCATCACCACGATCTCTCTGCGGTGGCGCAGGGAGGATCGGTCAGTGGCATGCCGAACGCGGCGAACAGCGTTGGTTCGAGAAAGACGGTGATAGCGGCGACCCCGTTGGCGCCGGTGGTGATCACATGTATCGAATGGGCTTGCAGGATGCCGCCTGCGCCCCGACGGTATTCGGCGACAGCGGGTTGTCCGTTCGCGGCGGTCGGGATCACCATGAGATCGCCAGGCTTGGCGAAGGCACGTTTGGCGAGGAACCGAGTCACCGCATCGCGTCCGGTGAACCACACCGGCACCGGCGGCATTTCGAGCCTGACGTCGGCCGCCAGTAGCTCGGTGAGGGCTGTGAGGTCGGCGTTCTCGAATGCCGCGCAGTAGCGGTCGAGCAGGTCACGGCGTTCGGCGTCTTCCGGTTCGGTCACGTTTTCGTCGGTGGGGGCCACCTCGGCGAGATGGGCGCGTGCACGCTGCAGGGCGCTGTTGACCGCGGCGGAGGTGGTGTGGAGCACTTCCGCCACCTCGGCGGCACTGAACTGCGCGACGTCGCGCAGGATCAACACGGCCCGCTGACGCGCGGGCAGCTCCTGCATGGCCGTCACCACCGCCAGCCGGACGCTTTCCCTGGCGACAAGTGCCGATTCCGGTGTCAGCGCGTCCGGCAGCGGCTGCATCCATCGGTGCGCACCGGCGTCGCCGTCCAGACCCGCATCTGGGTCGATCGAGCCGGCGCCCAGTCCAGCCGGCAGCACCCGGCGGGCGCGGTTCTCCAATGCGCGCAGGCACGCGCTCGTCGCGATGCGGTACAGCCAGGTGCGCAGCGCTGCGCGTTCCTCGAACGCCGGATAGCCGCGCCAGCCACGCAGGTACGTCTCCTGGACAAGATCCTCGGCGTCGTGCACCGAGCCGAGCATGCGATAACAATGCGCAATCAGTTCGGCACGGAACGGCGCCGCCAACTCGATGAAATCCTCCTGGACCGGCATGGTCGTACTCCTAGGTCTCGGCGTGATGAGGATTGGCGCCCCTACCAGTACAGACACGTCCGGCGATGGAAATTCATCGGTTGGCTCGCCGCCGATCGCCGAGAAAGTACACCGGCAACCAGACCGATTGGTCGGCGCCGCACCGATGAATCGCGGCGCCGCGACGTATCTGAATTAGTGGGGGCCTCGAGCACATCACCAACGAAAGCGAGTACGACCGTGAACGAGATATTCGAGCACAGCACATTCGAGCACAGCAGCCTCGAAGGCACGACGGCGATCGTGACCGGAGCCGGCCGCGGATTCGGGCGCGGTATCGCCAGGGCGCTGTCTGCTGCCGGTGCACACGTCGTCGGCGTCGCCCGGACCAGCGCGCAGCTCGATACGTTGCGCGACGAACTCGGCGGCAGCTTCACCGCGGTGGCCGCGGACGCCGCCGATCCCGCAACGGCCAGGCGACTCCTCGACGAGCATCGCCCGCGCACGGTGGTCCTGTGCGCGGGGGCCACTCCGCGGATGAGCCCCGTCCAGGATCAGACGTGGGAGACCTTCAGCCAGAACTGGAATGTCGACGTAGCGCAGGCGTTCCACTGGATTCGCGAAGCGCTGCGGCGCCCGCTGGCGCGCGGCAGCTCGGTGATCGCGATCTCCAGCGGCGCCGCGATCAACGGGTCGCCGCTGAGCGGCGGCTACGCCGGAGCGAAGGCCACCGTCAGGTTCATTACGAGCTATGCCGCCATTGAGTCGGAACGGGCCGAACTGGGGATCAGGTTCGTCTCCGTCCTCCCCCAGCTGACGCCCGCCACCGATCTGGGGGCGGCGGCGGTGGCGGCCTATGCCGAGCGGCAAGGAGTCGACGCCGACACGTTCGTGCGGTCCTTGGGACCCGCCCTCACCCCGGAGCAGGTGGGCAAGTCGGTTCTCGAAATCGCGACCGCTGAACACCCGGTCCACCACACGAACACGCTCACCTCCGCGGGCATATCACCACTGGGCTGAACGACCAACAGACGGGAAGGGCATCGCACAATGAACACACCGCCGATCGTCTCGCCGCAGGAGTGGCAGGCAGCGTGGCAGCAGCTGCTCGTGAAGGAGAAGGAGCTGACCCGCGCACGTGACGCGCTGGCCGCCTTGCGACGGCGGATGCCATGGCAGGCCGTGGACAAGGAGTACGCATTCGAGGGACCCGAGGGCAGGGCGAGTCTGCTCGACCTGTTCCAGGGCCGGCGTCAGCTGATCGTCTACCGCGCCTTCTTCGAGCCCGGCGTGGACGGCTGGCCCGACCATGCCTGTCGCGGCTGCTCCATGATGGCCGATCACGTACCCAACCTTGCCCACCTGAACACCCGCGATACCACCCTCGTGTACGCCTCCCCCGCGCCGCAGCAGGACATCGAGCGGTTGAAGGCCCGGATGGGCTGGGAAATGCCGTGGTACTCGATCACCGACGACTTCGACGCCGACTTCGGCGTGGACGAATGGCACGGCACGAATGCATTCATTCACGACGGCGAGCGCGTCTTCCGTACCTACTTCATCAACAATCGCGGCGACGAGGCATTGGGGACCACGTGGAGCTACCTCGACATGACCGCGCTGGGACGCCAGGAGCAGTGGGAGGACTCACCGGGGGGCTACCCGCAGACCCCACCCTACGAATGGTGGGACTGGCACGACGCATATGGCGAGCACACGCCGTCACGGTGGTTCGGCGACCCCGACCCGGACAACCCCGACGACCAACGGCCGCCGAGAGCCGACTCGAAGAGCCGCGACTCCACATGATCGACAACATCGGGGTCCGGGCGGCGCTTCCCGAGGTCTTCTCCGTCACGACCGCGCACTACCTCTGCGGGTCGTGACGGCGACACCTGCGGCACACCAACCGGGATACAGGCCAACGAACAGCCCAGGTCCCACGGCTCGGCCGACCACGAACAGTCAGCCCGCGTCGGCCGTCACGACCGCGACCGCATCGGCGGGCCGCGATGGTTCGGTCGGCACCGTCTCGGCGGCATCGTGACGAGGTGATGTCGCCGATTCGAACAGCAGCGCCGCGACGATGCCGGCCACGAGGAATCCGACGGGCAGATACATGGCCTGGCTCAATGCCGAACTGAGTGGGTCCTTGACGGCGTCGGGGATGATGTCGGCTCCCATGCTCCCTTTCCCGATCTTGCCTCTCCCCAGACCGTGCGCGGACATACGCGCGGTGATCGTCGCGGCGATCGCGGCACTGCCGATCGTCGAACCGATCTGGCGCATCGCGTTGTACACCCCGGACCCGGCGCCGGCTTGGTGGGCGGGGAGGTTGCGGGTGGTCGTCGCCGCCAGCGGCGCCCAGGTGCACGCGTTGGCGAAGCCGCTGACCGCCCCGACCGCGACGAACCACGCGATCGGCGCCTCTCGGGGGATGAGGATCGACATCGCGACAATCGTCACCGCGTAGAGCGTGAAACCCACCAGGGGGAATAACCGAGGATGCGCCTTGTCACCGAACTTGCCGACCACCGGCGCGAAAACCAGCATCATGGCGGCCATCGGCGCGAAAACCAGCGCCGCCCGGGTCGGGGACAGCCCGCGCACCACTTCGAGGTAGAAGTACAGCGGGACCATGGCGGCCGTCGCGGTGGCGCCGGTGGAGACGATCGCGATGTTGCCGAGCGCAAAGTTGCGGTCGCGGAACAACGTCAGCGGCAGCAGCGGTTCACTGCCACCGCGCAGCTGGGTCACCACGAAGATCGCCAGGACCACCAACCCGGCGGCGATCAAAATCCAGATGAGGGTGTCCCAGTTCCGGATATCGCTCTCCTGCAGGCCGTACACCAGCAGAAACATGCCGACGGCGCTCAGCAGTACGCCGGGGATATCGAAGCGGTGCGGGTTGGTCGGCAGCGCCGGCACCAACCGCAGACCGAGCACAAGACCGACTACCCCGATCGGGATATTGATGAAGAAGATCCACCGCCACCCGAACGCATCCGACAGCGTGCCGCCGAGGATCGGTCCGACCAGCAGGGCCAGTCCCGCCACCGCACCCCACAGCGACATTGCCGCGCCCCGCTTCTCAGCCGGGAAGGTGCGTCTGATCACGGCCATGGTCTGCGGTGTCATCAGCGCCGCGCCGAACCCCTGCACCACGCGCGCGGCTATCAATACGCCGATGGACTGCGACAGCCCGCACCACAGCGAGGCGAGCGTGAATATCGCCAGCCCGGCGAGGTAGATGTACTTGGGGCCGAAGCGATCACCGAGACGACCGCAGGCCAGCAGCGGCACCGCGAAGGCGAGCAGATAGGCGCTGGTCACCCAGATCACCTGCGCCACACTGGCATCCAGTGCACGCAGGAGTACCGGATTGATCACCAGGACGATCATCATGTCGGCGGTTGTCAGGAAGAACCCGACGACCATCGCGATCAGCGCTGGCCACGGATTGCGTTGTGGGTCCGCACCAGGACGTTCCACCTGAGTTCGAAACATGGATGCAGCCTCGCAGCGACAGCTGAGTCTGTCAATAAGATCCAGCATCTAGACTGCTGCCATGACACAGCCGCACCCACCCGCCATGGACTGGTCCACCGAGAACGACACGGTCTCCCGTGCTATGGAGATCCTCGGCGAACGCTGGACAGTGGTGGTACTGCGCGAAATCTTCAACGGCATCCGGCGTTTCGACCAGATCCGCGAGCATGCGGGCGTGCCGAGACAGGTGTTGACCAATCGCCTGGCCGGGCTCTGCGAGGTGGGTTTGCTTGTCCGCCGGCCGTATCAGGAACCCGGCGAGCGCAAGCGCCACGAATACCGGCTCACCCCAATGGGATTCGATGTGTTTCCGATAGTGGTGGCGATTCGTCAATGGGGCGACCGCTACCTGGCGGATCCGGAGGGGCCGCCGGTGACCTCGCTACACCGAGAATGCGAGGCCGAGGTCGGTATCCAACTCGTCTGCGCCGCCGGTCATCACATCGACTCCCCTCGTGACGTGGCATTCCGACCGGGGCCGGGAGCGCGCTCGATCGAGCCTGTCGCACCCGCTGATCCAGCGTGAGCACCGAGCGCTCATCACCCGGTCATCGATCTCACCCGCGGAACCGATGGCTGGTCAACCCCGGTTGCGGGGGTGCGGAGCAGTCATTAGGTTCCACACATGAGTTCAGCTTTTCCGCGCTTGTTGTCACCACTCCGGGTAGGGCGGGTCACGCTGCGCAATCGTGTGGTGATGGGTTCGATGCACACCGGGCTCGAGGACCGGGATTGGCATATCGACCGGCTGGCCGCGTTTTTCGCCGAACGGGCCCGTGGCGGCGTCGGCTTGATCGTCACCGGCGGATATTCACCGAACCGCGAAGGATGGCTGTGGCCCTTCGCCTGTGCGATGATCACCGAGGGCGACGCGCAACGCCACCGGGTCATCACGGACGCGGTGCACGAGGCGGGGGCCAAGATCGCGTTGCAGATCGTGCACGGTGGGCGCGATTCGAATATCCCGATCAATGTATCGGCCTCGGCGGTGGCGTCCCCGCTCACTGCGTTCGAGCCGAAGGCCATGACCGAAGAGGGCATCGAATCGACGATCGCCGACCACGTGCGTTGCGCCCAGCTCGCGAAGGTAGCAGGTTATGACGGCATCGAATTGATGGGCGGCGAGGGCTTCCTGATCAATCAATTCCTCGCGCCGCGAACCAATCACCGCACCGACCGCTGGGGTGGCTCCGCCGAGAACCGGCGGCGGTTCCCGGTTGAGATCGCGGCGCGGACCCGGGCCGCGATGGGCGAAGACTTCCTCCTCATGTTCCGGCTGTCCATGGCCGAATTCGTCGAGGACGGGCAGACCTTCGAGGAGATCATCGCGCTGGCCAAGGAGTTGGAGGCCGCCGGGGTCGACGTCATCAACACCGATATCGGTTGGCACGAATCGCGGGTGCCGACGATCGCCACCTCGGTGCCGCGGGCCGCGTTCGTGGGATATACCGCCGAACTCAAGACCCACGTGTCGATTCCGGTCTGCGCCTCGAACCGCATCAACATGCCCGAGGTCGCCGAGGAGATCCTGGAGCGGGGCCAAGCCGATCTCATCTCGCTGGCCCGCCCGATGCTGGCCGATCCGGAATGGGTGAACAAGGCCGCCGAGTCCCGGGTGGACGAGATCAACACCTGCATCGCCTGCAACCAGGCCTGCCTCGACCACACCTTCACTCGCCAAACCGTTTCCTGCCTGGTGAATCCGCGGGCCTGTCACGAAACACTGCTGCAGTTGCTGCCCACCCGGCACGCCAAACGCGTCGCCGTCGTCGGCGCGGGCCCGGCGGGGTTGTCGGCCGCGATCGGGCTCGCCGAGCGCGGTCATCACGTCGAACTCTTCGAGGCGTCCGACACCATCGGCGGCCAGTTCGACCTTGCCCGGCGCATCCCGGGCAAGGAGGAGTTCAACGAGTCGATCCGGTACTTCCGCCGCAAACTCGAATTGAACGCTGTCACGGTGCATTTGAACACCCCCGTCACCGCCGAGCAGTTGGCCGGTGGCGGCTGGGACGAGGTCGTCGTGGCGACCGGTGTGCGACCTCGTGTGCCCGATATCCCCGGAATCGACCACCCGATGGTCCTGTCCTATCCGGAGTTGATCCGACAGGAGCGAGCCGTCGGCACGCGTGTCGCCGTCATCGGCGCGGGTGGAATCGGTTTCGACGTCAGCGAATTCCTCGCCGTCGACGGTCCGGCCGCACTGGAACTCGACCAGTGGCGGCACGAATGGGGTGTCACCAACGACCATCGCGCGCCAGGACAGTTGACTGCGCGCAGGCACATTCCCGCTGTGCGGGAAGTGACACTGCTGCAACGGAAGTCGGGACCGTTCGGGCTGAGTCTCGGCAAGTCGACCGGTTGGATCCATCGCGCCACCCTGGAGGCGAAAGGCGTCGAGCAGATCGGCGGGGTCAATTACGAGCGGATCGACGATCGCGGCCTACACATCAGTTTCGGTTCGAACCGAGACGGCAGGCGGGTGCTCGAGGTCGACAACGTGATCGTGTGCGCCGGTCAGGAATCGGTGCGCGATCTTCAGGACGGGCTCGAATCCCTCGGTGTGCGAGCGCGTCTCATCGGCGGCGCCGAGGAGGCCAAGGAACTGGACGCCAAGCGCCTCCGTGGTCGCGTTGCACAGCGACTTCCTGGCCGAATTGCGCAGGCAGTGTAGCGAACTCGATATTCCGCTGATCTTCGACGAGGTGGTCTCC
>NZ_JBSGEQ010000069.1:0-20190 GCF_053602975.1 Nocardia sp. NPDC004278
AATCCCCACACCACCCACCTTCTCGCCCGGGGCCCCCGCGCCCGCCCGCCCCCCCCCCCCCCCCCGGGCGGGATTCCGTGTCAGGACGCGGCGGGGATCGGCGCGCTGATCTCCCCGGCGTCGTGAAGAGTGTTGTACGCCTGGATCAGTCCCGCGATCCCGGCCGGGATGCCGACGACAGCCCCTCCGATGATCGGGCCCAGAGCGGCGCCCAGCGCCAGCCCGGGCAGGCACCCTCCGATCGCGCCGACCACCGCGCCGACGATACAACCGCCGACGAGCCCGATGACGCCACCGGCCATGCTGCCCGCGGTGACACCCAGCATGAACTCATTGCCGGCCTGATTGAGAGCATTATTGATGTCGGTTTGCGCATCCACAGGTGTAGCGGTTGCAGGCGTGACGGGGACCTGAGAGGTGGGCGTCGCAACGGGGAAAAGCTCCACGGGCGCCGCCACGGCGTCGAGCAGTTGATAGCTGGCAGCATCGGCGACAGGGGCGAGCGGAGCCATCGGTGCGCCCTGGTCCGGGGCGCCTTCGGGCGTCGCTATGACAGTGATCGGTTCCTGATCCACAGTCGTAGCGTTCGCGGTCCCGTTTTCGGCAACAACGACAACGGCGATCGCTGCTGCGGCAGCAGCAGCAATTCCCAGGCGTGTTCGAGCTGTGTGATTCACGAAACATTTCCTCCGTGTGAATACCAGTTACGGTGATGAGAAGTCGTCGAAAGAGCTGATTCCGAAAAGTCGCAGGCCGCCTGATAGGCGCTGGACTTTAAGTAGGTGGGTCGGGCTTCGTGTGCCGTTAAAAGGAATCCGGCTCGAGGTTTGCTGTCGCGAAATTCAATCAGCCGTATGTCGCGGGCCATAGGGGAATGTCGGCCACCCAGGGGGGAAAACACGCCTGGTGCACGCGCAGTCGGTCGGCAAGGCCACAGGTGGGAACCGCATCTGGGACTGTGCCTGCCGAACCATACCGGCGCACGCGGTAGTCACTGCCGCTTGGCGTCGATGTCAGAACTGGGCAGAAACCTGCTGCCTCAGCATGACCGGGCTGGGGTGTGCAAATTGTGATCATCGGTTTGCCACCGGTGTAGTGAAGTCGCAGCTGGCGGGGCACCGACATCGATATGGACCTGCACCGGTCGGGGGTACTACGGCAATCCAGGCAGCGTCACCACGAGCGTTCAGCCGCCGACCGTGGCGAAAGCGGCGTCCTTCGCCGACGGGGCTGTCTCGCTGGAAGCGAGTACCACAGGGCAATACTGCCGTAGCCGACCGGGCGGTATCGTGAAGAACATCACGGAGCAGGACCGGCGCATGGGCGACATCGACCCGTTGAAGACTCAGCGCGCCGTGATCCCGGCGGTCACGGCGGAACTGGCAGAAGCAGGATTCACCGACGCCGAGGAGATCGGGCGCGGCGGGTTCGGTGTGGTGTATCGCTGCACCCAGGCGGCCCTGGACCGGACGGTGGCGATCAAGGTGCTCACCGCAGCCCTGGAGGAGGAAAACCAGCAGCGGTTCATTCGGGAGCAGCGGGCGATGGGCCGGCTGACGGGGCACCCGAACATCGTGGGGGTGTTGCAGGTCGGCACCATCACGTCCGGGCTGCCGTATCTGGTGATGCCCTACTATCCGCAGGACTCCCTCGACGCCCGGATCCGCCGGCACGGTCCACTGTCGGTGCAGGAGACGGTGCGGCTGGGGGTGAAGCTTGCAGGGGCCCTCGAGGCCGCGCACCGACTCGGTATCCTGCATCGCGATGTCAAACCCGCCAACGTCCTGATCAGCGACTACGGTGAACCGGCACTGACCGACTTCGGGATCGCACGCGTCCCCGACGAATTCCACACCATTACCGGCACGGTTACCGGTTCGCCGGCGTTCACCGCGCCGGAGGTGCTGGCAGGGGAGGCACCCACCCCTGCAGCCGATGTCTACGGGCTCGGCGCGACGTTGTTCGCAGCGTTGACCGGGCACGCGGCGTTCGAGCGGCGCAGCGGCGAACAGGTCGTAGCCCAGTTTCTGCGGATCACCACACAGCCGGTCCCGGATCTGCGCGAGCAAGGCATCGACGAGGACCTTTCGACGGTGATCGAACATGCCATGGCTCGCCCGCGCGAGCAGCGGCCCTCCGCAGCGGCGGTGGGTGAGCAGCTGCAGAATCTGCAGGCCGGGCGCGGGTGGCCGGTCGACGAGATGAAGGTACGACCGGCAGTGGGTGCCGAGCGGCAAGAAAATGCCCCGGTTCCTTTGATTTCGCGGGCCACCGACCACCCGCCGAGGCCCCTGCCGCTCGGGTCGTCGGTCAGCGCAAACAAACCGTTTCCGCTCGAGCTGACAAGCTTCATCGGCCGCCGTACCGAATTGACCGAGGCAAAGAATCTGCTGGCGAGTTCCCGGCTGGTGACGTTGACCGGGATCGGTGGAGTGGGCAAGACCCGACTGGCGTTACGAGCGGCGACCGGCGCGCAACGAGAATTCGCCGACGGGGTGCGCTTGGTCGAACTCGGGCAGCTGCACGACGGCGCGCTACTGACGGGGGTGATCGCCGCCTCTCTAGGGTTGCGCGCGCAAGGGCAGCCGGTGCTCGACGTGCTGATCGACTACATCGCGCCACGGCAGCTGCTGCTGGTGCTCGACAATTGCGAACAAATAGTGGACGCGGCAACGAAGGTCTCCGAGACCTTGCTGCGCGCCTGCCCGGGCCTTCGGATCCTTGCCACAAGCCGTGAGCCTCTCGGTGTCGGCGGGGAATCTGTGCTGCGGGTGCGGCCGCTGACCGTTCCTGATCCGGATGGGCAGCCCTCGCTGCGGGCAACGGCCCGCTATGACGCGGTCACCTTGTTCGTCGAGCGGGCTGCCGCCGCGGTGCCCGGGTTCGCGCTCACGCAGGACAACGTCGCCGCGGTGACCGAGATCTGCCGCCAGCTCGACGGGCTGCCGTTGGCGATCGAGCTTGCGGCGGCCCGGCTGCGGACACTGTCACCAGAACAGATCCTGGCGCGGCTCACCGACCGATACGCACTGCTGACCCGCGGCAGCCGCAGCGCGCCGAGCCGTCAACAAACCTTGCGGTTGTGCATCGACTGGAGTTACTCGCTGTGCACCTCGGCCGAACAACAGGTGTGGGCACAGTTGTCGGTATTCGCCGGCAGCTTCGAACTCGATGCCGCCGAACAGGTGTGCCGCAACGATCTCGCAGCGGAGGACCTGCTCGACGTGCTCACCGCCCTGGTCGACAAGTCCATCCTGATCCGAGAGGAGTCGGATTCGGTGGTGCGGTTCCGGCTGCTCGAGACGGTGCGCGACTACGGCCTCGACAAACTCGATGAAGCGGGCCAGTACACGAACCTGCGGCGCCGACATTTGGACTGGTACCGGCAGCTCGCCTTGGACGCCGACGCCGACTGGATCAGCCCCCGCCAACTCGACTGGATCGCCCGCCTCGACCGCGAACAACCCAACCTGCGCCAGGCACTGGACTTCTGCCTGACCGACACCGAAGCGGAATCCGACGCCGCGTTGTCGATGGCGTCAGCGTTGCAGCCGTTCTGGTTCTCCCGAGGCCAGCTCGGTGAGGCGCGGCACTGGCTCGACCTCGCCCTCGCCAGGCGGCCCGCTACCGCTACCGCCGTCCACGCCAAGGGGTTGTGGCGTGCCGTCCTGGTGGCCGAAGCCCAGGACGACCGCACCGTGGCGTCCGCACTGGTCGCACAGTTGCAGGCGCTGGCCGAACGGACCGAGCGCCCGATCGTGCACGCATTCGCAAATCTTGCTCTTGGCCTCCATGCGCTTCGCAGCGGCGACCCGCAGCAAGCACGCGCACCTCTCGAAGCAGCCCTCGAGTCGTTCACTGCGCAGGACGACGTCTACGGGCAGGTCTTTGCCCTGCTCGGGCTTGGATGGACGCACGAATCGCAGGGCGACAGCGCAGCGGCTCTCTCGTACCACGGGAAGGCCCTCGCGATCACCGAATCATATGGCGATTCCGCACATCGGTCATATGCCTTGTGGGGCACGACGGTTGCCGCTTGGCACCACGGTGATCGCGACGGTGCGCTCCGGCAGCTGCGGCAGTGGCTTCCACTGATCAGGCAGCAGAGAGACCCACTCATGGCCTCGACAGCCCTGGAAACATTGGCGTGGATTGTGGGAGTCCAGGCCGGCAGCGCGCGGCTCGCCGCCGTGTTGCTGGGCGCCACGAACGCAATGAACCAGTTGGCAGGCACTTCCGCGGTATTCTTCCCGAGCTTGGTGGGCCATGGCGAGGACTGCGAACGAGCGGCCCGTCGCACGCTCGGACGGCGATCCTTCGAAGTCGCCTATCACGAAGGCACCGCAATGGATCTCGACGCCGCGATCGGCTATGCGCTGGGCGAGCAACCGCAGGCTGCGACTCGCAGTCCGGGTCCGTCCGATCTGACGACCCGGGAGCGGGAGGTGGCCGACCTCGTCGCAGACGGCCTGACCAACAAAGCCATCGCCGCCCGCCTGCACATCTCCCCGCGCACCGCCGACGGACACGTCGAACACATCCTGACCAAACTCGGATTCACCAACCGCGCCCAGATCGCCGCCTGGGTCGCCGAACGGAGCCGATCAGTACACACTCGAGGGCGCCAACCTCAGCGAGCCCCAGATGAGTGGCCCTGCAATGGCGAAAGGTGCTCTGAAACGCAATAATTCGGATTGTTGAGGTCGAATATCGAGGTTGTGAGAGCACCGTTCCGGCGAGGTCGTCTACGTTGTGGTGCCCGTCGCTGATCGGCGTGCTGGCCGCCGAGTCGAGCTGACCAAAGACGTGGCGGAATCAGTTTGTATCCGTGTCAGTTCGATGTCGCAAGGGGACCGGAACCTGCTCGAATACATCGCGCCGCAGCATGCCGGTTCCGCGGAAGGAGGGTGTGCCGCGCTCGGCGCTCGGGGTTTGACCAGTCCAACGCTGATATGCACGGCGGAACTCGCGGCTGTCGCTGAATCCAACTTCGGCGGCGACCACTGCGACAGGAAGACTCGATTCGCGTAACAAGGTTTTCGCCCGCTGCAGACGCACTCGGTCACGGATCTCACCGAACATCAGGCCCGTTTCGGCTAACCGTCGGTGCAGCGTGCGTTCGCTGATCATTAACCGTTCCGCAACGAGTGCCATTGGCAGTGGTTGACGCAGATTCTGACGAAGTACGCCCTCCACCGCCGCTACAATATCTGGCCGGTGGCCGCCAGGGTTGGCGATGAGGCGTGCCGCCTCGATGGCGATGGCCAGTTGAGCAGGATTGGCCGTCGGAATCGGTCGATTCAGGAACTCGGTGCTGAAGTAGATGCGCGTGACCGGAGCATTGTATCGAATTGGGCATTGAAAGAATCGGCTGTAAACATCCGAGTACGGCATTCGGGGATAAGCGAATTCGAGCCGGGTCGGCGCAACTTGGCCACCGAAGATCGACCGCGCCAACACGAGCATTGAGCAGCACGTATCTTCGCACAAGAAAGGAAGCAACTCCGGTTGAGGAATCCGCTCGTCGATTCGTATTGCGAATTCCCTTGTTTCCGGCTCGAATTCGTAGTTGAGCAGACTGCCTGA
Organism: Nocardia sp. NPDC004278; assembly: GCF_053602975.1. NCBI lineage: Bacteria > Bacillati > Actinomycetota > Actinomycetes > Mycobacteriales > Nocardiaceae > Nocardia > Nocardia sp. NPDC004278. The sequence continues at coordinate 5,587 of NZ_JBSGEQ010000069.1, forward strand.
GGCTTGATGTAGTTGTAGTCCGATGTCGACGGCTTCTGCGACGTATCCCGCTGACCGCATGGCGAAACCGAGCAGGCCCCATTGACTGAAGACTTCGCGAGTGCCTATATGGACGCCTGTTGGCCCGGAAGGCAGAGCGCGCAGTGCGCGACGCAAGATCATCGATGTTTGGCGGAGTGATAGACGAGTCTCTGGTAGGTCGAACTGAGAACGTGTGAATCCGCTTCCGGCGAACCACGACTCTGTGTTCATCTCCCGCTGTTCGCCGAGATCGAGGACGCCGGTGATAACGCTTGGGGGGATTCGTGCGTCGTGCAGGGTCGGGTCATCGTCCGGGCGAAGGCCCACGTTCGTGGTATGGCTGCGACTCGGCATATGCGGAATCCTGGTTCTAGCGTGGCCCCGATATCCTCGGATGTCGGCAGCCATTTGGACGTTGAGCCAAGAGTGTTGGCTCTTGGCGTGTCTACGCGAGCCTTGGCAGGACCTGCGTTGTGCCGACAGCATCCGTTGCGTCGGTTGTCGGTGCTGGTCACGTCGACGGCCCCGACCTGTTCGGAGGGCGCGGCGCGGAACACAGCATGCACCTCCCGCATGCCGTCGGCAACGAATCCGCGAGTATTTGCTGGCCAACTGGTCGCCTGACCAGATCGTAACAGATCACCCTAGGCGAAGCCACGGGTTCGGTCTGCTCTCGAAAGGCATCGCGGAGCGGGTCAACGGATAACTCGAGACCTCGTTTCTGCCGGGCCGGTCATTCGATTCCCCAGCCGACTTCAACATCCAGCTCACTGACTGGCTGCCGATCGCGAATTCCCGTCGCGTCCGGCGACTTTCGGCGCGTCCGACCGAACTGGTCGACACTGACCGGGCCGCGATGACGGCCCTGCCGCCGATTGGCCCAGCGGTTGAGTTCACCTGCCGCGCCCGACTGCCGCGGGACTACTACCTGCGTGTTCTGGGCAACGACTACTCGATCGACCCAACGGTGATCGGTTGGATGGTCGATGGTCGCGCCGATCTGGATGCGATGACCGCCCGCTGCAACGGACTGCTCGTCGCCACTCACCGCCGCACTTGGTCGAAGGCTCTGACCATCACCGACCCCGAATATATAGGACGTCTGCTCGGTTGCGAGATACGTTCGTCCACAAGCATTCCCGTGACAGCGATGACGATGATCTGGCACGCGATCTGGCCTACGACAATGCCCGCTTCGGCGTCGACTTCACCAGCAAGGCGGTCGATGTGAAACGGCCTTCTGTCCGAGATGCCCCCTCTGCAGGGTGTCGGCAGGGAAATGGCCGCTGAGGTCCCCTGAGTGGCCGCGCGAGCCAGTTCTCTCCCGGCGTCGCGTACATACAGTCATCCCACATCCGAAAGCACAGCAAGAAGGAGGTGGGGACGATGGCGGACCCAACGTATGACACCTGCGTGATCGGGGCGGGACCGGCCGGACTGGCAGTGGCCAGGGCTCTGGCGGAGCGGAATCTCCCCTACACACACATCGAGCGTCACACCGGTGTCGGCGGTCTGTGGGACATCGAAAACCCTGGCAGCCCGATGTATGAGTCGGCTCACTTCATCTCCAGCAAAACCCTGTCAGGCTTCGGTGGATATCCGATGCCGGACCACTTCGCCGACTATCCGCCGCGGCAGCAGATCATCGAGTACCTGCGGTCCTTCGCCGATGCCTACGGGCTCACCGACCGGATCGAGTTCGGGGTCGCAGTGCGGTCCGTGGAGAAGAACGCCGACTCCACGTGGACGGTCACCCGGGACGACGGGCGGGTAAGCGTTCACCGCCAGGTCGTGGTCTGCACCGGCGCGCAGTGGCATCCTAACGTCCCTGACCTGCCCGGCAACTTCACCGGGCAGGTTCGGCATACTGTCTCCTACCGCAGTGCGGACGAGTTGCGCGGCAAGCGGGTGTTGGTTGTCGGTGCCGGCAATTCGGGTTGCGACATCGCCTGCGACGCGGCGCGCTCGGCCGACCACGCCGTGATCAGCATGCGCCGCGGTTACTGGTTTATCCCCAAGCACGTCTTCGGCCGCCCGGTGGATACGCTCGCGCACGTCGGTCCGAAGCTTCCGATGTGGCTGGAACAGCGTGTCTTCGGCGCTCTGCTGCGCCTGCTCAACGGAAATCCTCTCCGACTCGGGCTGCAGAAGCCGGATCACAAACTGTTCGAGACGCACCCGGCCGTCAACTCACTATTGATCCACCACCTACAGCATGGAGACATCACGGCGAAGCCGGGCCTGGAGCGTACCGCGGGGAACACGGTGTACTTCACCGACGGCAGCAGTGACGAGTTCGACCTGATCCTGCTGGCCACCGGCTATGTCCACAAGGTGCCGGTAGCTCAGAAGTATTTCGGCGGCGAGCAGCATCCCGACCTGTACCTCTCGGCGTTCTCCCGTGAGCACCAGGGTTTGTTCGGAGTGGGCTTCGTGGAGACCAACTCGGGCGCCTACCAACTGTTCGACACTCAGGCTCAGCTGATCGCAGGCTTTATCGACGACCAGCGGCAGGAGCGGCCCGGCGCCCGCCGCTTCGCCGAGATGATCCGTACCGATCGCCCGGACCTGACCAGCGGTCTGAAGTTCGTCGACTCACCCCGGCACACCGGATACGTCGACAGCGGCGCTTTCATGAAGTACCTGGCAAAGGTCGCCTCGCGGATGGGCTGGCGCACGCAGGGGCAGCCGCCCTCAGTGCAACCGGCCGGGTCGCTGGTGGTCGCGCCATGACCTACCAATTCCGCGGCAAAGTGATCTTGGTGACCGGCGGCGCCGGTGGTATAGGCGGCGCCCTATGTCACCGATTCGCCACCCAGGGGGCGGTGTGCCTCGTTGTCGACATCGACCAGGCCCGCGCCGAGCGGGTCGCGAACGGACTACCGGGCGGCGGGCACAGCGGGATCGGCTGTGACCTCATGGACCAGACGGCGGTGGAGCGGTTGTTCGACCAGGTCGCCGAGGCACATGGCAGGTTGGACGTACTCGTCAATAACGTGGGAATGACCAGTGCCGAACGGTTCGACGTGCGAAGCGTTGAGAGTATCCGGCAGGAGATCGAGCTGAACCTGCTCTCCCCGCTGATCACAACGAGGATCGCGATTCCGCTGCTGCGCGCCGCACCCGACCCCCGGGTGGTGACTACCGTCTCGCTGGGCGGCATCTTCCCGCTCGGGGAAACCCCTATTTACACCGCCTCCAAATTCGGCTTGCGCGGTGCAATGCTCTCGATCGCTCTCGACCTGCGAGACAAAGGGATCACCGCCGGATCGGTACTGCCGTCTGCGACCGACACTCGCATGTTGCGCAAAGAAGCCGTCGACGGCGGCAACGTCCTGCAGTTCCAAGACCCGCCCCAGCAACCCTCCGACGTCGTGGCGGCAGTGCAGCGGCTGCTGGACCGCCCCGTGCTCGAGGTTTACCCAAAGTCGAGCGAGTCCTACCTGGTGCGCCTGGCCATGCTCGAACCAAACCTGCTACCACGGCTCATCCCACTGTTTCGCAAGAAAGGCGCGCGCGGAATGGCCCGATATCTGGACGAACTGCGCCGCCGCGGACTGGCCCACCAGACCGACGGGCGCTGGGAACTCGTGGAGGAAGCATGATCCCGACACCAACAGCCGATCCCACCGGGATGCATGTTGTCAACCCGGCCACCGGGCAAGTCATCGCCACCGTTCCCATATTCGACGCCGTACAGGTCGCTGCGGCAACCACACATGCCCGAGACGTATTCGACTCGGGGGTCTGGTCCTGGCGTCCGCCGAGGGAAAGAGCCGCGGTCCTGCTGCGACTGGCGGAACTCATGGAACGCGACGCCGAGTTGTTGGCACGGCTGGACAGCGAGGACGCCGGGAAGCCGATCACCGAGTGCCTCGAGGGCGATGTCCCCGGCGCGATCGAGTCGATCCGGTGGTTCGCCGAAGCAACCGATAAGCTGTTCGGCCGCATCGCTCCAACAGGACCGGAGCATCTCGGACTGGTTACCCGGGAGCCGATGGGCGTGGTCGCGGCGATCCTGCCGTGGAACTATCCGCTGGCCATGGCGGCCTGGAAGATCGGACCGGCCCTGGCCGCGGGTAATAGCCTGCTGCTCAAGCCCGCCGAAGCAACCCCCCGCTCGGCGCTTCACTTGGCCCGGCTGGCGGCCGAGGCCGGAATCCCCGACGGAGTGCTCACCGTTCTCACTGGCCCCGGGCCGGTCACCGGTACCGCCCTGGCCCGAGACCCCCTGGTCGGCGCGCTCTCGTTCACCGGCTCCACTGCGACGGGACGGCGCATCCTCACCGAAGCCGCCGACACCAACTTCAAGCGGGTATCCCTGGAGATGGGTGGCAAGAGTCCTCAGGTGCTGATGGCCGATGCGCTCGACTTCGGTGACGAACTCATCGAGAACATGATCGAGGCGGCCTTCCTGACGATGGGCCAGAACTGCACTGCTGGCTCGCGGATCCTGGTCCACCGGGACATCGCCGAGGAGGTGCTGGCACGGTTCGTCACAGCGGCCGGGGAACTCACGATCGGCGATCCCGCGGACCCCACGATCCGCATCGGACCGCTTATCAACCGAGCCGCCCGTGACCGGGTCGCGGCAGCGGTGGACGCGGCTCGATCCGCTGGAGCCGGCGTCCACGCACAAGAGCTGCCCGACGGTCTGCACCCACACGGCGCCTACTACCCACCGACTGTCCTGACCCAGGTTCTGGACGGCAGCGCGGTTCTCACCGACGAATTATTCGGACCAGTGGTCACCGTGCAGACCTTCAACTCCGAAGCCCAAGCGATCCACTTGGCCAACTCCACCGTGTACGGCTTGGCGGCCTCTGTCTGGACTCGTGACCTCGACATCGCTTTGCGCCTGGCGCGGGGCATCGAAGCTGGTGTGGTTTCTGTCAATGCCTACAGCGAGGGCGACATCACGGCGCCCTTCGGTGGCTGGAAGCAATCCGGATTCGGCGGCGTGGAGAAGTCCACGACGGCTTTCGATCAATGGACCAGAGAAAAGACGGTCTGGATCCGCACTCGCTGAATCACGGACCGCGGCTTGGCTTTTCGGTCCGGCTATTGGATATGCCTGCGCAATTCCAAGGGGGCCATGCCGTACCACCGCCGCACCGCCCGTCGTAGCGCCCTCTCGTCGGAGAACCCAGCCTGGTGGGCGATCTCGCGCAGCGTGTGCTCCGGTCGGCGCAGCAGCAACTCAACCCGTTCCCGCCGGACCCCGTCCACCAACTGTTCGTAGGTCGTACCGCACTCGGCCAGCCGCCGGCGCAACGTGCGCTCGCTGGCAGAGTTGCGGTGAGCCTGCTCGGCGAACGAGGGGACGGTCGGCAAGGACTGGGCAATCGATACCTCTAGCAGCTCCAGCAATTCCTGGCGGTCGCGGCGGGCAGCCATTTCACCGTCCAAAAGCTCGAGCGTCGATGCATAGGTGACCGGGTCATGGCCCGGTAAAACCATGCGAGCCCAAGCCCGACCGAACACGAAGCGGTTGTGTGCCGCTCCGAACTCCACCGGACAGCCGAACAACCGGCTGAATGGCTCTGTCTCGCGCGGGGTCGGGAAGGTGAAGCTAACGCGCCGCGGACTGAACTGTGGGCCCACCGTTAGTCGCGTGAGAGCGACAGCGCTGGCGAATGCCTCCTCGATCAGGAAGACCGCCACTGCGGGGTACAGGGCCGGATCGGGCAACTCCACGCGCACCACGAACCCATCGGACTCCCAGGACGCCGACCACATAAGCATCGCACCCGACAGATTCTGATACTTCACGCCGATCGAGATTGCGTGCTCGAGCGTGTCGCAGGCCATCATGGCGAAGCCGAGCAATCCCCATGAAGTCGGACTCTGCACCGAACCCACCCGCAGACCCAGATGTTCATCCCCAGTCAGCGCCAAGGCCCGCTGAATCACCGCCGCGCCCTGCCGGTAGGAGACCCGCCAGGCGGGCGAGCGCAGCACGGATTCGTCCAGGCCCACGTTCGCGAGCAGCGGGCGCAGATCGACCCCGTCCTCAATGGCGGTAACGGCGAGGTATCGCAGGATGGTCGGCGGCACCGTGGCCGAGGTGCTGCGGTTGGTACCCGAGAATTCCGGTGCCGGGATATCGGACATCGCATCGCCTCCACACTGTCATACGCGATTCAGGAACCCGGAAAGGAACCGATCTCCTGTTCGCCTGTACTGCTCGCTGAACCCCATCGAACCTCAAATGCTTCGCATTCTCCGGCGACCGTACACCGACCTGCAAGGCCTTCCACGTGATACTTAACAGCATTGGCGGCCGACGAGCCCTTGAAAGAATTCTTTGACGAAAGGGGCCGGCAACCCGCAGGTAACCGAGTGATCGTTTCAGGGATCTAAATGCTGGGACGACCACAACCACGCGTATTCAGGTAACAGTGAGTCGGCACCGCCGCCACTCCAGCTTCGACTGGCTCACGCTGGCATCGGTTTCCTTACATCTCGCAACCGAGCGGATACCAAGCGGGGGCAGCCCACTCGTCAAGCGGCGAGCCGAGCTCGAATCGGCAGCCGCGCCGGATTCCATATCTTGGAGTGGGTCACGACTTCTGATCCGCCGAAGGGGCAAAGGAGACACACAGAGGGGCAGTTCCGCCAACATGGCGTTCTCGGTGCACTCGCCGGTGTTCTGCGTCACTAGCGTCGTGGGCGGTCCGATGGCGAAATTCGCCAACAGTCGGCGGATTGTGATTTCGCTGGACCGTGGCACCACGGACCACCCACATGTTTTGTGGGCGCAGAAAGGACCGTCATGGCGCGCAATTCAATCACAACTCGAGTCGGACGTTGGCTCAAAGCATTCCCCAGATCCGGCCCCGCCCGCGTGCTGTTGGTTCTGGGGCTCATATTGCCGACGCTGATTTCCGCCATTTACATGTGGGTGATGTGGGATCCAGAGGTATACCTGCGACAGGTTCCCGTCGCGGTCGCAAGCGACGATCTCGGTGCCGTAGTCGACGGTAAACCTGAGAACATCGGCGCGGGGATCCTGGACAGTCTCGTATCGGGTAACGATCTGCAGTTCCACCGCGTCAGCAGTGCTGAGGCACTGGAGGGACTGCGCGAATCCCGGTACGCGTTTTCCGTCATCATTCCCAGCGACTTCACACGCGACATCTCGACCATTACCGACCCCAAGCCGGTCCACGCGCGAATCATGGTGTGGTACAACGACTTCAATGGAACATTGGGTCCCTCGGTTGCCAACGGTGTGGTAGCGGACGCCGAACGGCAGATCACTGCTTCCATCGGACGTGAATACGCCGGACAACTTCTCGTCGGTATCAACCGCCTTGGGGCGGGGCTCAGTGACGCGTCGCAGGGAGTATCCCAAGCAGCATCTGGCAGCAATCAGCTCGCCGACGGCTCCGCTCAGCTGGCGACCGGACTGGACCAGGCTTCCGTCGGCGCGACAACTCTGGTCGATGGCACAGGCCAGCTCAGAGCCGGAACTGCGCAGCTGGCGACCGGGGCGACTCAGCTGGTCGGTGGCACAGACCAACTGGGCTCCGGCGCCGTCCAGATACAGGACGGGGTGGACCAGATCGTCACGCCGGTACTCGCCGTCCTCGATCCCCTGGATCAGCTCACGACACAATTGGCGCCGGTACTCGATCAGCTGGCGAACAGCTCCGATCCATCGCTGACCGCCGCTGCTACCCAGCTTCGGGCAGTCATCAACCAGGTCCGCCGAGCTGACCCCAGCAGCATCACCGCCCAGCTTGCCCAGTTGCACAACGGAACACGCGAACTCGCGCGACAACTGACCGATCCCCACGCCGACTACCGGGCAGGAGTCCTCGCACTGGCCAACGGAGCGACTCAACTACGCGACGGGTCGACCGCGATCGACCACGGCATGAATGAACTCGCCACCGGGATCCGGCAGCTTTCCGTCGGCGGGCACCAACTGCAAAGCGGTGCTGCACAACTGAACGACGGCATGCGACAACTGGACGTCGGGTTGCAGGATGGGTCGGCCGCCGCGCCGCACGTCGTAGATACGAATGCCTCCGCCATGATGTTCAGCGAGCCATTCACGATCGACGTTCGGAATCAGGAGCCCAGCGAACTGGTTGTCGGTGGCGACCGCAGTCGCAAGATCATCGCAGGCGGCGCGGGCCCGGTGATCGTGATCCTCGCAACGTTTCTCGCTGCGATCGTCGTATGGATGTTGCTGAAACCGCTGCGCAGCAGCACGATCGGTGGCTCGATCCGGCATCGCGCGCTGCGCACAGTACGCGGCAGGACACTTCAAGGAGTTGTCGCCGGGATCGTTAGCGCCGTTGCTGCAGCAGGTTATGGAAAATCGGTCGGGTGGGAGCCACAGAATTGGCCTTCGATGATCGCCGTCGTGATTCTGGTCGGCATCACAGCCGCTGTCACTACTCATATGTTCGTGGTGTTGTTGGGGCGCCTCGCAGGGAGCATCACCGCCTTCGGCTTCTATATGTTCCAGATCTTCGCCTTCGGTGGCGTATTCCCACCGGGGACAACGCCATCGGCATTCGAACCTTTCGAGAACATCAGCCCGATGACCTTTGCCCGGCGAGCAATCATTCGCTGCGACATCGCTCTCTACGACCAGATGTTCTGGGTCTCGATCGGCATGCTGATCGCCATGACTGTCTTCGCCGCTGTCGTGACGGTCTCGGCGCAGTGCTTGCGCCTGCGTGCGCAAGCCGAGGAGCAGCCCGATCATGCGGGAGATCTTGCGCATGTCTGAATCTGCGAGCCAGCTCGGTGCCGTCGTTGCGTAGCGGCCTCACCGTTCGACAGGACGATCGACGATCGGCGATGGTCGCGGCCGGAATCGAAATAGTCGCGGCGCGAGGTCCTGCGGCTTCGGTGCGCGATATCGCGAAAGCGGTCGGCGTACCGACATCCCTGGTCCACTATTACTTCGATTCGAAGGAGAATCTGCTGCGAGAAATATATGGCTCGGCTGCGAAAATTCTCTCGCAGGTTGATCTCGAGGTATGCCCGGGTGCCGCGATCCATACCGCCTCCTCGGCGTTGGCGGACCAGCTGGTTGAGCATCATGACCGTCACCTCAGTCCATGGCGGACATACATAGGCCTCACGCTGTGGGCAATTCGAAGTGAGGTAGACCTCGGACAACGGGAGGCGATCCTTGAACGTCACGAGCCGGTGACGAGGGCGCTGGAGGCAGTCGTACCACGCGCGGCGGAGGGGGAACTGACCGACATGATGGCTCGCGTGATCCTTGCACACGCGGACGGTCGGTCGCTTCGACAAGATGTCTTCGAGAGGTGGGATACGCCTCGTTGATCGAAGCGGGAACAATCCACAGCTCCATCCCGTCGAGAGAAGGCGACCACCTTCCGCGAGTTCGCGCAGCGCAACGCCCACGCCTGGACGGCAACGGCGGCCCTGTGACCATGTCCATCGAGAACCTCGAGGATTTCGCGGCCCTGGACCCGTTCTTCTTTTCCGGGACATGCGGGGGTAGCCCCAACGAGAGCTGCCCCTGTTCAGACGAATCGAAACGATGCAAGTGACCGTCGGGAGTCGTCTAAGACCATGCGTCACTTGGCGTTTCGACCACCGCCTAGCTGGGCGTGCGCGCTCGTCGACCAATGCTGACGCGACATCGCTGTGGTCGACGAGCGGCGGGATGAACACCGCGATCACAGCGTCAACCTCGCGGTCGGCAAGCAGTGCGCGCAGTGTGTTCCAGTAGTCCGTGCCGGTCGCCAGCCGGTGGCACCGCCGAACTACCGGATCTCGTGCGGCGCGGCTTCACCGCCGCCGCGCCGGGCGGTCAGGCTCGTCGGCCCTCTACCGGAACCCCGGGTTGCCGTTGCCGACGATCGAAAGTCAGTTGTTGATGTCGAGTGCGTGGGCGATGGTCGGCCAGGACCGGGCCAGTTCGTCGGCCCAGTACGGCCAAGAATGGGTGCCGGTGGGCCGCAGGTTGACTGTCGCGGGAATCTGCAGTCGTGTGAGCCGGTCGGCGAGGGCCAGGGCGCAAGCGTAGGCGCCGGCTTCCAGTGGTCCACCGATGGCGAGAGTGTCGGCGAGATCGGCCTGGTCGGGGGTGTCGTGTTCGCCGGGGATCCCGCTGCCGCTCGACAGATAGACCGCGCTGCCACGCAAGGCTGCCGCGTGGGCCATGACGTCATGAGCGAGCCAGTCCGGATCGTCCGGGGGCCCGAACATGTTGTCCGGGTTGCCGCCGTAGGTTTTCACAATCCCGCGGGCTTGGGCCTGGCCTGCGTTGGAGGCAACGGTGTAGCAGCCGCTGTGCGCGGCCACCGCCCGAAACAGGCCCGGATTGCGGACGGTGAGCATCATCGCGGCCTCGGCGCCCATGGAGACTCCCTCGATCGCGTTGCGTCCGTTGCCCTCGAACTGTGCGTCGATCAGCGGAGGCAGTTCGCGGGTGAGGAAGGTCTCCCACTTGTTGGTGCCCAGGACAGGGTCCTGTTGTTGCCAGTCGGTATAGAGGTTGGCCGGCCCTCCGGTCGTCAGCACGACGTTGATGTTCTTGTCGGCGAAGAACTCCACGGCACGGCCATGCTCGGTCCAACTGCTGGCGTCTTCGGGAGCACCGCGCCCGTCGAGCATGTACAGGGTAGGTCGCAGCCGGCTGCGGTCGGCCGGTACCAGCACCTGCACCTGCACGGCCCGGTTCATCGCCGGTGACTGCACGAAGACCCGCAGCCAACGGTCGGTGATCGGCTCGATCCGAGTGACGACCGGCCGGACCGCAAAACCGGCGTCCTCGGCGGGAGCGTGGTATCCGCCCGGCGGGCCGAGATCCGGACCAGACGTCGGCGGCGCGGCGGCAGCCGCCCCGGCCGCCACCATCAACGCCATCGCCGCCGATACAACCTCGCCAGCAGCCCGCCACACCCGCGCACGCACCCTCACCGGCCGCCGCACCCACGGCCCCGCCGCGCTGGTGGCGCTTTCGTCCGACTTGCTCGGTGGTCCGGCGTCACCTCGCGCACACCGAACATCAGCACCACAACCACGAACACCGTGGTAACCAGCCACCCTGAACCGCATGAGCCTCCTAACATCCCACTAGATATCGTACCGTTAAATAGAGGCATATCGCTGTGACCGACAACAACAGTGCCGACAGGCCCATGCAGCGGCGTAGCAGGATCACCGTCAGCTTCCCGCCCCCTCACTGTGAGGCGAGCGGCTCGGGAGATACGCGCCGAGCGTATTCGCCGCCGGAGCACGCGGGCGTCAGCCGCTGCGAAGATAAGGAAGCAGCCATGGCAGCCAGGGGCAGCAGGTGGTCGTCGGGTCTGAAAGTGGAAAAATCTCGACCGAGCCGCTGGTAAGCCGCCGTCGGCACATCGACGATGGCAGCGGGCCTCGGCCGGGAAGCACTGGGCAGCAACATGATTCAATGGATTGACCACTGCGAAAATCGGAATGGGTCAGAGTGTCGCGCAGGCCGAGTTGTCCCGCCAGGGCGGTTGCTCCGATTCGCTGGATCAGGTCTGCGGCGGCTGCAACGCGACCATGTTTCGGCCCCGCGGCAAGGCATCCTTTCGACAACCACATTGTCAGTCAGGCGAACTGCATCCACCGCGGCAGCGTCTGGTGCCACTGTGGTGACGTGCCCGCCACCAGACCGTGACCACGTACACGGGTGTGTGAGCCGACACCCCAGGGATCCAGTGACATGAGGCGGGCAACCCAGGTCGAGGACCAACCCGGATATTCGTCGGACTCGCCTTGCGACCACGACGCGTCCAGTTCGGCTGGGTGTGGAGGACCGATCGCCTCTTCGTATTCCGCCGACTCCCCCGACAGTCGGCACCGGACCAACTCGCCACCCTCGGCCAACGCCCATCCAGCAAAAGTGTCATCGAAGCCGTACCACTGGGCAGACCCGAACTGGCGGCTCAGCCCGACCACACACTCGCACACGGAATCGACCGAGATGCCCCCAGGCAGTATGTAACCGAACACAAGTGTCCAGCCATCGAGCTCTGGAGTGACAAAGACGCAGTCGACGTCGACCGAGAGGTTCATGCCTGTCCGCATGGTCGTGGGCATGGCCTCGACAAGCCCGAGGGCGTCGAGCAGTGCCGTCTGATCGTCGGTGGGTACTGCTAGCCAAGCTCCCGTCCAATCTCCCTTCAAGTCCCGGTCACCGCGCCAGTTCGGCTCCAGCCCGCCCGCCCACATCGACTCCGGTGCCTCGTGGGCGACCTTGTCCTCGACTCCTTGCGTGAGCAGTGCCTGTTGCGTGGAATCCAACTGGGGCCAGCCACCCAGCGCCACGACCGCGCTGAGCGCTAATCCCTGTGCGGGACTGGGCTCCTGCCCGAGTTCCCGCAACCTCGCAAACGCTTCCGATCCCATCGCATCCAGCGTCGCCAAGGCTCGATTCGATACCACCACCGCCGAATCGTCGATCAACGGCAACACATGATCCAGAAAGCGACGCGCGGCAGAGCCCGATCTCGCCAGCGCCCACAACCCCCACCAGCGGACCAGCGGTTCCCGATCACGCAGCAGCGGAAGGTATTTCACGTCATCGGACACCCGCAACTCTCCGAAAACCCTGTACAGCGCAAATACCTCGCTCTTCAGCGCCCAGGGAGGCACAACCCGCCACCTTTTTCCTCCGTCGGACCGATCGGCCATCCACGCCGCCGGAACGGCCGCCACGAGCGGGTCGAGCACCACATCACCACCGCTACCCAGCACGTCGACCAGCGCCTCGATCGTCGCTGCTGCGCGCGGATCCGACCGTTCGCGCGGGCTCAACTGTCGCAGCGCCGTGATCAGCCGCGGTGCGGCATCGGCCACGTCGCGGAGCAGGCGGGCACCCGCTTCGCTGCGTATCACCGGGTCCTCGTCACCGAGCCGGATTATCAGTGAGTCCAGGCTTTCGCCGCCGGTCATCGCCAACCTGCCTCGATCGGGTGGCGCACGTGATGGCGAATGGCCTTCACTTGGTTCGCTTTCGCGAATTCAGTCATTCCCACGTTGGGCAGGCTAACCGCGGTCTGTGAACAAGACATCCGCTAGATAGCCGAGTACCACCAGTTGACGTGGTGGTGACAGTCCCGACACGCAGGTGCTATCGAGATTCATGGACACTCGCTCTTGACGCCAGTACCTGATGCCGCCGGAATTGATGGACGAGTACCGTCCATAACCACGGACGCAATTCGGTCGGATGGCAGTATCGCCGACTTGGTGAGATGCGGCGGGTCCAGGCGGCGAATCTGCGGTGGTTGTCGGGCTATCGCCATCCTCGCTGCCGTCGTCCCGGCCTGGTCACCCAGTTGGCCGAGGTCTTCGCCACTGCACGCCCGCTGGCCGAGGGAGTCGGCGAGGTCGGTGACCCGATCGTGGTGTTGCCAACGCTGTTTCATCTGCTGTGGTGTCGGGACCTGGCCGTCGATATCGAGACGATGCTGCTGGGCCCGGACACAATCATCGGTGGTGAACGCCAATGACCAGCCGCGTCGACGTCCTGGCTCCGGTTAGCCGATTCCGGTGCGGAGGAAGCGAATACACGGTCGTCGAGGTGATCGGCGCACAGATGAGGATCCGAAACGTCAACGCAAACACGGTGTCGGCTGGCGCACGGTCCATGCGGCGCTCGAATCACCAAACCCTCCCGCCCGCAGGAATTATCCCGCGTGCAAGCGGCCCACGCTGGAGGGGCTCATCCCACACATCGATGCCCTTCTTGCCGCCACACCGACCATCACCGCCCGCGAAGTCTGGGAACGCCTGCTCGATGAGCACCACGCCGCAGTCGCTTACGAATCCGTCAGCAGCTATCTGCGGAACCGGCGCGGCCCGGCACCTCGATGGACGTTCGGGATCGCCTCGATGACCTGGAAAGGCGTATCCAGCGTGATCGGCCCCCGCCGGAAAGTGATCTCGGCTACCACGCCGATGAGACCTTCCGACGGCGCTTTGTGGAGCGGATCACCAAGACCCGTTCCGAGTGGTAGCTCGCCATACCCCTTGGTAGGTTTCGGATTGTTCGCGCAGCGTCGCGCATCACCTTCAGCCTTTGACTCGCGGAACCTTCCTTCGATCCACAGTTTGTGCGCCTCTTTCGTCATGGAAGAAGGCGGGAATCGTCCCACCCACGCAGCCGATTTCGCGGCAATTCTCGACGCCGAAGTCGGCGGCGGCACCCTGCCCGCCCTGCTCACCGCAGGCGCGGCCGCCCAGTCCCATCAAAGCCTTGGAGAACCGGTGGTAACCGCACTACCTCACCAGCCCGCGGAACTCGACGCGGTCATCTTCGACTACAACGGCGTCATCGGCCTGCAGCCCACCGTTCCCATGTGGAGCAGGCTCGCCGAACTCGCCGGATGGCACGCAGATCAGCTCGGACTCTTCATGAATGCTTTCTGGAGCGCCCGCGAACCCTACGATTCCGGCGAATTCGACGACACGGAATTCTGGACCACCGTGCTCGGCCATCGCCCGGAGCCCGAACTGCTCACCCGGTTACGCGCCGTCGACACCACGCTGTGGACCCGGACCGACGAGCGCGTCGTCGCACTCCTCCACCACGCCCGGCGGGCAGATCTC
>NZ_JBSGEQ010000070.1:0-16612 GCF_053602975.1 Nocardia sp. NPDC004278
TTGTTCTGTCGCAAGACAAATCATCACCCAAGGGCTTCGTTCAAGATCAACCGGGGCGCGGGACGCGACCCTCAGAGCTTAAAACTCAAGCTAGCAAAGACGGTCGCTTCTTTGTCATAACCGACTGCGTGCCACAGGTCCAGGCAGCCGCGATAGCCGCCGCCGGCGGCGGCACCCTGGCCGGCCTCACCTCCGCCAACCTCGCCGAGGTCACCTTCCCGGAACATGCGTTCACCGGCGTACAGGCTTGCGACACACCACAATCCGGGCCGACCGCATGGTTCGGCACCTTCAACGGCGGGGTCCCGGAGGGCAGCGTCTACGCCATCGACCTCACCACCGGGCAGGTTTTCAACCACAACTCCAACCGGGCCGCGGCATGGACCCGATTCGTCCTCGCTGAATCCAGATAGACCGAATCCGCAGCAACCGCAACCTGGCTGGCCCGCGCTCGATGCTGCGGCACCGGTCCCGTCCGTCAGGCTGCGAGCACCGTAGCCAGACCAACATCGGCTTGTTGCTGACCGCGTCGAGCGGCCCGAGACAGCGGGTTGTCGCCGCCTCGGATCCCGAGGTGCACGCGGGCTGAAAGCCCCTTGCAAAGACCTCGGACCGAGGCGACGACAGCCGGATCTGGTTGGCACGGTGTGTCTTCCGGGTGCAGCAATGGCCGCCCGTCGCTCCGCTGACCGCAGCGATGCGCAGACCGTGCGGACCTTTCGTCAACCGCCACTGACGGATCGGCTCAAAGCACTGTCCGTCTTGCTGATTCGCGGAGTCTCGCGCGCAGCGCCGTTGAATCGTGGTGGAGCAATCGGCCATTGCGCTTGAGGATGGCGCCGCCTACCAAGACCATCTCGACATCGGCCGGGCCCGCGGAAAGGACTACCGAGGCGATGGGGTCGGGGTGGGCGGCCAGGCCGAGGCGGTCGGTCGACAGGACCAGGAGATCGGCTTGTTTGCCGGGGCGCAGGGAACCGGTCACCTCGGCAAGCCCGAGGACGCGAGCGCCGTCGACGGTGGCCAGGCGAAGGACGTCTCGTGTTGTGAAATCCATCCCACCGCTTGCCCTTTCGAATAGGTAGGCGGATCGCATGACGCTGAACATATCGCCGGGACCACTGGTCACGGTGTCGGTACTGAGGGAGGTCGGGATGCCCGCGCGCAGCAGGCGACCGGTGGCGGGGTAACCGATGCTCAGACCCGTCTCACTGATCGGGGCGATCGACGCGGTGCCGCCGGTCGCGGCAATTCGGCGCAATGCGTCGTCGGTGAAGTAGTTGGGGTGGATATAGGTGGTTTCGGGGCCGAGTAGGCCGTGTTGCTCCAGCACCGCCAGGCCCCGGGCCGCACTGTCCTGACCGTTGCCGCCCATATGTACGGTGATCGGTAGGCCGAGTTCGCGCGCCTCCTGCCATTCGCGGACCGCTTCGTCGGTTCCGACGATCTCCGGCCCCAGTGCGGCATAGGCGAAAGACAATCGGGAGTTCTCGGTCGCGGAAACCCTACCGGGATAGCCGAATACCGCGCGGATCCCGGATTCGTGCAGACCTTGGATCGCGGCCTCGGTGTGCTCGGCGGTCGCATTGAGTTGCGACCAGTCGAGCAGCGTCGTCGTCCCGGAGCCGAGGGCGTCCAAGGCTCCGGTGAGATTGCCGATGAACACGTCGGACGGGTCGTAGCGAGGGGCATAACCCCCGAGTACTCGGTTCAGATATTCGGGGAGATCGACGTCGGCGGTCGTGCCGCCGAGTGCGGCCTGCCAGGTGTGGCGATGCGTATCAACGAAGCCGGGCAACACAATTCGGCCGGTTACATCCACCACTTCGGCAGCTTCGAGGCCGGTTCCCACGGCAGCGATGCGGCCGTCGGCGATCAGAACGTCGGTGTGTTCGGTAACCCGCGGCTCGGGCTCGGTGTCCAGCACGATGCCACCGCGGAGCAGGAGGGTCGAGACCATGAATTTAGCTTAAAAGGAAGCTTTCTTAAAAGCAATATCTCAAGGGATAAACTGGCCGCGTGCATGATGACGTCGACGAACTGGTGCCGGGCTGGGTGGCCGGTGGCATGTCCGACTCATTGATCGCCACCCTGGAGCTCAGCAAGCGCATCGCCCGGCTCAACGGCCGGATCGAGCAGGCGCTGCGATCGGAGATGGCCGAATTCGGCCTCACCTACGCCGAATTCGATGTGCTCGCAGCACTTTTCCGTGCGGGACCGCCGCACCGGCTGAAGCCGAGCGAGTTGAGCCGGGCGCTGTTTCTCACCACCGGCGGTATCAGCAATGTGCTGCAACGACTCAGCGCCGCCGGGCATATCGAGCGCGTGGAGAATCCGGGAGACGGTCGCAGCCGCTGGGTCCAGTTGACGCCAGACGGTCGGCAACTCGCCGAGACGACGGTGCATGCCGCCGGTCGCGTACATGCCCGCGTCATGGCAGGCGTGCCGGAAAACGCCATCCGGCAGGCTGCCGACGCTCTCCGCGAGATCAATGCCTTGGTAGGCCGAGCACCGCTGCCCTGATCAGCCGGACACTTCTGCACGAAGACCTGAGCCATGCTCCGTTCCCGGTCGGCCAAAGTTGCCGTACATACCGAACAGTGGTTAGTGGGAAGAGGACAATGACGCACCGCCTTCTATGGCGACCGGCTCACCTCAGGCTAGAATTCGAACAACGCCTGCGCGCAATGCAACAGGCCGGCGACATCCCGGACCCTGCGCCGCGCAGATCTTGCGACTCGAGGTCGACAACCGCGCACTCAGCGAGCGACTGGCCAAGGCCAGCGGCACGATCGACGAATTCACCGACTTTCGCGCGCAAGCCGTCGCGCGCCTGGCCGCCCAGCACGAGGAGATCACCCGCCCTACGTCAGGCGGCTGACGATACCGGAACGTCGATCACACCTGCCGCACCGCAACGCGGTCATCGGCCCTGCCGAAGGAGACACCGAGACGCCGAAACCACAAGTACGACAGCCGGATCCAACCCGAACCAACAGAATCGAGCCGACAATGACATGGTCGATACCCCCGATCACCACCGGCACAGAGCGCCGTTTGCTCGAGAGCATGCTCGACCGCAACCGGACCGAATTGATCAACACGGTGCGCGGTCTGTCCGAAGCCGACGCCCGCCGCCGTCTTGTTGCGTCGCTGACCACCCCGATCGGATTGCTCAAGCACGCCGCGGTCGCCGAACGGATCTGGTTCCAGCACGTATTAGCGGGTCTACCCGAAAACGAATGCGATGGGGGCACCACGCCGGGCGACGCCAGTTTCATCGTCGATGACAACGAGACCCTGGCCGACGTGATCGCCGAATTCGAGCGCGCCAGCGAGCGTTCCCGCGTCATCGCCGCCGACTTCGACCTCGACGAAACCAGGACACACCCCCGCGTCGGCGACGTCAGCCTGCGGTTTATCTACCTGCTCACGATCGAGGACTTCGCGCGTCACTGCGGCCACGGCGACATCCTCCGCGAACAGATCAAGCATTGAGGCAGCTCGATCACCACACGCACAGATCTGGACACGCCAACTGCCGAAGGGTGTTCGCCACCGACCTGGTCAACAACGGCCTATCCATCCACATCGGCACCGCCCTGCTCGGCCACCTCAACCTCATTCGAGCACCACAGTCGCGATGCAGGGCATCATCACAGCGACCCTGCCGACGTTCGGATCTTGTACGGAGCAAAGGGAATTGGCCGCCACCCCGAGTACCGACGCGATTATCATGAGCACCCGGACAGCAGCCTTGCGTGCGAAAGCAATATCGCGCCGAGGAAATACAGCAGCCTCACTGCTCCGGCCCGGGCAGCGGCCGACCGCTCCGGTCAGATAGGGAATGTGACTCCGGTCAATTCCTCCGAGACCGTCCACAAGCGTTGCTGAATCGCCCTGTCATGCGATTGTCGACTCGATTCGACGATTTTCGGGTAGCCGCGGGTCTCCATGAATCCACCCGGTCCGTAGTACTGGCCGCCGAGCACGTCGGGGTCGGTGGCCGCGCGGAGTATCGGCAAGGCACCCTGTGCTGGGCTCTGCGCGATGATGGGTGCAATAACAGGCACGAGCGGACGCAGCGCAGTCGGCAGGTTGCGCATCAAATCGGTGTTGGCGGCACCGGGGTGAGCCGCGACCGCGATCGTATTGCCGGTGCTGGACAGGCGACGTTGCAGTTCGTAGGTGAACATCAGATTCGCCAGCTTGGACTGGCCGTACGCCGCCACCCGGTTGTACGACCGTTCCCCCTGGAGATCGTCGAAGTTGATTCGCGCCCGGATACGATGGCCGATGCTGCTGACCGTGACCACCCGCGAGCCCGGTACCGGCAGCATTCGGTCGAGCAACAACCCGGTGAGCGCGAAATGTCCCAAATGATTCGTGCCGAATTGCAACTCGAATCCGTCGCTGGTGATTTGCCTCGGCGGGTACATCACCCCAGCATTGTTGACCAACAGGTCGATCGCGGAATAGGCGGACCTGAGCTGTTCCGCGGCATTACGCACGGATTCCAGCGAGGTGAGATCGAGCTGTTGGACGGTAGTGTCGGCACCCGGGACGGCACCTGCAATACGGTCCGCCGCATGTTTACCCTTGTCTACATCCCGCACCGCCAACACCACCGACGCGCCATGCGCCGCTAATGCCCGAGCGACTTCGAACCCGAGTCCGCTGTTGGCGCCGGTGACGACCGCAACTCGGCCCGTCTGAGCTGGTATGTCTTGCTCCGTCCACATGTTCGCCATATTTCCTCCCAAGAATTTGGTCGGTCTGTCCGTTCATCCGACGAGTGCGGGGGTGAGACTCATATTCACACCGTTGCGCTCCCGGGGCAGTTGCGCAAGGCACGGCAACCGCTACGCACGCGTGCACGACATAACGCCATGGTCATCGCTGTTCTGGCCTAGTTCGGAGCGGGGTCCCTAATGCCGCCTGCGTGTATGCTCAAAATTTGCGGACTCGACCTTTCTGCGATGTGCGGGCACCGCCTGAGGCGCCCTACCGGAAACCACCGCGCGGCAGGAGAATCACGTCTTGAGTGACCCAGCACCATATTTGGTTACGGGTGTGGGCGGCGGCTACAGCAGTGTCAGCCGGTTGGTGGCCGAACTGCTGCTGGACAACGGCGAACCCGTGCGGGCAATGGTGCATCATGACGACGGCCGCGCCGACGCGCTACGGGCGCTCGGCGCCGAGATCATCGTCGGCGACCTCACCGATCCGGCCGATGTCGCCGAGGCTCTGCACGGTGTGAGCCGAGTGTTCTTCAACATGGCCGTATCGGCGGACTACCTGGAGGCCGCGGCGGTGGTGTGCGCTATCGCCGATGAGCGCGGTGATCTCGAAGCGCTGGTAAATATGTCGCAGATGACGGTCTCGCAGATGACGTCGACGAGCACCGAAGAATCGCGGCAGCAACGGCTGCATTGGCTGGCCGAGCACATCATGAACTGGTCGGGCGTGCCGGTCGTTCACATCAGACCTACAGTCTTCCTGGACAATCCGCTGTTCACCGCCCTTGCCAGCCGATCGGTTGCCGAACGCCGCGTTCTGGCGTTGCCGTTCGGCTCCGGCCGGACCTCACCGATCGCCGCCACCGATGTAGCCCGCGTGGTCGCCACTATTCTCCGCAACCCGACAGAGCATGTTGGTCACGTCTACGAGCTGACAGGGCCCGCGGTCCTGGACATCCAAGGCCTGGCCGAGCACTACACCCGCGCGCTGGGACACCCCGTGTCGGGGACGGATCTGGGCGACGACGACTTCGCCGAGCAGATCGGCGCCGTGCCAGGTATCAGCCCACACACCGTGCGACATCTGCTGACGGTGGCAAAGCTGCACCGCAACGACCGTTACAACCGACTCACCAATGACGTCGAGAAGCTGACCGGCCAGCCTCCCCAATCGGTCGAGCAGTACGTCGCCGGTCACCGCGACCTGTTCAGCCGCACGTCGTCCGGATAGCCGTTATGGACGATGCTGCGGCCCGCACAGAACACGACGAGACCGGTTCGTCGTGCGATGTCCACCGGGTCAGGGACAGGCGCTCCTGGTCGGCAGCGTCAGCGGTGTTTCCGGACGGATGGTCGCCGGGCCGCCGGGCGTCTCGACGGTGACCGGACCACCCGAAGTGATGTCGACTGTCGTACCTTCCGGTCGGATGCGCACAGTCAACCTGCTATCGCGCACCGCGAGGCCGCGCACCGTCATCCCCTCGGGAAACCCGCTGGGCAGCATCGGGTCCAGCCAGGGACCCGTCTCGGCCCACCGCAGCCCGCTCGGCCCGTACAGCAAACCTTGCAGGAATCCGCCCGCGCCCGTGACGAAGATCCACGCCGGTTGACCGACCGTGTTCGCACCCGAGCGTTCGCCACGCGCCTCGGACTGGAACCCAAATGGCGGTCGGACATACGGCTGCACCGATTGATCGAGGAACTGCTGAGTGCGGCAGGGATCATACTGCGCGCTGAGGATCGCGCCGGCGCTGTTGCTCATATTGGGGCCGTCGGGATCGGTGCGGTCGAAGTAGTACGCCAGCGTCGCCTCGGGCGAATAGCCCGGTGCCGCATAGGAGTACGGGTAGCTGATCAGCACCGTGTCGGCCTGCTTGATCTTGGCCCCCTGGTACCCGAGATACTCGGCGGGCACCCCGGGCACGATGTCCGGCGGCATCGCCATATGGGCGGCGATATCGGCCCACCGTGGGTTCAGCGGCAGTCCGGCCAGCCGGGCGGCCGACATCGCGGCGCGCATCGTCGCCATCACTCCGGCGTTGGTGAGTGCGTTGTCCACGGAAGCCGAGACGTATTCGTCGGCGCCCGCCGCGGGCGCGTAGTGGTAGCGACCGTCGGGCAGCTTCGGGCCGATGCGAGCAGCCTGGTAGTTCGCGATCGCCGTGATCACCGGCGCGCCGCTGTCATGCAGCCATTGCTCGTCGCCGGTGGCCGAATAGTACTGCCATTGCGCGAGCGCGATCTCGTTCCCCAAATGTTCCTGGACCAGTCCGCACACCCACGGCGACGCGCACCGCTGTGTCGGTCCATCGTTCCAGGGGAATAATGCGCCGGTCAGCCCGAAGGCGCGCGCGTTCGCCTCGGCTTGCGGTAGCGCCGCGACGCGGAAATCCACCACGGTGCGGGCCAATTCGGGATAGAGCGCGAGCAGGGTTGGGAAGATCCAGGTCTCGGCGTCCCAGTAGGTCAGGCCGCCATAGTCGTCGGAGGACAACCCCGCGGGTTGCACGGACCATCGCTGTCCGGCCCGGACGCTGGACAGCACCGAATACAGTGCGGGCCGGATCCAGTCCCGATAGTCGTCGCGGCCGGGGATCTCGATGGCGGGCTGCCACAAGCGATCCCACTCTGCTGCGTGTTCGGCGTGGGCGGCGGCGAAACCACGCGCCGCGCTGGATTCGGAGACGTCGGTGGCAATCGCGCGCGGGTCCGCGCCGTCCGCGCCGGAGGCGATTCCGACGTACTTGGTGACCGTGTAACTGCGGCCCGCCACAACGGTGCCGTCGAATCGTGTGCCAGCCGTCGACCCGTTCGCAGGTAGCGCGGCAGCACCCAGTTCATCTGGCGTGGTGACCGTAGATACCAGGAAGGCGGTGCGGTCGGTACCGTCGGCGCGCACGCCGACCGTGGTCTGCCCCCGGTTCGGATCGGAGGCCGCCGTCACCGGGGTGACCCGACGCGCGGCGGCCCCGTCGATCAGGTCGGTGACCGTGAGCGGCCCCGAGAAGTGCGGAATGACAGTGAGCTGCTGGACCGCGAGGTTCTGCTGCGCCCGTGACACGAAGGTCCGGTAGGTCAGATCCAGCCGGTGTTCCGCATCGGGTGTCCAAGTGGCTTCGGTGGTAACGGTGGCATCGCGAAAGTTCAGGCGCTGCCGGTAGTGCGTGAGCGTGTCCGGGTCGACGTCGGCCCGGTAGGTTCGGCCCGCGACGTCGACGCTCAGGCCCGACCATGCGGGGAGCGCAGCGATCGCCTCTGTGTTGTTCCACGACATGGACTTCATGGCATAGAAGCCCGCGAGATACGTTCCGGTGTAGCGCGGTTCCACTAAGGGGAACGAGGTGCGCACCGAGGCGCCGTAGTCCTGATATCCGCCGCCGCTGGGCGGGATCATCGCGCCGATGCGCCCGTTGCCCAGGTACGGTGCGGCGCGGAAGTTCTCGGGTTCGAAAGTCTCGGAGACCGCCGACCAGTCGTCCCCGACCGCCTGCCCGCCCTGCGCGGTCGCTACCCCGGACAGTCCCGGCAGCGGCACAAACGCACAGGTCAATAGCACCGCACCGATACTCGACACGAGTCGCACCGGGCCGACAGTAGCAGCGGTCGCGCTGAGCCGATCGGAACGACACGGCAGCCGCGCCACGCCCCGCCGCTCGGGTACGGCGCGGTGCAGCAGTTGTCCGATGAGCTCGTGAATCGCCGCGGCATCGTCGCGGTCAGCGGCGAAATTGCGGGCGCTGACGCGTTCGCGCGCCACTCCGTGGTCGCGGATCTGCTATCCGCATCGACGGCGGCCGCCGACGCAGCAGATCCGCGGCCTACCTGTGCTCGCACAGCTCTACAGCTCACTCCGCAGCAGCGTGATACATCTCGCGGTGCTCGATCCACAGACGCTGACGCTGCTCCTCGGTCATCGCCAACAACTCCCGCAACTTCCCCCACGCCACCTCATCAGTCGGGGTATACACCTTGAACCGCCCCGACTTTTCGGCCGGCTTCATGGTTGAGTCATCACCGGCTGGGATGGCTGTTGTCGAGCGTAATAGACGGTCTCGTACTCGACGGGTGGGATGTGCCCGAGCAGGCTGTGCAACCGCCGATTGTTGTACCAGTCGACCCATTCGATCGTCGTGTACTCGACGTCGTCGAGTGACCGCAATGGCCCGGTGAGAAACGGGCTGTCACGGGCGATGGCTTCGGTCTTGAACAGTCCGATCGTGGACTCGGCCAGGGCGTTGTCATAGGCATCGCCGATACTGCCGATCGAAGCCGAGATACCTTCGGTAACAAGTGTTTCCGCGAATGCTATCGCAGTATATTGCGACCCGGCATCGCTGTGATGTATCAATCCTTCGTCGATGGCGTGACCGTCGTGGTCGCGCCGCCACAACGCCATCTTCAGCGCCGAGGTGACCATCGCGGTGTCCTTGACCGTGGCCGCCTGCCAGCCCACGATCGCCCGGGAGAAACAGTCGATCACGAACGCCACGTACACGAATCCTGTCCAGGTGGGCACATAAGTAAAGTCGGTGACCCACTTGCGATTCGGCTCAAAAGCGGTGAAGTCGCGGTCGAGAAGGTCCGGAGCGCGGCGATGACCAGACCCTTTCCCAAGGATGGTGGTGCGATGTTTGCCGCCGCGGACTACGCCGGACAGGCCCTCGTCGCGCATCAGCCGGTCGACGGTGCCGATCCCCACCTGGTGGCCTTGGCGGCGCAGATACGGGGTCATCTTGCGGCGCCCATATAAGCCCTCAGGAGTGCCGATGGTGGCGTGCAGCGCATCGGTCAGATACGCATCGGTCACCATCCGCGCTGACGGCGTGGCAGTTTTCCAGTTCCGATAAGTGCGTCCGGCGACCTGCACGCCCTGCTCGGTGAGCACGCGGCAAATCGGATCGACCCGGTAACCCTGTGCACGCATTCGGTCGATGAACTGGCAGATCAACGGCGGCGCGGGTCGATCTCCCGCGCAAAGAAAATCGAGGCCGCTTTCAGAATCTCGTTGGCCTCCTTCAGATCTCGCACTTCGCGTTCGAGTTCCTTGATCCGCGCCTGCTCCGCGCTCGTCACCCCGGGAGCCTCACCGGTGTCGATCTGGGCCTGCTTCACCCAGACACGCAACGTCTCGGCATGGACGCCGAGCTTCGGAGCGAGCGCCTGACAGGCGGCATACGCCGACCGATACCCGTCAATTCGGTCCAGCACCATCTTCACCGCACGCTCACGCTGCTCGATCGGATAACGCTTGGGCATGGCCCACATCCTCCACAGAGAAGGAAGCGGCCGGAAAGTCGGGGCGGTTCACCTGAATCCACGCATACGGAACCGACGGCAAACTCATACTCGTCAAAAACATCTCCAACTCCCCCACCGCCAAATTACGGATCTGCTTCGTCCGGCTCGCCGGAACCGCCACATCATTACGAGCCCACAAAGACGCGAAACTCTCACTCTCCGAACACAAATCAGAGATGAAATCCTCCCAACCCGGATCACCCAGATTCTTCGCATACGAACGAAGCAGATATCCGGACATGCGCCGCAAGTCATCCCAATAATGGCGATAGGTATTGCAGCACTCCGGAGTCAGAAACACCCGATGCGCCATATTACGTTCACCCAGCAGGAAACCCGGACACAGTGCCTCATAGGACTCATTGTGAGCCAGCACGTCATAACGCGGACTGAGCACCACACCCGGAAGCGGTTCCAGGTGATCCAGAATCACCTGAAGCTCTTCCGGCAGAGCGGTTCCCGCGTGCGCCGTAGGCACATCCGCAAGCCGGTACAGATGCGCCTTCTCCGCCGCATCCAACGACAAAGTCCGCGCCACCGCATTCAACACCTGCACACTGACATTGATCTGGCGCCCCTGTTCCAGCCAGGAGAACTTCGGAAAGGGCTGTCGATGAGCAACGTTGCCGCAGAAGCACAGAGACGCAGCTCAGACGTATCTTCCGCGCGGATACACTTCTGAGACCGCCGCATAGCGGGCTTAGCCCGTGTCTCACGTCGCAGAGTCAGGAAGCACGCAAGACAGCAGCCAGTTGTGCTCACCACTCTCGGGGGTACGCAGTTCGAGCCAGTTGATAGCATGAGTGCCGGTCGGACAGACTGCTTCGGCGTACGCGACTAGGAGGTGGTCACTCACGATACCGCCATTAATAATGGGTCAGGCCCGAATATTTCGGGGGCATGCGTTTAGAGGTACGTTTGCCAAAACCACCTCCTTCGCGCGAAGGAACGGCGTCCGACATTGATGTGATGCAAGCAGAGTGCGTCGGAAACCGTTGCGCTGCATGATGCCTCGTGAGTTGACCCGCGAGGATGGAAACAGTCCTACTTCCTGGATCGAGGAATCGAGATCGGCGGTGTCGCTTTCGATCTCATCCACGAAACAAGACCCGAGGGCCTGAGCCTATTGTCCGCGCTGGACCGACACGACGAATGCCCCGGATCGGTTCGGCCGCGCCGGTGGATGCTGACCCCCAAACCGACACCATGCACATGTGACCGCGGACACCAGCGGTGCCGGTCGCGCGGCACGCGTGCTCCTGATCGCTCGCCGGGCAAGGCTTCTTGCGTCTTGGCAATGCGCGGTATTGCCGATTTGCGTGTGGTGCCGGAGTCTCCGAGCCGGCGGTGACCGGCTCGGATCGCCGGATCAGACGCGGATCCGAGTTCACTGCTGGCCTGCCGAACACAGCAACCCGGTCTTACTCGAGGATGGGACACCAACGCTTCTCGGCGCGATTGCGTTATTTGTGGCGCCGCTTCCCTACCTGGATAGATCATTTCGCTGAAGGTATCGAACCAGGCGATCCTTGCAACCTCGATCGCGACGCCCGGTGATGAAATTGTCGACCTTCGAGGTTGTCAGTATGCTCGCAGGTGCTGGCCATCGAGTGGGGAGGAGGGGGCATGACCACAGGTGATCCGTCGCTGAACGTGGTGCCGGACGAAGTCAAGGCCATCGGCAAGTTCGCGTATAACATTGCAGAGCAACTGAAGTCGGGCTCCACGTCGTTGGACCGGGAGGTTCAGGCGCTATTCGGTACTTGGAGGGGCAGTGCGGCCGATGCCTATCGCACCGGCTGGGACGAGATGCAGGACGGCGCGCTGAAGGTGTGGGACTCGCTCACCGACCTGGCGGAGAAGCTCGGCGTCACCGCGGCGACGTACCAGGACCGGGACAGCACGAACGCATCGTCGTACAACTCGCTGCAGTTGGACTGACGTCATGTCCTCGGAATTCGAGTTCAACCTCGACCACATCGAGAATGTGACGGCGCGTGCCCGTGGCTTCAAGGAGTTCGTTTCCGACAATCTGGATCAACTCGAAAGAAAAGTGCAGGGCCTAATACAGAGCGGGCAGTGGACAGGTACAGCTGCGACAGCCTACGCCGAGGAACACCAGGAATGGATGACGGCAGCACGCGAACTGGTCGAAGGGCTGGAGCAGATGCAGCGGGCGGCGCAGACGGCCCATTCTTCGTATTCCGAAGCGTCAGAACTGAATCTGCGAATGGCAAGGGGATGACGTGGTAGGCGTCGCGCCGCAAACCTACTACAGTGCCGCCGACGAATGTTATGCCATATCCAAGGCATTCCAGGATGTGTACAATCCCCTGCAAAAGGTCCTGCTTACCACGGGCGGGATGGCGGGTGGTTATCAAGCGATCAAGGCCTGGGCGTCAGGATACGATGAGCGGGTCGGTGCGTTCACCCTGTTTGCAACGAATTTTGCCCGCGCTTTGCAGCGACTCGGGGACGTGCTGACGGCCGCTGGTTACAATTGGGCCTGCGGCGAGTATAAGGCAAATCGGAGCCCAAACAAGGATGACAGGCCGACGCTTCCGAGGGCGCTTCCCACGGAGTTGCCATACGGCGCTGGCTCGGTGATCGGCGTCGCCTCGGCACACGCGAATAGTCGCGGGCTCGAATCAGAGTTTCCCGGCTTGTACGAAAAAGTGGTTGCTCAGGTCGCAAGTGGCGAGATCCCCGACAGCGACACTGACAAGTTCGACAGGGTAGCGAAGGCGTGGAAAACCTTTGCCTCTCACACCAGCGTATTCGGCGCGCAGACCCGCTTGCGATTGGTAGCCGAAGGCCTGGAACAAACATATTCTTCCGACGCTCCGGAAGATATCCCATATCTG
This sequence comes from Nocardia sp. NPDC004278, assembly GCF_053602975.1. Lineage (NCBI taxonomy): Bacteria > Bacillati > Actinomycetota > Actinomycetes > Mycobacteriales > Nocardiaceae > Nocardia > Nocardia sp. NPDC004278. The sequence continues at coordinate 12,902 of NZ_JBSGEQ010000070.1, forward strand.
GTAGACCACCTGCGCACTCTCGCGACCAGTGCAGGCGATATCGAGTTGGCCTCCTCTGATTTCGCCGCATCGACCGAGAAACTATCTGCTGCATTATCGACGATGCGGACGGATATCAATACCCAGTTTACGGCTGTCGTTGTAAGTGCATCTGTAGTCATCGCGGTCTCAGCAGTGGTAATCCGCAATCCCCAGTCGGTGACGTTGGAAGGAGTGTCTCTCGAAACGGCCGCCGCCGCGATCGCCAGGGCAGTCGGAACTTTTTTGGGAGGGTTGTCAGGAATCGGTTTTTCGACTGGGGCGCTCGCGGCCGGTGGATTGCTTACCATCGCAGGTCTTGGAGTCCTGATAACATCGATCGATGACTCCGCCGAAGGCGAGCCGGAATGGGATCAAACCGAGGAACGGACGCGAAACCCTGCGCAGGACAAACCCCTGACAAATAGGGACATAAGGGAACTCAAGGCTCGCGGTCATGACCCACACGATATAAAGCCAGACCCTCCGTCCCGATACGATCTATACAAAGATGGAAAGGGAAATGTGTATTATAAGCCAAAAGGAGGGGCGGGTGCAGGAGAATCGACGGGGATCAGATTGCGATGACTGCTGAGGAGCTTTCCGAAGTGACCGTGTCGCTGAAATTGACCGGCACATTCGATCCAGACGAGGTGACCGCGGCGCTAGGACTGGCACCGTTCAATTACTGGCGGGCGGGGCAACAAGGGGCGGCTCCCAAACTGCGTAGGAGTTCCGATGGCTGGGTTGTCCGACTGGAGGTGTCCTTCGGAGAGGTCGGCGAGCAGGTAGACCGTGCCGTTGAGAAACTTGCGCAAGTTTCCACGCGGTTGGGTCACGTTCTCTCGAATCAGGGAGTAACCGGGTGCCTGACCGTTGCTGTGGATGCCGGCGAGGAGATTTGGCCAACCATCACGTTATCGGCAGCGACGCTGGCATTTCTGGCGTCATTAGGGCTGTCACTCGATATCGATGTCATCTAGGAGTCGACCGTGATCGATGATTCAGACCGCGAAATTCCGGTAATTCGTACCGAGGTGGCCAGGCATCCCGAAAATGGGCTGAGAGAAAATCGTTTCCACCGGGTCGGCGCGAGTTGGAGCCTGGAAGACGAGGTCAATGCGTTCCTGGATGAAATGAGTGCTGGCGGTAGGTCGGCGGCGATGCACAGCGAGCCCGGCGGCGAGCTTCGGGTGGAGACCGCGATGGCTGGCAGAAGTTTTCCGTCTATGTATTTCGATCCTCGGCTTCTGAGGCGCCTTGCCTCAGCAGGCATGTCACTGAGGATCACGACTGGGCCGCGCACAGAAACGTAGGTCCGGTTCTGTCGGTCATCTGGAGTGTGGAGGCCGCATTATGCGGCCTCGTAGACCAACCCCGGCCCATCCGCCACTCAAGCTGCCGGATCTGGCGAACTGAGCGACTTTGCAGCGCCTGAGCCGTCCGCTCGATTTCAGTGCATTCGTCCAGTACATCCTGTTGCCGCACATGGGCATTTGCCGATCGCTACGCTTGCTTCGTTGGTAATTGCGGATGAAGGAGCAGTAATGGCGGAAGAATCGGTGCAGGACAGCGAGCTTGCCGAGGTGCCCAGGCTGACAGAGGTCCAGTCCGACGAAACATCTAACGAACAACCTGAGGTGGAGCCTGAAAGCGCACTCCAGCCTATCGTTGTCGACGACGTCTCCGAGATCAACGTCGAGGTCGACAAATAATCGACAACCCGGACGAGGGGCATTCTTGCCATGCCTCTCGGTCGCCATCTTGCTGGCTCGGCCCCGCCATTTCGACGAGGCGTGGCCGGTTGTCGCGCAACGCACGCACATGCCGCGACCCGAGCGAATTCGGGTGGTGTTCTGGGCATCGTGGAGCATGAGTACTTCATCGGATATCGACGTCACCTTCGCCGGTGACGATCTCGTACTGCGGCTGGCCAGTGCGGCATACCTGGCCCGGTTTACCGGCAGCTCCCGTACCCACTGCGGATCTGATCTGCGCCTGTACTTCACCTGGTGCACCGAACGTCATCTCCTACCGCTGTTAGCGGTGCGCGCCGAGATCGAACGGTACGTACGGTGGATGCAGGAGACCCGCCGATTCAAACCCTCCACCGTTGCCCGCCGTACCGCGGTAGTGACCGGGTTCTACCGCACCTGTGTCATGGACCACTCACCGGCCGAGTACGTCCGCCGACCCCGAGTACCGAATGAATCACCGACACTGGGACTTTCGCACCTACAGTTCGAAGCACTGCTCACCGCGGCGCGCGATTCCGCCAACCAATTCGACTTCGCACTCGTCGCGATGCTCGGACTGCTCGGGTTGCGGATCTTCGAGACCTGCAAGTCCGACGCCGAGGACATCGGCGAGGAACACGGCCACCGCGTACTGCGCGTAGTTGGCAAGGGCTCGAAGCTCGCTCTGATCCCGTTGCCGCCAGCGGTCGGACGAGCGATCGCCCGCGCCACCGGTGACCGCGACCACGGACCGATCCTGCTCAACACTCGAGGACGGCGCATGGATCGGCATTGCGCCACACGACGACTGCGCCGCATGGCCCAGGATTCGGCGATGCGGCTACCCCGGATGCACCCGCACATGCTGCGCCACACCTTCGTCACCACCATGCTCGATGCCGGAGTCGACCTACGAGACGTCCAGATCGCTGCCCGCCACGCTGACCCTCGCACCACCATGCGCTATGACCGTGCTCGGACCAATCTCGACCGCCACCCGAATTACATCCTCGCCGCCTACATGGCCTCGGGCACATAACAACTCAACACGCGCACATGCCGAGCTCCCGGTCGTTCGCGGGTCACGGAGAACGCCTGAATCAGGCTGTACACGATCCTGATCGAGCGCGAGCGCAGCAGCTGTTCGGTCGCGAGCCACGGATCAACTGTGGCGACCCGCCCTGTTCGTCGAGTCGTTCGGCGTGTTTGCGGTGAGAACGGCGAGTAAATCCGCGGCGCTGTCGGCCAGAAGTTGGGTGTGATCGGCATTTTCGTCGGACATCCACCGCCGGCCGGTCTGGCGGAGGATGGCCATGCCCGCGTCGGTGGCCAGCCGTGCGGTCTGGGGCTCGACACCGCGGCGCTCCAGGGCGGAGATCAGGGCTTGTGAGAGGGCGGCGAGTTTGATCAGTTCGCGTTCCAGCAGAGGCGGATTGGCGGCGATGACCGCGGATCGCTCCCGCAGGAACTCGCGGGGGCGGATCACTTCGGGCGCCTTGCCGAATGCGGCCATCAGCATGGTCAGTGGGTCCGCGCCTTCGGGAGCCGCCTCGATGGCGGCGACGAAGCACTTCTCGAGGTCCTCGCCACCGAACAGCACCTCGCGCTTGTCGGGGAACCAGCGGTAGAAGGAACGTTCGGTGAGGCCCGCGCGCTTGGCAATCTGCGCGACCGTCGTACGGTCGTAACCCTGTTCGGTGAACAGGTCTAGTGCCGCTCGCTCCAGGCGACCGCGCGTATTGCCTTCCCATCGTGCCATGTCCTCAGCATAGTGACAGCAGATGCTGTCGTCAGCTACGGTCAGTGATGACAGCATCTGCTGTCACTAATCAGGAGACTTCATGCGCACCCTTCGCTTCCACGAATACGGCTCCCCACTCGACGTCGTGCGGCTCGACGAGACCGAGACTCCCGCCCCAGGCCCAGGGCAGATCCGAATCGCCGTCCAGGCCTGCGG